>NZ_CP159289.1:6165000-6538026 GCF_040448675.1 Dyadobacter sp. 676 | reverse complement strand
TTGAAGAAAAACAAAAGAACATGAGCACGCCATCGCCCTACCTGGTCCCGAGCCGCCTGCCTAAACGCACTTATTATGAACATGAAACAATCTGTTCCATCCTGGACGAGGCACTGTTTTGCACTATTAGCTATGCTGTGGACAACCGGCCGTTTTCCATTCCAACGGCCTTTGTCCGCTACGAAGATAAAATTTACATCCATGGCTCGGTAGGCAGCCATTTTATCAGGGAAATCGAAAAGGGCATTCCGGTTTGCATTTCCGTAATGCTGACCGATGCGCTCGTGGTGGCGAAATCGGCATTCAGCCACTCGGTCAATTATCGCTCGGTGGTTATTTTTTCCAAAGCCGAGAAAATTGAAGACGCCGGGACAAAAAGGGCTGCTTTCGAATGGCTTACCAACAAAATCGTCCCTGACAGTTGGGACTACCTGCGCCCGATGACGGACAGCGAGGTAAGGAAGACGACCGCGCTGGCATTCGCGTTCGACGAAGCATCCGCGAAGATGCGCAGCGGAATGCCGAAGGACGAAGCGGAGGACCTTGAACTGCCGATCTGGTCGGGGCTTATTCCCTTGCGGACCGAACGCGGCATTCCCGTGGCCGATGAAACCAGCATAAATATTCCGCTTCCCGAACATTTGAGGTAACCCCATGCAACTTTAATACCGATTTGCGCATCTTTCCGGCAAATTTTCATCTGCAATATCCATAACAATGTTGCACTTCATGTCAGGAAAGGAAATATTCGACCGGTATCAGCTGGCGGCCCTGAAAAACGGACTCGGTTCCAACGAGTTCAACTACGGGAACATTTTATACCAGGCATTACGAATCGAAGGAGAGGAAAAAATTTTCCAATTGCTTGAACTCGCCGAAAATACCGGTAAACGCATTGCCCTGGCGTATTCGGCTTCGAACCCTGAGAATGCAAGCGAGCCCAATATGGTTATTCTAATATGAGCGGTGCGTAGCGGCAACGCATTTATTCTTTAAAACACACGATTCCCTTTTGATTTGCAGACGGCGGTGCCGAATTTTGGCTTCATACCAGCTGATTTGCAAATAGTATGGAATTTCTTGTCGTAATCGCCTTTTTCGGCTATGTTTTCTACCTCCGCAACTATGCCGATCTCCGCACATCCAGTGAGAAAGAGGCAGCCTCCCTCGGGGAAGGCATTACCTTATATAACGACGGTGAAATTGAGAAGGCGTACGAATATTTTAATGCCAGAATCAGGCAAAAACCCAAATCGTGCATTGCCTATCTCTACCGTGGCTTGTGCCGGAAAGCGCTGGGAGAGCCTGGGGAAGCATTACAGGACATTCGGACAGGCCTGAGCTACGACGATCAGGTTTCTGCGTTGCATGTTGAATCCGGCAAAATATACCTCGAACAAGGCCGGCTGGACGATGCGCTAGCGGCCTTCAACAAGGCCGTGAGCATTTCGGAAGAACAAAGCGCCGAACCATACCACTGGCGCGCAATGGCTTTCGTACAGTTGGGACGCGAAACGGAGGCGAAGCAGGATATGGACCATGAACGTACATTGCGCGAGTTGCTGGAAACAGCTCCTACCCGGTCGGTAGCGGCGAAGGAAGCGTTTTTTGACAAGCGACTTGCCATTAATATGCTGATGATCGTGCTGACCGGCGCATTGCTGGTTTACGTGATCAAGGATGCCGAAAGTATCCATCTCCCCTATCTGGTGGCGGTATTCGCCGCCATTTCCATTGGTTTTGCCGAACCTTACAAGGGCTGGCTGCTGGCGGTTATGCAATCCGCGCTCATGCTGGCCGGGTACTTTCTTCTAACGTCCCCGCCCGGCGATCAAGCCAGGCAGGAACTTGAAAATTTCAGTCTTTACGGCTCCATCGTTCTGACCTTCGCCGCCAGTTTTCTCGGTGGCTTTTTGAAAAGGGCACTGAACATGAAATAGCTTCGGGACGTGGTTTACTTTGCCAGAACCAGTAATGAAAATCCGCCGACGGCCTTCACCGCGAGTTCGGGTTTCACCGTGTACAGCACCTTCCGCACCGAATTGACAATCCTCCCATTGAAATTGTGCTTTCCATAATTCAGTTCGAGCTCCGAAAGGGTGTAAAACCAATCGAGTACTTCGAGGCCACAGTCCTTCAAGGTGTTGAGCGCCATTTCCCGCGTGAAATGGTGAATATGTCCGACGGATTTTCGCAGCTTCATCAGATGCCCGGTAAATGCGGCCAATGCCGAGAAATCCAGCGGAATGTGGTAAATTTTATATTCGGCATGGCGGGCGCTTTTGCGAATGAAGCCGAAATAGTCTTCCACATGCTCGAACACGTCGATCATCAGCATGAGATCGAACTTTTCGTTTGTCTGCAAAAGATCCTCATTAAAAAATTTCAGGCGGGCCCGCTCCCGTGCCTTGCAGAATTCATAAGCATCCGGCGAGATGTCATACCCGTAGAGCTGTACTGTCTTGTCCTCCCAGCGCTCATGCAGCTGGTTCAGGATTTCGCCGGCTCCACAACCGATTTCGACAATGGATTTGGGACGTAGATTGTTCTTTTTCAGCATCTTGATAATCTGAGTTGCCTTCCAGGGCGAATCTTCGATATGCCAGCTGGGATTGGCGCTCAGATAATCGGACGAAGCATTTGCATAATCCATAAACCTGTTTGAGTTATCGATACGAGATTGATTGAGTTCCTTCAAAAGATTGGCAAAGTAGTGCCGCCGGAGGAATTACCCCTCTTCGGATGTTCAAAATATCTGGACCAGTTATTGTAAGGTAAGAAAGAAAAGCTAAACGAAGATGGGCTATCTGGAAAAAAGGCGGCAATTGGAAGATAAAATCCTGGCGAAAAGGCAACAGATAGAGTTTGAACGGACTAATCTCGAAGAGTACATCGCCTATGCGCCGGAAAACCGCGAAAATCCCGAAGTGATGGAAGAAATTAAGAACTTCGACGATCCGGCACAAAATGTTGTGGAAAGCGGTGAAATGCAATCGCTTAGAGCAGCCGAGCAGGAACTTCAGGAGTTGCTGAGGCAACTCGAAGCGCTCGGGGACAGGTAATCCTATTCGAGCGCCAGGACGGGCACCGATACTTCTACGGCTGTTGAATCTGACTCCTTTCCATTCACTTTTCCGATACCGAAATCGCCCCGGTTTACCTTGAATTTCCCGCAGAAAACATATTGCTTGCCGGCGGATGTGAACGCAAACGGAATGGCCAGGTTTTTCTTGATCCCCTTTAATTCGAGTTCGCCGCAGACCACGAACCCGGTATCCGTACGGCTTATTGACTTCGACAAGAAGTTGATGCGAGGATATTTTTCCACATCGAACCACTTATCGCTTTTCGCGTGCTTGTTTTTCAACGCTATCCCCGTATCGATGGAGGCTACATCCAGCGATACATCGAAATGCGCTTCTTCGGGATGTTCGGGATCGAACCTTATTTGTCCGGTCAGTCCGGTGAAGGTACCATGGGCATATTTGCCGTCGAAACGGATAACGCAGCCGTCGGCAATTCGCCACCCGCTTGCCATTGCCAATGCACAGGCGCTCACTATCAATAAACTGATCGCTGTTAAATACTTTCCCATCGTAATTTTCATATATCAGGCCAGCATTCTCCTTGTTCGGACGGACGATGGATTGATCCCCCTGTACTTCTTGAAGGCGATTGAAAAATGCTGGGCGTGCTCGTAGCCCAGCAGATCCGAAACCTCCTCCACCGAACGGGATGAATCGAGAAGCAACCGTTCGGCATAATCCATCCGCAATTTACGCAGGTACCCGAAAACAGTGGTTCCGAACAGCTCCTTGAAGCCTTTTTTCACCTTGAATTCATTCAGCAGACAGATCCGCGAAAGTTCGGAAAGCGAATATTCGTCCAGGAAATGCTTATCCAGAAAGCATTTCAGTTGGTGAAGTTTCTCCTTGTCGGCGGCCGGGATGGCCACTGCCTGTGGTCGCTGCGGGCCGCGAAACTGTTCGATCTGCAACGCCAGCAGTTCCAGTATTTTCGACTGGATCATCAGATTACGCACGGCTCCGGCTTCGCACGTTTGCTTTACATCCCTGATCAGGCCCTGCATGCGCGGGGTGATCTCGACGGTACCGGCAATGCCCGAAAAAGGCCTGTCGTGCATCAAATTTTCCTGTACACGCTCACTCCAACGGTCGTCGCAGCCCAGCAAGCCGGAGAAAAAGGTTTTGTCGAGACTGAGATGGAACATTTCGAGCGACTCGTTAGCCGCCACCCGGTTGATGTCTCCGCCTTCCGGTGAAAAAACCAGGTTATGCCTGCCCGCTGTCATATTCAAGTCACGCGAGAGGCCCAGAAAAGTAGTATCGAGCCTGCCGGCGAGATGGAAATTGATATTAATGGTATCTACCGAAGAGCTATCGTAGAGGATCACGTCTTTCTGCGACCGCCAATGCAGGTTCATCACATGCATGTTCGGGAAAAGCAGGCTCCGGAACTTCATATTGCCTACTTCCGGGTGATAGCGGGTCACGAGCCCGCCGGGGTTCGGAACGCTGGCGTTGGGATCGACCGATTGCGGATGCGGTACCGGTTGGAAATCGAGGATGTCGGCGGAATGGATAATTGTGGCGGCCATAACTTGTAAAAATGGTTGATCACATACGAAAATACACCCTCGGGAAGCGCCCAGGTGCTGCTGAATGAGTGAACGGCCCAATTAATCGACAAAATCCGTTCGTCGTAGATTTTTATCCGTTTTGCGTAGGTGAATGCGGCGGATGCTATGGCACTTTTGCAAAAAAATAGCAAGCCATGATCAAAAAAATCTTCAAATGGACCGGTATCACCCTTGCCGGCGTTGCCTTTATCGCTACCTGTACTTATGCTTACATGTCGTTCTCGATGAAGAGCCGGATGAGCAAACCCTACGTTTTTGAAAAGGAAACCCTCACAATTCCGAAAGACAGTGCGTCCATTGCCCGCGGGAAGCATCTGGTGGCAATCAAGGGCTGTCAGGATTGCCATGGGAACAATCTGGAAGGACGGGTCATGAATGAAGACGGGGCCATCGGGCGGCTTGTAGCCTCCAACCTTACCAAAGGAAAAGGGGGCTTGCCGGCGAATTATGACGTTTCCGACTGGATAGCCGCACTCCGGCACGGCGTCGGCCGCGGGGGCCGGCCGCTTCTTTTCATGCCGTCGCACGAAACGACCTTGCTGTCGCAACAGGATATGGCCGCATTGATCGCCTATTGCAGCCGGATTCCCGAAGTAGCTAACGTGCTTCCCGCTAATGACCTCGGGCCGGTGGCTGTCGTGATGAGCTATCTTGGTAAAATGCCCCTTTTATCGGTTGAAAAAATTGACCATAACCGGCCGATGATCGCCCGTGCCGATTCGGCGGAAGGCGTCGGGCAGGGCAAATACCTGGCCGTTTCATGCTCGGGCTGCCACCGCGAGAACTTCAAAGGCGGCGAGCCGCTTGCGCCCGGCTTCCCTCCCGTTCCCGACATTACTTCCACCGGGCACGTCGGAAAATGGAGCAAGGAGCAATTCATCGCAACGCTTACTACGGGTAAAACACCCGAAGGACACGTGCTCAGGAACGAGGACATGCCCTGGAAAATGACTGCTCAGTATACGCAAACGGAGCTTTCGTCGCTGTACCAGTACCTGCAATCCATCCGATAAAAGAACCGGGGCCCGAGCACGTGCCCGGGCCTCGATAGCCGCTATTCTTCTCCCGTTGCGACAGGCCGTCCCGTCCGCGACCACTCGCTCCAGGAGCCCACGTAAAGGCTCGCCCCGTGCAAGCCGGCTTCGGCCAGTGCCAACAATGTGTGGCAGGCGGTAACACCCGAGCCGCAATGTACAACGACTTTTCGCGGGTCCCTGCTGGCGAAGGCCTCCTTGTATTTCGCAGCGAGGTCCGCGGGGGACATAAACTCGCCGTTTTCCCGCAGATTGGAATTGTAAGGGATGTTGACCGCCCCCGGGATATGCCCCGCTACGAGATCGATCGGCTCGCTTTCGCCCAGGTACCGGTAATGCTCGCGCACGTCGATCACCATCGAGTCCGGATCGGCTGCGGCAAGCGCCACGTCGTCGGCATCTACCGTCGGCATTTGCCATCCTTTGATAGGATATTCTTCCAGGGCGTGCAGCGAAGCCGTTTTTTGGGTCAAGTCGATTCCCGCTTCGACGATCGCATCGAGCCCGCCGCTTACTACATATACTTTTTCATGACCGGCAGCTTTCAGCATCCACCAGAAACGTGCAGCCGCATTGGCGCCTTTCTTATCGTCGTAAACCACCACCGTCGAGGATGGGCTAATGCCTAGGACCCCTAAAAAACGTCCGAAATCCTCGGGTTTCGGCAGCGGATGCCGCCCGCCGACGGACGGATCGGCCGACTTCTCCGACAGGTCCGTTTCGAGGTCAACAAACTGGGCATTTTCGAGATGCGCCCGGTTATAACGTTCCAATGCGTCGGTCCCTCCACGTGCGTCGATCACGATGGGGTCCTCATTTTCCAGAATGGTTTTGAGCTGGTCTGCTGTAATGATATTCATGTCCGGTTCTTTTGAAAAAAACTTTGGTAAATAACGTTACTTTTCGTGAAAAGTGGCGTCTAAATAGTCAAAGTTGAACTGTTTCACACGCTATAAGCATGACAAGATTACCTAATACCCCGAAGGCGATTGTTCCGGTTAGTAAGGTTGAAGGCTATTTACTTAACTTTGAGCATTTTGAAGGAAAAACAAAAGCTATGTTTTTTCGTAAATTTGGCGATGAAATAGCCCAAACATGCAAGGCGCCCGATGTTGCAGAGTCGCATTAATCCAAAAAAATTGCGACGCCTGTAAGTTTTTCCCGATCTCCGCAACCTATTGGGAAAGACTGATTTTTATGGAGAAAATTTTTCTTGAAACAATTAGTACGCATCAGCGGATCATCTTTAAGGTGACCAGGATGTACCGGAATACGCCCGAGGATCAACAGGACCTTTTTCAGGAAATCGTATACCAGCTCTGGCGCGCATTCCCGGAGTTTCGGCACGAATCCAAAATTACGACGTGGATTTACCGCATTGCGCTGAACACCGCCATGGCATCCTACCGGAAACAGAAGCCTGCCATCTCGCTCTTCGAACATCCACCCGACCTTCCCGATGCGACTGAGGCAGCGCCGGAACGCGAAGAATGGCTCTTCCGCGCATTGCGAACGCTGAGCGAACCGGAACGGGCGCTTATTTCACTCTACCTCGAAGACTACTCCTACGCTGAAATCGCCCTAATAACAGGCATATCCGAAAATTACGTCGGGGTGAAGCTCAACCGCATCAAGGAGAAACTCAAAACACTTTTAACCGCAAAAAACCGATGAATATCGATGATTTAAAATCGGATTGGCACCAGGCCGGCCACGAACCGCTTTCCGAAAAAGAGCTGGCCATGATGACGCGCGCCCGTAACCATCCTTCGCTTCGCAAATTGCGCGTCAAGTTCATGATCGAGATAGCGGCCCTGACCGCGCTCCTCTTTCTTTTTTACGATGGCTTCGACGGGGCCCGAAAACCGTTAGCGGTCAATATCCTGCTCGCGATCAGCATTGCCCTTTACATCTTAAATAATGCATTGGGATACTTCCATATACAAAATCCGGCGGTAAGCGGGAACGTCAGGGAGGCGCTGGCCAAACAGACGCATTCGCTGAAGGTATTGGCTATGTTTTCGATGCTATCGTCGGTCGTTTATGCAGGAGCCCTGTTATTTTTCCTGGCTTATCAAATTATCTTTACGCAGCACAAATACATTATTCTGAGCGGCTTAATCCTTTCATTTTTCATCCTATTCTATTATTCCTGGATCGACTGGCAAAGAAAAATCGATCATTTCCGACAGCTTGAAGCGGATTTTTGACATTTTAGTGCGAATTAAACAATCCCGCCATGATTTGCCAGGAATTTACGGAAGACGACATCGCCTACCTCCCCGCCCTCGAACCCGAGGGCTGGGGCGATATCCGCCCGCGGTTCAGTTACTTTTTAAAATCCGACTATTGCAAGCCGATCAAAATCGTGGAAAATGGCGAGCCCGTTGCCGTGGGTACTTCCATTTTTCATGCCGATACGGCCTGGTTGGCGTGCATCATTACGCACGGGGCACACCGCAACAAAGGCCTGGGCACCGCCATTACCCGGCATTTGATCGAGAGCGTCGATCGAAGCCGTTATCCGACCATTTACCTCGACGCCACGGAATTTGGGTATCCGGTGTATTTGAAGCAGGGTTTTCGCGTAGAAGGGCAATATGCGCATTTAAAAAGGGAAAATATCGCTTCCGGATCGCCTTATTCGCCACATATTCAGCCGTTTACCGAAAATTTTCGTGAGGCCGCCTATGGCATCGACCGCATGGTTTCCGGCGAGGACAGACGCGGCGTAATGGCCGAATTCCTCGCCGACGCATTCGTCTATCTCGATTCAAAAGGAGCCCCGGAAGGTGTTTACCTGCCCACGTGGAGCGACGGTCCCATTGTCGCGGCTACCGATGCCGCGGGCTTCGCATTGATGCAGCTCCGCGCAGTAACGCGGCCGGTGGCGATCCTGCCGATGGATAATACGGCGGGCTTGGAACATCTTCGGGAAATGGGGTATCACATATACAGGACTTCGCGCCGAATGATCCTCGGTCCGGGACGAATATGGCATCCCGAGCGCCTCTACAACCGCATCAGCGGCGCGCTGGGCTGATTACCGCAGCACGAGTTCGCTGATCTTCGAGAACTCGGTATGCGGGGCCATTGCCCGGATAATGCCTTTTCGGTCGACCAGGATAAAGTACGGCGTTTCGCTGATCTTGTACCGATGGTTGAAACCATACGATTCCGGAACGGGGATGAAACCGCAGTTCCGTTTCGGAATCGCTTCCAGGCATTCTTCTTCAGTATTCAGTGTGGTGCCGAGGGATACGATCTCGATGCCTTTCCGTTTGTTTTCGTCGATAAAGTTGGAAATGACTTTCGTACTCGCGAGCGTGTACAATGGCTTTTCGTAGCGCACCCAAAATCCGAGCAGAATGTATTTTCCCCTCAATTTTTCCGAATCATACACTTTTCCGTCCAGCCCGCGCATCACAAATGGCGCAATAGGTTCCCCTATTTCGGGCATCAGATCGGGATTGTTCATCACGGAGCCGTCGGGCTGAACGTACAACTGGCTTTTTTTAATGACCTCGAAAGACGACGCCTTACCATATTTATCGAAGATCGGCTGGGTTTTATATTGGCCCGGGTTTCGTTTCAGCATGTTGTCGTATGCTTCGTAGCTGATACGCCGACCGGTGGCGTGGTCGATAATCGGCGTGTCGCGGTTCATAACGAACTGCTGGCTCACTTTTCCGTTGTAACGGGTTACTTTGGGCTCGTTGGATTGGCAATAGGCTGAAAATCTGACAGATCCGGCAACTATCAGCAAACAAAGGGAAATTTTACGCAAACGACTCACAAACATTCTGCCTCGAAAGATTGTACAAGTATCAATAGTTTGATATTTTCATGCACAAATATACATTCTGTGCAACCTCCTAATAACTGGTTTACACCGTTCGATATTTTAGGCAAAATTAACTTATTGTAAATTCAGGGTATGTACGAGCGGATCCGGGAGAAGTTGGGGATTCTGGCCGATGCCGCAAAATACGATGTGTCGTGCGCATCGAGCGGCAGCAACCGGAAAAATGAGAACAAGGGAATTGGGGACGCGGAAGGAGCGGGCATCTGCCATACCTACACCGAGGACGGCAGATGTGTGTCGCTGCTGAAAATCCTGTTGACCAATCATTGCATTTACGATTGCGCGTTCTGTGTTTCCCGGCGGAGCAACGATATTAGGCGGGCGGCTTTCACCGTGGAAGAGGTAGTGGAACTGACGATGAATTTTTACCGGAGGAACTATATCGAAGGATTGTTCCTGAGTTCGGGGATTTTCAAAAATGCCGATTACACGATGGAAAGACTGGTCCGCATTGTAAAAAAGCTACGGCAAGACGAACGTTTCAATGGGTATATCCATCTGAAAACAATTCCCGGCGCAAGCGACGAGTTGCTTCGCGAAGCGGGCATGTACGCCGACCGCATGAGCATTAACCTCGAAATGCCGACCGAGCGTGGCCTGAAACTTCTGGCGCCCGAGAAGTCGCATTCGGAGGTCGAGAAGCCTTTAAAATACATCCAAAACAACATTACGCAGTTCGAGAGCGAAAAGGCGCTGATCAAAAGCGTGCCAAAATTCGTACCTGCGGGACAAAGTACCCAGATTGTTGTCGGCGCAACAACCGAGTCGGACAAGGAGATTTTATACACGGCCAACGCGTTTTACCGGAACTTTTCGCTCAAACGCGTTTACTATTCCGGCTACATTCCTATCAGCTACGATTCGCGATTGCCAGTAATCGGCTCGCAGCCTCCGCTGATCCGCGAAAACAGGCTCTACCAAGCCGACTGGTTGATGCGGTTCTATGGTTTCAAAGTGCAGGAAATCCTCGACGACCTGCACCCTAACCTCGAAATCGACGTCGATCCGAAACTTGGCTGGGCATTGCGGAACCTCGACCGGTTTCCGGTAGATATCAATACCGCCGACTATCACATGATCCTGCGCGTACCGGGCATTGGCGTGGGATCGGCATTAAAAATTGTTCAGGCACGCAGGTTCAACCGACTCCACGAAAACCATTTGCGCAAACTGGGCATCGCTTTCCGTAAGGCCCGCCATTTCATAAGGTACGCCGACAGCCCAATGCAACTGAAAGAGTACGAGGCCGGGCATATCAAAAACCTGATCCTTTCGGAAGGCAAAAGCAAGTATCAATCCAACCCGGATAATCAATTGTCGCTTTTCTGATGGAACTGTACATTTTCGACGGTTCGCTGGAAGGGCTTCTGACGGCCGTGTTCGAATGCTACACCCGGAAATCGAAGATCATAAAGCTAGTCGGGCAGGCTCATTACGTACCGGACGTTTTCGATGCCGGATTTCACGTCGTTTCCGACCGTGAAAAGGGCGAGCGCGTGTGGAAGGGGCTTTGTGCCAAACTGGGTAAGGAATGGCAACTGCGGTTTTACCAGGCGTATCTTTCGGAACGCCCGGAGGCATTCCAACATCTCCTCAATTTCGCCCGTTACGTGATCGATCGGCCTGCCGGCGCTTCCGAAAACTATGCCCATCCCGATGTGCTGGCCATTTCACAAACCGCCCGGCAGGTCCACCGCGAAAAACACCGGATGGAAGCGTTCGTCCGCTTTCAGAAAACCGGCGACGGCATTTACTATGCCCATATCGAGCCCGATTTCGACGTACTTCCTCTAGTCTCGGAGCATTTCGAGAACCGTTATGCCGATCAGCGGTGGATAATTTATGATTTGAAAAGAAAATACGGCTTGTATTACGACCTGGAAAAAACGGAGGAGATCGAACTCGGTGCCGCACCGCAGCTATCGGTCGTAAATGCGCTGCCGGCAGGGCTGCTTGATCCAAAGGAAGAGCTTTATACGCTTCTGTGGCAGGATTACTTTAAAACGACCAACATCTCCGCGCGAAAAAATACGCGGTTGCATGTCAGACATGTACCCAGGCGGTATTGGAAGTATCTCTCGGAGAAGCAGCGCTAGATTTCGCTGATAATCAATAAATTTTTACGCATGTCGCCACGGTTTACACGGCGGTGGTGTCTAGGAAAATGTAGACAATCCAAGTTTGCATTGTCTTTTCCAATGATCCGTTGGAAGGTCCATTCATCCACCTTTTCCCGTATGCTATGAAAACTTGTACGCTCGTTATTTGTCTTTTACTCTCGGCGCTCGGCGTTTACGCCACCGCACCTGCTGACGGCGACGCCGGTACTGCATCAAAAGTTGCTGCGGTTGCCGAACCTTTTACAATCTGTCTCGAGGCCGAAAATGCCAACAGCGACGCTCCCGTTTCGGGGGACCCGAATGCTTCCAATGGCGAGGCCCGGGGTGCTCAAAACACGTGGGACTACTTTGTCGAATACCAAACCGACGTTCCGACTGCCGGGAAGTATTTGATCACCCTCCGGTACAATGCCGAGCAAGACTCCCCGGTGAATGTTTCCATAAATGCCGGTACGTCCACACAGATCGTCCTTCCGGCTTCCTATTCCTGGAATATCGCGTGGAAGGAACACACATTCGAAGTGGATCTCCCGGCGGGCAACAACCGGATCCGAATTAAAGAGCTTCCGGGATACAACGTCAGACAGGACAAGGTTTGCTGGACGGAAAACGGGCCCAGCGACCCCGTGTGCGAATTTGAAATCGCGCCTTCCACAGCCGCCCGCTATGAGCTTGGAGACGACATGGCTTTCTTTGCTAATTGTTCCGGAGCCAATTGTGACGAAGTTACTTTTACATGGACAGGAAATGGTATCTTACGCTATGGCAACATCATTGGTTTGAAAACCCCCTCAGTCCCGGGCACTTATACCTACGATCTTTTTGCGACGAAGTCAGGATGCTCCAATAAGACCGGATCTGTAACCGTGGAGGTGGTAATCACGCCGGGTTGCGACTATAATGTATCTGCCTCGGTATCCAATGCTACGCCGCAATGTTCCGAACCCATTACGCTCAGTGCGCAATGCACCGGCCCGGACTGCGACGGCGTAAGGTACTCATGGGGCGGAGGAGGACTGAACGTGTCAGGCCAATCCATTACCGTGCCTGCGCCCCCCGGTAAGCGGAACATACAACTATTTCCTTTTTGCAAACAAAGACGGCTGTAAAAACAGATCCGCCGGAACGACCGTCGCAGTCACGTGCGACTCCGGTCCCACTGAACCGTTCAGCACTTGTGTGGAAGCAGAAAATTCAAATAGTGACGGGGAAATAACCGACGATCCCAATGCCTCGAATGGCAAAACGCGCGGTACTCAGAATGGTCCAAGTTATTATGTCGAATATGAAGTCAACGGCGTTAAAGCGACAGGACCTCACCAGGTAACCCTGCGTTATTATTCCCCGCAGCCATCGGCCATAACTATTAGTGTGAACGGGGACATGATTATTCCATTGACCGGTGTGGCTGAATCCGGCTCGTGGAATGTCGTCTGGGCCGACCGGGTCTTTACCTTTGACCTTAAAGAAGGCAGCAATAAAATCCGTATATGGAGCGGGTTTGGGTACGGTGTGATACGACAGGACAGAATCTGCGTTTCAGGACCTGGCGGAACAGGAAACCCGCCATCGTGTGATTTCAATGTGGATGTATATGCCTCGAATTTCACTCCCGCTTGTAATGAATCTGTTTTTGCATCCGCTGTTTGTTCCGGCTTCGATTGCCGGTCGGTATCCTATTTGTGGAGCGGGCAAGGCCATACTTCTACATTTGCCAGCACCACTCTCAGTACACCGGACGTCAACGGTACCTTTACTTATACTTTAACGGCATCCAAGAACGGCTGCGCGCCAATTGTTAAAACACTCGACATAACCGTTAGCGGATGTGAGCCATCGGGAGGGTTCAGTGTATGCCAGGAAGCCGAATGGTCGGCCGGTAACGGCCCCACCAGCAGTGATCCGAACGCATCGAACGGGCAAACCAAGGGTGCCCAGAACAATTATGATTATTATGTCGACTATTACATACCGAATGTACCCGCAGCCGGCCAATATCCCGTGACCCTGCGCTATTATGCCGAGCAGAATGCGCAGGTGAGCGTGTCGGTGAACGGGACTGTCGCTATTCCGGCGTTGCAGCTTCCTCCTACTTATAGCTGGAATATCGCCTGGCGGGAAGAGACATTCTACGTGACGCTGGCCACTGGCAATAACTGGATCCGCATCCAGGGACTGCCCGGGGCCGCGATACGTCAGGATAAGCTTTGTGTCGCAAGCAGCCAAAACACTGCGCGACTGGCCGCACCTGAATTTATCCAGACACAATCCGATTCGCCTCTGCTGCAAGCCTACCCGAATCCCGCCGCCGGCGAATTTAAAGCCAGCTTCCATTTGAAAACCGGCGAAGCGGCAACCATCCGCGTGACGGACGTTCAGGGCAAAATCTGGCATACGCGGAGCGTCGAAGGCAAGGGTGCGCATGAGGAACGCATTACCCTCGACAATGCACCGGCGGGCATTTACCTGCTGCAAGTGAAGAAGCCGGATTCGGTAGAAACCAAAAAGATATTGCTCACACGCTAAATGCAAAAATCGGTTGCCTGGGGACGGGCAACCGATTTTTTCTTACTTCCATTTACTTCTCAGCCAGGCCTTTCGAAACGCCGTCATTTCGTCGGTAACGGGTTCCCGGCCTCCTCGTATGTGACCACGTGCAAACGCGGCTTCCCGGTCAGTTCCAGCATTGCCGTCTCTGATTCGTCGCGGTGGCTGTATTCGAAAGGCCGCCACATCATGGACATTCTTCCCGTACTCGTGCGTCGCATACCTGCCCGGAGATGAGCGCGACATTCCGAACAACAACTCCTTTCGTGACAGATCCGGAACGCTTAATGCGATTCGCACTTCGTGATGGACGATATGGGGAAACGAGACATCGTAATGGATCGTCTGCGCCAGCGCGTATGTACATAGCATCGGCGTCGCGAGCAATGCGGCCACTCTTTCATGGGCTAGACAATTATTTTGAAAACGGCAACGTGTCCAATTAGCCCAATAACCCAACATTTGCAGCCACCATACCGTTACTAAGCCGATTATTGCTTAATTTTTCCGTTTCAAATCCCATTAAACCTTAAAATAATATCGAACGTCCATGAAGAAACTCTTCCTGCCCCTTGCCCTCGCCTTGGCTATTAACCTGCCGGAGGCACATTGCCAGACGAAAGCACTTTTCAACGGCAAAGACTTGAAAGGCTGGCACATAGACGTACCGGAAATGGACAAAAACCCGAATGCCGTCAATCCGTTTCTCGTGCGCAACGGCCTGCTGGTCAGCCTCGGAACGCCCGGCGGGCATTTGATCACCGATGCGCAGTACGAAAATTTCCGGTTCGCGTTCCAATATCGCTTCGCCGGCAAACCGGGCAATTGCGGAGCGCTCGTATTCGTTTCCACGCCCCGGGATTTGTACGATATGTTCCCCAAATCCATTGAAATACAACTTATGCATCAGAACGCGGGAGATTTCTGGTGCATTCAGGAAGACATTACGGTTCCGGACATGGAAAAGCGCCGTGGCCCGAAAGAAAAATGGGGTGTAAATGGCGACAAGCTCCGCCGCATTCCAAACCTGACCGACGGCACGGAAAAGCCTTTAGGCGAATGGAATTCGATGGTCATCGAATGTGTTAAGAATTCAATTAAGGTATGGCTCAACGGCGTGCTGGTTAACTACGGCTATGACGCAACGGCCTCGAAAGGGCAGATCGCATTGCAGTCGGAAGGCTCGGAAGTTGAGTTCAGGGATGTTAAACTGACACCGATTAAAGCGCTTTCCAAATAATGAAATTTCAATCCAACCGCTTTGTCAGGAATATCGCGATCGTCGTCGTCCTGATGGCTAATATCGGGTGCGACCAGATATCAAAAAGCGTGGTCAGGAAAAATGTGGGGTTTTATCAAACGATCGAGGTCATTAAGGACTATGTAACCATTACGTATGTCGAAAATACGGGCGCATTCCTGAGCATAGGCAGCTCACTACCGGACACTTTAAAGATTTTCGTGCTGTCGGTTATCCCGCTCATCGCGCTGATTTTGGGAGTTATCTATTTACTAACCAAAAAGAACCTTACCTGGCTGAGCGCGCTGGCGTTGAGTTTTGCTATCGGTGGCGGTATCGGCAATATTTACGACCGCCTCGTTCACGGCTCGGTGACCGACTTTATGCACATTAATTTCGGATTTTTTCAAACAGGCATATTCAACATGGCCGACGTGTCGATCATGACCGGGATGTTTATCTTCCTCTACCAGTCATATAGCCGCCAGCGATCGAGGTTTCCAGGTATTTGAGATAGCGGTTAGGTCTGTTTTCGCAAATGTTGCTGTCACATGCCTAACGGCATTTTCAAATAGCGATGCATTCATTTGCTACCGATATTACATCGCTAATGCGATTGGCCATTCACAAAAGTGCCGGCGGGACCCTTCGGGGCAACGAACGAGCAGTTTGTTATAAACAGGACATTCTCATCAACAAAAATGGCTCCCGATAATCAGGAGCCATTTTTGCATTTTGGGATACTATGCCAGTTACGCGGCGCCAACCGACTTGCGGATGATGTTCAATGCGGAACCCGCTTTGAACCATTCGATCTGCTGTGCATTGTAAGTATGGTTTACAGGGAATTCCTCGGTGGTGCCGTCGTTATGGTGCAGCACGACCGTCAGAGGTTGTCCTTCCGTAAATGTTTCCAGGCCAAGGATATCGATCGTGTCGTCTTCCTGAATCTTGTCGTAATCTGCCGTGTTGGCGAACGTCAGCGCGAGCATACCTTGCTTTTTCAGGTTGGTTTCGTGGATACGGGCGAACGATTTCGTCAGGATCGCACGCACGCCCAGGAAGCGGGGCTCCATTGCAGCATGCTCGCGTGAGGAGCCTTCTCCATAGTTTTCGTCGCCTACGACGATAGTACCGATTCCATGTGCTTTGTAGTCGCGTTGAACGGCGGGGACCTCGGCGTATTGGTTGGTCAGCTGGTTTTTGATGGTGTTGGTTTTCTCGTTGAAGAAGTTAACCGCACCGATCAGCATGTTGTTCGAGATATTGTCGAGGTGTCCACGGTATTTCAACCACGGGCCGGCCATCGAAATGTGGTCGGTTGTACACTTGCCCTTTGCTTTGATTAGCAGCTTCAAACCCTTCAGGTCTGTCCCTTCCCATTCGGGGAATGGTTCAAGAAGTTGAAGGCGGTCGGAAGTCGGGCTGATGATCACCTGAACTGTACTTCCGTCCTCGGCAGGTGCCTGATAACCGGCATCTTCCACCGCGAAACCTTTGGTCGGCAACTCGAGGCCGCTCGGTTCATCGAGCAATACTTCTTCACCATCGGCATTTACCAGCTTGTCGACGCGCGGATCGAAAGTAAGGCGTCCGGCGATAGCCATTGCCGTTACGATTTCCGGAGAAGCGACGAAGGAATGCGTATTGGGGTTACCATCGGCACGTTTCGAAAAGTTACGGTTGAACGAGGTAATGATCGAGTTTTTCTCTCCTTTCTCCGCACCGTGGCGCGCCCACTGCCCGATACACGGCCCGCAGGCATTCGCGAGCACGACGCCGCCGATTTTAGAGAAGGTATCCAGAAAACCATCGCGCTCGACGGTGTAACGTACCAGCTCGGAACCCGGCGTGATGGTGTATTCGGAGGTAACTTTCAGTTTTTTGTCGACCGCCTGCTGCGCCAGCGATGCCGCACGGCTGACGTCCTCGTAGGAAGAGTTGGTACAAGAGCCGATAAGACCCACCGACAACACTTCGGGCCATCCGTTTTCTTTCACAGCCGTCGCGAATTTCGACAAAGGCCACGCCAAATCCGGCGTGAACGGGCCATTGATATGGGGTTCGAGAGTAGACAGATCGAGCTCGATCAACTGATCGTAATAAGCGGCCGGATCGGCGTAAACTTCGTCGTCGGAACGCAAATGCCGTTTGATCGCATCGGCAGCGTCCGCCACATCGGCACGGTCGGTGCCTCTCAGATACGCCGCGCTCTTTTCGTCGTACGCGAAAATCGAAGTCGTAGCGCCGATTTCGGCACCCATATTACAAATAGTAGCTTTACCGGTTGCGGAAATATGCTCGGCGCCTTCGCCGAAGTATTCGACCACATATCCCGTACCGCCTTTTACCGTAAGCTGGCCCGCAACCCAGAGGATCACGTCCTTTGGCGCGGTCCATCCGCTCATTTTACCGGTCAGTTTCACTCCGATCAGCTTGGGCATTTTCAATTCCCATGCAAGGCCCGACATGACATCCGACGCATCGGCACCGCCGACACCGATCGCGATCATGCCCAAACCACCCGCATTGGGCGTGTGGGAATCGGTACCGATCATCATACCGCCCGGGAACGCGTAGTTTTCCAGCACAACCTGGTGAATGATACCAGCCCCGGCGCGCCAGAAACCGATGCCATATTTATTGGATACGGACGACAGGAAATCGTATACTTCCTTGTTTTTATCTACGGCATTTTTCAAGTCCTGCACAGCGCCTACTTCGGCCTGGATAAGGTGGTCGCAATGCACGGTAGAAGGCACCGCCACTTTCGGACGGCCGGCCTGCATAAATTGCAGCAGCGCCATCTGGGCGGTCGCGTCCTGCATCGCCACACGGTCGGGAGCGAAATCGACATATGACTTGCCACGTTCGTAGGGCTGCGTGGGAACCCCTTCCCACAAGTGGGAGTATAAAATCTTCTCCGCCAAAGTCAAAGGCCGCCCTACAACCTTACGAGCAGCTTCCACTCTTTCTTCCATGCGGGCATAAACGCCCTTGATCATATCTAAGTCAAAAGCCATATCTCTCAAATTATGTTACACATTCACATTCGTTAACAACTGAAACATTAACACTATCTACTTAGTTGCTTAACCGGGGGTGCGAACTTGGTCAGATCGATGCCCACCACCGCTGATTTATATTCGTCCATACTTGGAATCCGGCCGAGGATCGCCGACAGCACAACAACCGGCGTAGACGCGAGCAGGGACTCGCCCTTTTTACGTTCCGAATCTTCGACGACCCTTCCTTGGAAAAGACGCGTCGAGGTTGCCATGACGGTGTCCCCTTTGGCTGCTTTTTCCTGGTTACCCATACACAGGTTACAGCCGGGGCGTTCCAGGTACATCATATTCTCGTATTCGGTGCGCGCCGCGACTTTCGGGGCATTATCGTCGAATTCGAAACCGGAATATTTCTGCAATACATCCCAGTCACCTTCTTTCTTGAGTTCCTCGATGATATTATAGGTGGGCGCTGCCACAACGAGCGGCGCATGGAACTCGACCTTGCCTTGTTGCTCCTCAAGATTCCGCAGCATCTGGGAAACGATTTTGAGGTCTCCCTTGTGAACCATGCAGGAACCGACAAAACCGAGATCTACTTTTTTATCCCCGCCATAGTAAGAAATTGCCCGGATGGTGTCGTGCGTGTAACGCTTCGAAACGTCCTTGTTGTTGACGTCGGGGTCTGCGATCATCGGCTCGACGATCTCATCGAGATCGATCACAACTTCCGCATAATACTTTGCATTCGCGTCGGGGGTAAGTGCCGGTTTCTCACCTGATTTGATCTCCGCGATCCGCTTATCAGCCTTGTTGATCAATCCCTGAAGAACCTGTCTGTGGTTATCCATTCCCTTGTCGATCATGATCTGTATTCTGCTTTTCGCAATTTCCAGCGATTGGATCAGCGTGTCGTCTTCCGAAATACAGATCGAAGCCTTCGCCTTCATTTCGGCAGTCCAGTCGGTAAAAGTAAATGCCTGGTCGGCAGGCAGCGTTCCAAGGTGAACCTCGATCACCCTGCCCTGGAACACATTTTCTCCACCAAACTTCTGGAAGCATTTGCGCCTGTGTGGCATGAACGACGTCACGAAAGTCCATGTGCTCTTTCATAGTTCCCTTGAAAGTCACTTTCACGGACTCGGGAATCGGCATGGATGCCTCGCCGGTAGCCAGCGCAAGCGCGACGGTTCCCGAATCGGCACCGAAGGCAACGCCTTTGGACATCCTCGTGTGCGAGTCGCCGCCGATGATGATCGCCCATTCGTCCACGGTAATGTCGTTCAGCACCTTGTGGATCACATCGGTCATCGAATGATATTCCCCTTTCGGGTCGCGGGCTGTGATCAATCCGAAATCGTTCATAAACTTCATCAGTTTCGGAATGTTGGCCTGCGCCTTTTTATCCCAGACCGATGCCGTGTGGCAGCCCGACTGGTAGGCGCCGTCGACGATAGGCGAAATAACCGTAGCGGCCATAGATTCCAGCTCCTGCGCCGTCATCAAGCCCGTCGTATCCTGCGAACCGACGATATTGACTTCTACACGAACATCCGAACCGGCATGTAGCACCTTACCCGGCGTGGTACCGACGGCATTTCTATTGAAGATTTTTTCTACCGCCGTGAGGCCTTGTCCTTCATTGGAAATTTCTTTCGACGGCGCGAATACCGGAGTAGGTTCTATACCGAGAATTTTCGCCGCTACCGTCTGGATTTTTTTACCGAATACGATGGCGTACGATCCGCCGGCCCTGATAAATTCCTTTTTCTGAGGAGTGAGCGATTTGGAAATGTCGATCAATTCCTGTTCGCCGTTATATAGTTTCTTTGTTTTTGTATTAATGGTCAGAACGGTGCCCGTGGCAACGGAGTACACTTGCTCCAATACCGGGTCGCCATTTTCATCACGGACCACATTACCGTTTTCATCTGCTTTTTTAACCCAGTTTTTCAGGTCTATACCGATACCTCCGGTAACGTCTACGGTAGTAAGGAAAATCGGGGAAATACCGTTGGTACCACCCACAATAGGAGCGATATTGACAAACGGGACATAGGGACTTGCCTGCTTACCGGTCCAGAGTGCCACGTTGTTCACACCCGACATCCTGGACGAGCCCACGCCCATAGTGCCTTTCTCCGCAATCAGCATTACGCTCTTGTCGGGATGCTCTGCCTGCAAAGCCCTGATTTCCTGCTGTGCCTGAGCGGAAATCATACATTTACCGTGAAGCTCCCGGTCGGAACGGGAGTGGGCCTGATTGCCCGGAGAAAGCAAATCCGTCGAAATATCGCCTTCACCGGCAATATATGTAACTACCTTAATTTCTTCCGGCACTTCGGGCAGCTTGGTGAAGAATTCCGCCCGTGCGTAACTTTCGAGAATTTCCTTCGCAATTTCGTTGCCGTTTTTGAATGCCTCTTTCAGCCGGTCCGTGTCCGCATCGTAAAGGAAAACCTGTGTTTTCAGCACTTCCGCGGCTTGTTTGGCAATGGAGGCATCGTCGCCCAGGGCCAGATCGAGCAATACGCCGATGGAGGGGCCGCCTTTCATGTGCGACAGTAGTTCGAATGCAAAAGCAGGTGATATTTCTTCCACCACGGACTCTCCCAGAATGATCTCCTTTAAAAACCTGGCTTTTACACCGGCCGCGCTCGTTGTCCCTGGTAAGGTGTTGTAAATAAAAAATTTAAGAGAATCTTCCCGATGCTCGTTTTGTGAATCTTTGATTTGTGCGATGATTTCGCCCAGCAATTCGGCACCATCGATTGGCTTCGGATGAAGCCCCTGAGCTTTTCGTTCTTCAATCTCTTTAATGTAATCCTTATAAATACTCATGATGAAAATCTTTTCAATGTTAAAGGGATCATCTGTTGTCAATAAACGCGCGAAACTACGAAATTACCGAATATACGGAGGCATTTCAGCCGATTTTCGCTACTATTTAAAACCAGTATATTCTAGCCGTATAATTAGATAACCTCCGCGAAAAAAAAATTGTTCTGGCGAGCTGTGCATTCGGGGGGATAAATTAAAATACCCCCTTCGGGACGCCTTATGATGCGCTTTGTTTTTCGCCCGGCTTTTATTTGCGCTTTGATTTTTTCTCCGATTGTGCCCTATATTTGGACGTTCAAAGTGCTACCAGGTCCCTTAAATCCAAAGTTATGTCAAAAAATCTGGTGATCGTAGAGTCACCGGCGAAGGCCAAAACCATTGAAAGTTACCTCGGTCAGGATTTCACCGTGAAATCCAGTTTCGGACATGTCCGCGACCTCCCGGAACATGATATGGGTGTTGATGTCGAGCATGGTTTCCAACCCTCTTACGAAATCTCCTCCGATAAAGTCAAAGTCATTTCAGAGCTCAAAAAACTGGCGAAAGATGCAGAGGTATGGCTCGCAACCGATGATGACCGCGAAGGAGAAGCGATTTCCTGGCATTTGAAAGAGGCGCTGGGCCTGCCCGACAATACCAAGCGGATCGTGTTTCGTGAAATCACCAAAACCGCGCTCCGGAATGCCATCGCCAAACCGCGGACCATCGACACGGCCCTGGTAGACGCCCAGCAGGCGCGCCGCATTCTCGACCGTCTCGTGGGTTACGAACTTTCCCCGGTGCTTTGGAAAAAAATCAGGATCGGCAAATCGAACCTTTCGGCGGGACGTGTACAATCGGTGGCTGTACGCATTATCGTAGAGCGCGAACGGGAGATCGAGGCTTTCAAAGCCAAAAGCAGCTTTAAAGTAACCGCGCATTTCGACCTCGGAAACGGAAAGGTACTGAATGCCGAGCTTGCCAGGAACTTTCCCACCGAACAGGAAGCATACCAGTTTCTGGAAAAATGCATCGGGGCCGAGTTCTCGATCCGTAACCTCGAAGTAAAACCCGCTAAAAAAACACCTGCACCGCCATTTACAACTTCTACATTACAACAGGAAGCATCGCGAAAGCTGAGCTTCTCGGTAGCGCAAACGATGACCGTCGCCCAGCGCCTGTACGAAGCCGGTAAGATTTCCTATATGCGTACCGACTCTACCAACCTCTCGGAAGAAGCGTTGGATAACGCAAAGCAGCAGATCACGAAAGAATATGGAACGGATTACTATAACCGTCGCATTTTCAAAACCAAGTCGGAGTCCGCGCAGGAGGCGCACGAAGCGATCCGTCCTACCGATTTTTCGACGCTGGTAGCCAGCAGCGACCGCAACGAGCAGCGCCTATATGAGCTGATCTGGAAACGGGCTATTGCTTCGCAGATGTCGGACGCGCAATTAGAGCGCACCACGGCTACGATCGGCATTTCCACCACTTCGGAAGAGCTGGTAGCACAAGGCGAGGTAGTCAAATTCGAAGGGTTTCTGAAAGTTTATATGGAATCCAGCGACGACGAGGCGGACGAAGAGCAGAAAGGCATGTTGCCCCCGCTGAATATCGGGCAAATATTGAAACTCGCGGATATGAAGGCGACCGAAAGGTTCACCCGCAACCCGCCGCGCTATACCGAGGCGAGCTTGGTAAAGAAACTCGAAGAAATGGGGATCGGGCGGCCGTCAACCTACGCGCCTACGATCTCGACAATTTTGAAACGGGAATATATCGTAAAAGAAGACCGCCAGGGTTTTGAAAGGGAATTCAAGGAACTGACCCTTGCCGGCGGGCAGATCAAAAGCAAGGTTAATAAGGAAATATATGGTTCGGAAAAGGCCAAGCTCTTCCCTACCAGCACCGGAATGGTGGTAAACGACTTCCTTGTAAGCCATTTCCAGGACATCGTGGATTATTCGTTCACGGCAAACGTGGAAAAAGATTTCGACCATATTGCGGAAGGCCAGCTCGGTTGGCAGCAGATGATCAAGAACTTTTATACGCCGTTTCAGAAAAAGGTCGCCGAAGCGCGCGAGGAGGCGATCGATAAAAGCCTTACCTCCCGCGAGCTGGGCGAAGATCCGGCAACCGGCAAAAAAAGTGTCGGTACGGATCGGGAAATACGGGCCTTATGTACAGATCGGCGATGTAGAGGACGATGAAAAGCCTCGTTTCGCGAGCTTGCAGAAGGGCCAGCTGATGGAGACCATTACTCTGGAGGAAGCATTCGAACTGTTCAAGCTGCCCCGCCAGGTGGGCTTCTTCGAGGATAAGGACATGGTTGTGAATGTCGGCAAATTCGGGCCTTATGTGAAGCACGACGGCAAATACTACTCGCTCGCAAAGACCGACGACCCGATGACGGTCACCGAGGACCGGTTGATCGAAATCATCGAAGAGAAACGTTTGCAGGATAGCAACCGGATTATCAAGGAGTTCGCGGAAGACCCCGAAGCAAAGGTCCTGAACGGGCGGTACGGGCCTTACATTGCTTTCGGCAAGAAGAATGTAAAAATCCCGAAAGGCACCGAGCCAGCCTCGCTGACGTACGAACAAGTGTTGAAACTGGCGGCCGAGACGCCGGACAAGCCCGCCGGACGCGGTGCGCGCAAACCTGCGGCTGCCGCGGCACCTAAAACTACCACCAGAAAGCCCGCGGCGAAAAAAGCGGCTAAGAAATAGTAATTTCACCCAGAACCCCGCAGCGGCGGACCGTAAATTATCACGAACATGAAAAAACTAGTTGTACTTTCCGGAGCGGGGATCAGTGCTGAGAGCGGGATCAGTACTTTTCGTGATAATAACGGGCTTTGGGATAATTACCGCATCGAAGATGTTGCCACGCCCGAAGCCTGGGTCCGGAACCAGGAGTTGGTGCTGGATTTTTACAACCAGCGGCGCAAACAGGCGGCGGGCGTGAAGCCTAATGCGGCCCATTACGCACTGGCGGAGCTGGAAAAGCACTTCGATGTGACCATCGTGACGCAAAACGTCGATAACCTGCACGAAATCGCGGGCTCTTCGAAAGTGATCCATTTGCACGGGGAGCTCTTCAAGGCGCGGAGCACGAAAGATCCGAAGCTCGTGTATGACATGAAATCGTGGGAGCTTAAAACGGGCGACCTGTGCGAACTGGGCAGCCAGTTGCGGCCCCACATCGTGTGGTTTGGCGAGGAAGTGCCTATGATGGAGGTGGCCGTCGATGTCACGGAGGAGGCGGATATGTTCCTGGTTATCGGGACTTCACTGGCAGTATACCCGGCCGCGGGGCTTGTGCATTATGTGCGCCCCGGTAAACGGATTTATATCGTAGACCCCGCCAAACCCGACATTACGTTAAAATCCAACATGGTTTTCATTCAGGAAAAGGCCACAACCGGAATGCAAACGCTGATCAAGAAATATTTACTACCTGAACAATAATGCAACTACTCGACGGGAAGGCTATTTCCTCCCAAATAAAATCCGAAATCAAGGCCGAGGTGGAACAATGGATCGCCGGTGGCGGTAAAAAGCCGCATCTGGCGGCCATACTCGTGGGCCAGGACGGTGCCAGCGAAACTTACGTGGCATCCAAGATCCGCAGCTGCGAAGAAATCGGCTTTACTTCCACCCTGCTGCGCTTCGATGCCGACATTACCGAGGCCAGGCTGCTCGAAGCGGTGGAGTCGCTGAACAACGATCCCGACGTGGACGGTTTTATTGTGCAACTCCCGTTGCCGAAACACATTTCTGAAAACACCGTAATGGAAGCCATAAACCCGGCCAAGGACGTGGACGGCTTCCATCCGATCAATGTCGGCAGAATGTGCAAGGGGCTGCCCGCTTACATTTCCGCAACGCCGTTCGGCATACTCGAAATGCTCATCCGTGCCGGTATCGAAACCAGCGGCAAGCATTGCGTGGTCATCGGCCGCAGTCAGATCGTGGGCTTGCCGATGAGCATTCTGATGCAGCGCAACACCTATCCGGGCAACTGCACCGTGACAATAACCCATAGCAAAACGCAAAACCTGAAAGATATCTGCCAGTCGGCCGACATCCTGATCGTGGCATTGGGCCGCCCCGAATTTGTAAAGGCGGACTATGTGAAGGAAGGTGCGGTGGTTGTAGACGTAGGCATTACCCGGGTGGCCGATGCTACCAAAAAGAGCGGCTTCTCGATCAGAGGCGATGTCGATTTCAACGACGTCGCGCCAAAGGCCAGCTTTATCACGCCGGTTCCCGGGGGCGTAGGTTTGATGACCATTTGCGGTCTTCTTACCAACACTTTCAAGGCAGCGAGAAAAGAGATTTATAAGTAGGCTGTAGGCAATCGGCTGTCGGCCAAATGTCTCGCTTATGTAATTCAGAAGCCGACGGCCGATTGCCGAAGTAAAAAAATAGGTAGAAAAGTTGCTGATTTCGTTTTTTACTAAAAGATTTGTCAATTAGTAGGCAGTTTTGAACGGATCGGTTGTACTATGAGCATCGTCAGCAACAACATCAAGTATCTCAGAAGGCTCAACGGCCTGACGCAGGAACAATTCGCCCGTAAGATCGCGATCAAGAGATCGTTACTGGGCGCTTACGAAGAGGCAAGGGCCAATCCCAACCTTACTAATCTCAAAAACATGGCCGCCGCATTCGGCGTTAGCGTTGACAATTTGCTAAAAAACGACTTGCGGAAACTCAGGGAAACGCCCGAAATGTCGCTACCGCTGACAACCTCCCGCCCAATGACCGTTTCGCACTCGGGTACGATGCCCCAGCCCGCACCTACGCGCACGCCCGGGTATACGGAACCACAGCCGTTGTCCAAGATCATCGAAGCCTATCAGCAGCCCGAGCAGCCTCTACGCCAGGTCTCGCGGCAGATCAATCTGAAACCGGTTAACGGAGAAACACATCAGCCGGCGAATATCACTGCCAATCAGCAATCGGTATATCCGGAGCCTCCGGCGTTTCAGCAACCGGCATTTCAGCAGCCGCCGGCTGTGCCTCAGCAGCCCCTGCCGCAGTCGCCGGGCATCCCTACATTTAATAATCAATACCAGACCCCGCAATTCAATGCGGCGGTAGAGCAGCCTGTGCAGCATTTTCCTACTATCCAATGGGTCGCGCGCAATAAACAGGCAGAATACATCGCCAACTTTCAGAACCCGCATTACCTTAATAGCCTGCCGCTGTTCCAGTTACCTATCTTGCCGTCAGGCTACTACCGGGCGTTCGAGAGCGGCGAGGATTTCATGTACCCCGGTTCTGTTCTCGTGGGCGCATTCATCCGCAACTGGTACGATATCAAGGATGGCATGCAATACGTTTTTCTGCTGAGAAACCACGGATTGATTTACAGAAGTGTATTCAACCAGGTCAAAACGGCGGGTATTTTACTGCTTACTTCTGACAATCCTTCCTTTGAAGAACTGGAAGTGCCTTTGCAGGACGTGCTGGAAGTGTGGGAAGTGAAGGCGTTTGTGAGCGTTCAGATGCCCGCGCCACAACCCTCGCTTGAAAGAGTGGCCCAGCTCGTCGACGAATTGCAAATGGAACTGAGCCAGTACCGTCAGTAGCCGCTATTTCGAGAGCGCATGGAACAGCGCCTCTATTTTTGCAAGATCCTTGCTTTTGGAAGTTGTTTCCAGAACAGCGACGCCCAGCTGATACCATAGACCGTCGCCGGCTGTGATGTACTTACCGCGTTTGGCCGGACGGGTTTCCGAAGCGTTGTCAGCTACGAATTCAGCTTTGTAAACCGTATCCATTATTTTTTGCAACTGGTTCCAATCCAGTTTACGGGGTGCACCTGCATTCTTGCTTAATGTAAATTCCTTTTTGCTGAACGACGCTTTCAGGTCGATGGTCGTTTTGCCGTCGCTATCGATGTCCAGGTAGGTCAATTCGAACGGCTTTTCACGACCGCCGGTTTCAAAAATGGCTTGCATCATTTCCTGCAAAAAGTACGACCAGCGCTCTTTATCGACCGGATAAATCGTCACCCGTTTATCGTTTTCGTCCAGTTCTATTTCGATGAAATCCTCATATTCGCTTTCTTCGCGCTTACGGATGGTCTTGGAACCGGCCAGAATCTCCCGGAATTCTTCGATCCAGATCGCGGGCAAATTGCCTTTCCATTTGTAATCGTCGTCTTTGGAAAAACCTTCGTCGTAAATTTCGTCGTCGGTCAGTTCTTCCCGGTCGTTGTACACGATATCGAAATCCACACGCAGGTCCTGAGCCGACTGGATGTCCAGTTTCAATGTATAAAAGTGGGCAAACGGTGCCGGAACCACCGGGGCTGTCTGGTAACGAACGATATACTGGCCGGGTATCTGAAGATTTTTATCCATTCGAAGATTTTGAAAGCTGTTGAAATGTAGCGCGTTTGTCTATTTTATCCGTTGCGGTTTTGGCAAACGCTTTTGCAAAGTAAATATGTTTCGGGTTTTCATAGGTCGAAACGCGGCTTCTAATTTCCTTCCGCAACTGCATTTCCATGTGATCAGGGAGTGTGCTTTCGACGGTCAGCACTAGTTTTTGGCCCAATTTTTCATCCGGTTCCCACCAGCAGAAAAATGCATTCGGAATACCCAGATCATGAAAAACCGCCGCAATCCGCTGGTCCATCTGATCCAGCACAATTTTCACACCGCCCGAATTGATCACATTATCCGCCCGTCCGATCCATTGGAACGCATTACCATCGATTTCCACCAGATCATTCGTCTGAACCGTTTGTCCGTTGGTCACCGCGCCGGAAATAAAAAGACAACCACGCGCGTCGACACCGAATTCGATACCCGGCAGGAACACATATGAATCGCTCGCATTGGCGCCGTTCAATGCTTTCAGGGCTACATGCGAAACGGTTTCCGTCATGCCGTAACTCTGAAAAACCGGGATATCCAGTCCCTTGATCCGGCCGGCCAACGCCAGGCCCACCGGCGCCCCCCCCAAGTAATATTTTACCCAAATGGCTAACCTGCTTTCCCGTAACCGGGTTTTCGAGAATAGTCTGCAACTGCATAGGCACCATTGCCACGAAGTCGAAATCCACCGAATCGAGCCCGGCGATTGGATTCGCAGCCGGTTCCGTAACTATCAGCTCCCAGTCCAGCTCCATTCCCCTTACGAGCATCATTAACCCTGCGATATACCCGACGTTCAGGCACACAAGTGCGCGCGTTCCGCCCGGGAGCGCGAGCGCCTTGCCCGTCATGTGCGCACTGGCGGAGAGCTGCCGGCGTGTGACGGTGATCGGCTTGGGCAGGCCGGTAGAGCCCGATGTACGGAGCTCGAATTCCCGCGTTCCGTTCAGCCACTTTTCCATAAAGTCGTAGGCCTGTGCGAAATAGGGATTGCGCGGCCTCTTCTGCGTTTGCCAAAGCGTTTTGCTCGTTGTCCAGATCATCGCTGCGGTTTCTGCGTTTATTTCGTTACCGGTGCCTGTTTCCGGTTTTTAATGGGCCGGAAAGTTATTCATTTGTTTTTGAAGGAGCCCAAACAATGAGTAATTTCGCGCATTCAGGCAATGTACGGCATGCCGGGCCTGTGGCCTCATTTCGGCCGTTGCATTGCGATTAACTCAATTTTACCATCCGATTTTATGTCCAATACAGTGCAATGGGAAACCATTAAGGAATACGAAGAAATTCTCTTTACACTTCACGAAGGAATCGCGAAAATCAGCATCAACCGCCCGCACAAGCATAATGCGTTCACCCCGCTTACGGTAAGCGAGATGATCGACGCGATGCATATCTGCCGGGAAGATCCGCGGATCGATGTGATCATTTTAACGGGCGAAGGAGGCAAGGCGTTTTGCTCCGGCGGCGACCAGTCGGTCCGTGGCCACGGCGGCTATGTGGGCGACGACCACGTGCCACGATTGAATGTGCTCGATCTGCAGAAAATGATCCGCTCGATCCCCAAAGCGGTAATCGCGATGGTAGCGGGCTGGGCCATCGGCGGCGGCCATGTTCTGCACGTGATCTGCGACATTACCATCGCCGCCGAAAACGCACGTTTCGGCCAGACAGGCCCGAAAGTCGGCAGCTTCGACGGCGGTTTCGGCGCTTCCTACCTCGCCCGTGTGGTAGGCCAGAAGAAGGCGCGCGAAATCTGGTTCCTTTGCGACCAGTACGATGCGCAGGATGCATTGCAAATGGGGCTGGTGAACAAGGTCGTGCCTTTGGAAGACCTCGAAACCGTTACGTTGGAATGGGCAAGAAAAATCCAGGAAAAAAGCCCGCTCGCGATCCGTATGCTCAAAAGCGCGTTCAACGCGGAGCTCGACGGCCAGGCAGGCATCCAGGAGCTCGCCGGCAATGCAACGCTCCTTTATTACCTCAGCGAAGAAGCCAGGGAAGGCCAGCGCTCGTTTTTGGAAAAACGCAAACCGGATTTCAGCAAATTCCCGAAATTCCCTTGATTTAGTCCCGAAAGATTAACATTTTAAGTCCTACCATACAAAAACCCACCGAATGAACCATTGGCTTGTAAAATCAGAACCATTTAAATACTCCTGGGACCACCTTGTCACCGAGGGTGAAGGCATGTGGGACGGCGTCCGCAATTATGCGGCCCGTAATAACCTGATGGCGATGAAAGTGGGTGACCCGGTGCTTTTTTACCACAGCAATGAGGGTAAGGAAGTCGTAGGGCTTGCGAAGGTTTCAAGAGAACATTACCCCGACCCTACCACCGACGAGCCCGGGTGGGTGGTGGTGAACCTGGTTCCCGTTGAGAAGTTCCCCAACACCGTTACGCTGGCGCAGATCAAGAAGGACGAACTGTTGAAACAAATGGATCTGGTCCGTTTGTCGAGATTGTCGGTCGTGCCGGTAAAACGCGAAGAATTCGACCATATCGTTGCTTTGGCGCATGACAAAAAATAAGCGATCCGTTTTTCGGCTGGCCTTACCGCTACTCTTCCTGGGCATCCTCGGCACACAGCTTCGGGCCCAGGGAGTGAAACGGATTGAACTTCCTTTGCCCGGCAATACGGCCTACCAGGCTGTGCCCCTCGGCAAACAGGGCGTACTGCTCATTTCCAAGCCCGACAAAGGCACGTTCAATGTCCAGAAATTCGATACAAACCTCGAAAGGGTATGGTCCATCGACGGCCCGATCGAGTCGAACCTCGATTACATCGCTTCTTCCTACGACGGGCAGGCCGTTTTCCTGCTTTTCAGCAAATACCGGAGCTCTTTATATCAGATTGTAAAGGTGAATGTCGGCCCCGGTTTTGTGGAGACTTTCACCATTAATACAGTCGACCGTTTCGAGATCACCGACTTCAAAACGCTCGGCTATTCCGTTTTCATGGCCGGAATGGTACGAAACGAGCCGGTTTTGATATATACCCAGCTTACAACGCAGCAAACGCGTGTGCTGCCTTCGGCTATTAAAGGTTCCAACGCCATTCAGACGGTCGAGGTGGACACGGCGCAGCATTTGGTGAATGTTTGTTTTGCGGTAAAAAAAGGCCGCCAGACCAAGATCGTGGCCAGGTCTTACGAAGAAACAGGGGAGCTCTATACCCAGGTCACCGTCGACCCGGAGGACGATTATTCGCTTCTCAGCGGTCGCTTGCAGGTTTTGAACGATTCGGTGCGCATTGTGATCGGTACTTATGGCTACCGTAATATGCAAAGCAGCACCGTTGCGGCATCGCAGGGGCTTTATATCAGCAAAATCGTCGGGGATGAAACAGTGTTTACCAAATACCACAGTTTTACGGACTTCAAAAACTTCTTCAACTTCCTCAGCGAACGTCAGCAGGAGAAAATGGAGAAACGCATTCGCAAGAAGAAGGAAAACGGCGAAGATCTGAAATTGAACTATCGTCTTCTGGTACACGACATTGTCCCCAAAGCGTCCAATTTTCTGCTCGTTGCGGAGGTCTTCTATCCAGAATACCGTTACCAGAACCCGGGTATGATGGGTGGTTTTGGCTATGGATACGGCGGCTACGGCTATCCGTTCGGAATGGGGCTCTATAATCCGTACCTGTGGAATCCGATGTACGGCGGTCGCGGCTATAATTCGCAGGTTTTCGACGGTTTTACCTACACACATGCGATCATAGCCGATGTGGATCAGAATGGCAATCTGCTTTGGGACAATAGTATTAGTTTCGATAACGTGAAAAGCATGGAGTTGAAGGAAAAAATCAAAGTACAAACCTTCTCCAATGGCAATTCGAAACTGATTTACAGCCACAACGGCGCCATTCGCAGCAAGATCATCAAAGGCGACCAAGTCATCGACAGCGACCGCGTGATCCCGAACGAGACATATGTGGAAGGCGACAAAGTGCGCAAAACGAGCACCGACGATATCGACTACTGGTACGATAACTTCTACCTCGCCTGGGGCGAACAGCGCATCGTGAATGCCGCCGGAGACCCGCAAACACGCGGCCGGAGGAATGTGTTTTATTTGAACAAGATTGCTTATTAGGACTTCGGCTGTCGGCCGTCGGCTTTCGGCTTTTCTCCTACGGAGTATTTTAATAATTCATAAATAATCCGGTAGACGAAAAAAAGTAACGACATATATGGCCACAGGGAACCCTAGCGGGGAGTGCCCCTGAAAACGATAGGCGGCACACACCGGTACACAAACGAAGTCAAACAAAAAAAGCCGACAGCCGAAGTACCATAAAACAATTTGCTCCCAAGAGTTATTTTTAACCTAAAAAGGCCGACGGCCGAAAGCCGAAAGCCGAAGTACACCTTGATACTACTCTCACCAGACCAACATACCGACTACCAGTTAATCGACAGCGGTAGTTTCGAGAAACTCGAAAAATTCGGGCCGTACATTCTTTCGCGTCCCGAGCCGCAGGCAATCTGGGATAAGTCGCTCTCCGAAGCGGAGTGGGACAGGCGCTCGAACGCCATTTTTAAAAAAGATAAAAATTCCCAGGAAAAAGGGCAATGGATCACCAGGGGCGATATGCCCGACAAATGGGTTTTCCAGTACCGGACCAAAGACCTGCATTTGCGTACCAAACTCGCATTATCGTCATTCAAGCACGTGGGCGTGTTCCCCGAGCAGGCTACCAACTGGGATTTCATCGCCCGGACTTTGAAGCAAATGCCCGAGGAAAAGCCCTCGGTATTGAACCTGTTTGCCTATACGGGCATTGCCTCGTTGGCGGCAAAGGCATCGGGCGCCGATGTGACGCATGTCGATTCGGTGAAACAGGTGATCAGCTGGTCGCGGGAAAATATGGAACTAAGCGGACTGAACAATATTCGCTGGGTAGTGGAAGACGCATTGAAATTTGTGCAGCGCGAGGTACGGCGAGGCAACCAGTATAACGGACTGATCCTCGACCCTCCCGCATACGGGCGCGGGCCCGATGGCGAAAAATGGCTGCTCGAAGAGAGTTTGAATGAACTGCTAAGGCTATGTGCTCAGTTATTGAAGAGAAAGAATTTCTTTTTTATTATTAACCTGTATTCACTCGGCTTTTCGGCATTGATTGTCGAAAATCTGATCAAAACGCATTTCGGAACGGATATCAGGCACGAGTTCGGTGAATTATTCATTCCCGATTCGTTTGGCAAAAAACTTCCATTGGGCGTGTTTTCGCGTTTTTCGGACCAGAATGTTTAGCGGCGAATGAAGTCTGACAACCTGAAATATCTATCATTTGCATTCCTCATTGCGTTGGGAGGTCTCGGGCAGGCCTGCCAGAGCGACGCGCGCACGTCCACGCGCATACCACCCGTAATCAAAAAGAGTAAAGAACAGTGGCAGAAAGATGCATTGCTTTCACTGACAGACCTGATCAACCGCGGGATCGATTCGGACGTCAATTATTTCAAAAGAGCCCGCATTTACTTTGAGCGCGAGCAATACTCCGAGGCGCTGGACGATATCAATGAGTCGATCTATGAGCAGGATAATGTGAGCGAATATTTTCTGTTGCGCGGAAAAATCAACCGGGAGCTCGGCAAGATCGACAATGCGCTGGAAGACGCGCAGCGCGCCGAGGCATTACAGCAAAGCAGTCCCGAGCTATACGTGTTGCTTGCCGATATTCTGCAAGCCAAAAACCGTTTCGGCGAAGCGGCCGGATACCTGAACCAGGCATTGAGAATGGCCCCGTACGACGGTTCCGCGTATTATGTAAAAGGAACGTTACAAGCCAGGCAAGGCGATTCGCTGGCCAGTTTGTCGAGCCTCAACTATGCGATGAACGTCAATCCGAGGCTTCTCAGGGCTTACGAACAGAGCACGTTAATCAATTTAAAACTCAAAAACACCACCGAGGCGCTTGCCATTAACGAAAGGGCATTAAAACGCTTTCCCGAACGTGCGAGCCTGTTTTTTGAAAGAGGCGAAATCCTGAATGCATTGGCACAGCCGGACACGGCACTGATCTTTTATCAAAAGGCGGTGGCTATCCAGCCGGACTACGAAGAAGCATTGAACGGGCTGGCAACGGTGGCAATGCAGCTCCGCGCATTTTCGCAGGCGATACCGGCCTTGAAAACGCTTTTGAGAAAGAAACCGCAGTCCAAGGAAATCAACAATATGCTCGGATATGCCTACGAAAAAAGCGGCGAACTTGATATTGCGAAGACCTACTACACCACCGCATTGACCATAGCGCCCGGCGACCAGGATGCGCGTTACGGCATGTACCGCATCCGGAAAATCGAGTCGGAAGGACTTTACCCCTCCTACTATCCTGAGGAAAATACCAATGCCGGGTACAAATTACTGGATACTTCGCGGATTAAAATTAATATTATCCAACCCCGCGGTGCGACAAATATCCGCGTGGACTCATCGCGCAAAGCTAAAATTGAATAGCTTTGTGTTTTGCGGCCTCCCGCATGGCCATCGAACCATAGTCATAGAATTATTTTTTGAATGAAAGACGAGTCTCAAGTAAAAATTACCCTGCCCGATGGTAGCGAACGTTTTTACCCGAAAGGGGTAACCGCGCTCGAAATCGCGCTCAGTATCAGTGAAGGGCTTGCACGGAATGTGATAGCTGCCAAAGTCAACAACGAAGTTTGGGACCCTACGCGCCAGATCACGGAGGACTCCCTGGTGAAACTGCTGACGTGGAACGACGAGGACGGTAAATCGACGTTCTGGCATTCCTCGGCCCACTTGCTGGCCGAAGCGTTGGAAGCGCTCTATCCCGGAATCAAATTTGGTACGGGGCCTGCGATCGAAAAGGGCTTTTACTACGATGTAGACCTCGGCGGACAAACCATTTCGCAGGAAGATTTCCCGAAAATCGAAGCGAAGATGCTGGAATTGGCCCGCCAGAAGAACGAATATATCCGCAAGCCGATCAGCAAGGCCGAAGCCATCGACTATTTTACCAAAAAAAGGCGACGAGTACAAGCTGGAACTGATCGACGGCTTGGAAGATGGCTCCATCACCTTGTACGAGCAAGGCGGTTTTACCGACCTTTGCCGTGGGCCGCATATACCGAATACCGGTTTTATCAAAGCGGTAAAACTGACCAATATCGCGGGCGCTTACTGGCGTAACAAGCAGGAAAACAAAATGCTGACCCGCATTTACGGCATTACTTTTCCAAAACAGAAAGAGCTGGAAGAGTATGTGACCCTGATCGAGGAAGCCAAAAAACGTGACCACCGCCGCCTGGGCAAAGAATTGGAGCTTTTTGCGTTCTCGGAAAAGGTAGGGCAAGGCTTGCCATTGTGGTTGCCGAAAGGAGCGATGCTTCGCGAGCGCTTGCAGGCGTTCCTGAGCAAGGCGCAGTCGCGCGCGGGCTACACGCCAGTGGTAACGCCAAACATCGGTAGCAAAGAACTGTACGTTACTTCGGGGCACTGGGATAAATACGGCAAGGATTCCTTCCAGCCCATTAAAACCCCGAACCTCGGCGAGGAGTACCTGCTCAAACCGATGAACTGCCCGCACCATTGCGAGATATACAAAACTTCTCCCCGCTCCTACAAGGACCTGCCCCTGCGATTTTCGGAGTTCGGTACCGTTTATCGTTACGAGCAGAGCGGCGAATTGCACGGGCTCACACGCGTGCGCGGGTTCACTCAGGACGACGCGCATATCTTCTGCCGCCCCGATCAGGTGAAGGAGGAGTTCATTCGTGTGATCGATCTGGTGCTATATGTTTTCAAATCGCTTGGTTTTGAGGATTACAGCGCCCAGGTGTCGCTTCGTGATCCTAACGACAAAGTGAAGTACATCGGTAAAGATGAGGACTGGGAAAAAGCGGAGAATGCAATTGTGGAAGCAGCCGCGGAGCGTGGTCTGAAAACCGTGACAGAACTCGGTGAAGCCGCGTTTTACGGTCCGAAACTAGATTTCATGGTGCGCGACGCATTGGGCCGCAAATGGCAGTTGGGCACCATTCAGGTCGACTATCAGATGCCGAAGCGTTTCGGTCTGGAATATACCGGTTCCGACAACCAGAAGCATCAACCGGTTATGATCCACCGGGCGCCTTTCGGTTCAATGGAACGTTTTATAGCGATCTTGATCGAAAATACAGCTGGTCAGTTCCCGTTGTGGCTCTCGCCCGACCAGATTGCGATCCTGCCGATTTCCGAGAAATTCGCGGATTATGCGGAAGACGTGTTCTTCCAGTTGCAGGATCATGACATCCGTGGCTTTGTAGATCACCGCGACGAGAAGATCGGCCGCAAGATCCGCGACGCCGAAGTGACCAAAGTGCCATTCATGCTTATTGTGGGCGAAAAGGAGGCTGCCGAAGGAAAGCTCTCGGTGCGCCGCAAAGGTGAGGGCGATCTGGGAAGTATGACGCTCGAAGAGTTTATCGCGTTTTTCAAAAAGGAGGCTGCCATTGCTTGATGTTTTTGTAAGATTTTAGTATTATTCCAGCAATAAGGCACTATTTTTGTGAGAGCAGTGTTAGATTTTTCGATTTCCACCAAAAAATAAAAAAAACACCAATACAAATTATATGGCATTAAGACCCCCTAGTGGACGGTTAAGAGTTCCCGAAGAACCTTATAAAATAAACGAACGAATTACAGCAAAAGAAGTACGGTTGGTGGGCGAAAACATCGAACCGGGTATAGTAGATATCAATGCCGCCCGAGCGATTGCGAAGGCACAAGGGCTTGACCTCGTGGAGATTGCGCCCACGGCGGTCCCGCCGGTCTGCAAAGTAGTGGACTACTCGAAGTTCAAATACGAGCAGAAGAAAAAACAAAAGGAAATCAAGGCAAAGGCCCAGAAGGTGGTGATCAAGGAGATCCGTTTCGGCCCGAACACGGACGACCACGACTTCGATTTTAAATTGAAGCACGCGATCAACTTCCTCAAAGAAGGTTCGAAAGTGAAAGCATATGTGCATTTCGTGGGACGTACAATCGTCTTCAAAGAGCGCGGTGTGAACCTTCTGAACAAATTCTCCGAAGCATTGGCCGACTATGGCAAGCTGGAAATGGAGCCGAAGCTGGAAGGAAAACGGATGACGATCATCCTCACTCCTACCGCCAAAAAGTAGTATCCCATTATTCTAGATAATAATTCAGATCGTGTTTCAGGCGTATGTCAGGAACACGATTTTATTTTATGTAAAATTTCGCTAATTTTGCGCGCTGTTTTATATTTTATCAACTATTAGTTTTTTGAATCATGCCTAAAATGAAAACCAACTCCGGGGCTAAAAAGCGTTTCGCGCTGACTGGCACCGGAAAAATCAAACGTAAGCACGCTTTCCACAGCCACATCCTGACCAAGAAATCAAACAAGCGCAAGCGTGGTTTGGTAAAGACTGGTCTGATCGATGAGTCTAACGAGAAGCAAGTATTGGCGATGCTTCGGAAATAATCCGTAAAGAGCCGATCAGAAATTAAAATCTGGTTTTTTGTTCAACCCGATAAAAGGCATTAAAGTCTCAGCGGAGCGCCGATTATCAAAAACAGTTAAATTATGCCACGTTCAGTAAATCACGTAGCGTCACGTGCAAGACGTAAAAAAGTTTTAAAACTCGCGAAAGGCTATTTCGGCCGTCGCAAAAATGTATGGACCGTTGCCAAGAACGCCGTGGAGCGCGGTTTGGCTTACGCATACGAAGGCCGTAAACAGAAGAAACGTAATTTCCGCGCCTTGTGGATCCAGCGTATCAACGCAGGAACCCGCCAGCACGGATTGTCTTATTCTGCTTTCATCGGCAAACTTAATGCAAAAGGCATCGAGCTGAACAGGAAAGTTCTGGCGGATCTCGCGATGAACCATCCTGACGCATTCAAAGCGATCGTTGATCAGGTAAAATAAAACAGCATCCCGCCTCCCCGGCGGGATTTTTTTTGCATAAAATTTGGATATTGCAGGTACAAACCAACTCTCGTACCTCAAAACCAAATAGAAATGCTGGAACAACTCTTCGACCTCGTACAACAAAATTCACAACAAGCTGTCGTTCAGAACCCCGCGGTACCCAACGAGCATAATGAGGAAGTCATGAACACGTTGGCAAGCTCCATCACTGGCGGCTTGCAGGAACAGGTACAAAGCGGCAACATCAGCGGACTGATGGGGCTGTTTGGTGGCGAAAGCGGCACTTCGGCAGGTTCGCTTCTGAACAATCCCATTGTAGCGTCCATCGCCAGCAACGCCGTTGGCGCAATCGTGCAGAAATTCGGATTAAACAGCCAGGTGGCCGGTAACATCGTCAACTCGGTATTGCCGGGTGTGCTGGGCGCAGTAATTGGTCAGTTGAACGGATCGGGTGGCCAGGGCACAGGCAATGGCTTCGACCTCGGATCGCTCATTCAAATGGGGGGCGGCCTCTTCGGCGGCGGCAACGACCAGCAAGGCAAGCCGGCTTCGGGCGGTATCGATCTGGGCGGCATGCTCGGCGGCCTGTTCGGCGGAAAGTAAGCCGTAAAGAATAACAGCAACATAAAGCAGGGGCTTTAAAACGATAGTACATTTGCACAAAATAATGTACTATCGTAAAGCCCTTTTTCCTTTTTATAACTCACCTTAACCATGGATTCGAGAAGAGAATTTATCCGGAAAGCCACCATGCTCACCGGAGCAGCCGGATTGTTCAGCACCCTGCCCGCTTCAATTCAGAAAGCATTAGCAATAAACCCTCCCAAAGGCACAACCTGGAAGGACGCCGAACATGTGGTTATACTCATGCAGGAAAACCGCTCATTCGACCATTCCTACGGAACGCTCCGCGGCGTCCGCGGTTTCAACGACCCCAGGGCCATTACGCTTCCGAATAACAACCCGGTTTGGCTGCAAACCAATGCATTCGGAGAAACTTACGCACCTTTTCGCCTGAATATCAAGGAGTCCAAGGCAACCTGGATGGGCTCGCTCCCGCATTCCTGGCCAAACCAGGTGGACGCCCGTAATGAAGGCAAATATGATAAATGGCTCATCGCCAAGCAACCCGGCAATAAGGATTATGCCAAAATGCCTTTAACGCTGGGTTATTATAATCGCGAGGACATTCCCTTTTATTATGCGATGGCGGACGCGTTTACGGTTTGCGATCAGAATTTCTGTTCGTCGCTCACAGGTACTACCCCGAACCGTCTTTACCTCTGGACCGGCACCGTCCGCGAAAACCCGGACCCCGACAAAAACTACGCCAATATCCGCAATGAAAACGTAACCGCCGACCGGGAAGCATCGTGGACGACCTTTCCGGAGCGGCTCGAAGACAATGGCATTTCGTGGCGGATTTATCAGAACGAGCTCAGTATCAATACCGGTTTTACAGGTGAAGAAGATGCATGGCTGGCCAATTTTACGGATAACCCGATCGAATGGTTTACCCAATACAATATCCGCTACCACACCGGCTATCAGCGCTATTTGAAAGAACGCCAGCAGATGCTACCACGGGAGATCGAACAAGCGCAGGCAAAATTGAAAACGTTGTCGGGCAAGGAAGCCGACGATCTTGAAAAAGTACTGAAAGAAAAACGTGCGTTACTGAAACTGGCGAATGAGGAATTGATCCGGTGGAGCCCCGAAAAGTTCGAAAAGTTGTCGCAGCGGGAGAAAAATCTTCACAATAAAGCATTCACGGTCAACAGGAACGATCCCGATTACCGTAAAATCACAACCGTAAAATATCACGACGGCGACATCGAGCACGAAGCAAAGGCCCCTATGGGGGACGTGCTGTACCAGTTCCGTTCGGACGTTAAAACCGGTTCACTGCCGACGGTGTCCTGGCTGGTAGCTCCCGAAAACTTCTCCGATCACCCGGGCGCTCCCTGGTATGGTGCGTGGTATGTTTCAGAGGTTTTAGATATTCTGACTACCAATCCGGAGGTTTGGAAAAAGACGATTTTCATTCTTTGCTACGATGAAAACGACGGCTATTTCGACCACGTGCCGCCGTATGTTGTTCCTGATCCTTACAAAGAAGACACCGGCGCCGTTTCTGCGGGCATCGACTGCAAAACGGAATTTGTCACTCTGGAACAGGATATGACGAAAAAGAAAAAGGAGGAATGCCGCGAGAGCCCTATCGGGCTGGGTTACCGCGTGCCGCTAATCATCGCCTCGCCCTGGAACCGCGGCGGCAATGTGTGCTCGGAAGTATTCGACCACACTTCCATTTTGCAGTTCCTCGAAAAGTTTGTGAGCCTCAAATCAGGTAAACAAGTGAAGGAAACAAATATCAGCGAATGGCGGCGCACTATTTGCGGTGATTTGACTTCGACGTTCACGCCCTACGACGGTAAGGAAATAAAGCTCCCGACATTCGTGGAGCGGGAAGAGTTTATGGAAAGCATTTTCAATGCGAAATTCAAAAAGCTTCCGAACGGTTACAAGGCATTATCAAAAGCTGAAATTGAAGAAGTAAACAAAAAACCCCTCGCCTCTCCTATCCTACCCAATCAGGAAAAAGGTACGCGGCCTGCCTGCGCGATCCCGTATGAATTATATGCCGACGGCGCATTCAACTCTGCCAAAAATGCATTTGAAATTAAGCTGGAAGCCAGAAATGGCATATTTCGCGACAAATCTGCCGGTTCGCCGTTTATTGTGTACGCCCTGGGAAAATACAAAAACGAGCAAGTCAAGGTCTGGAACTACGCCGTGAAAGCCGGAGATGCCCTGACCGGCTCCTGGAATATCCCCGATTTCCAAAATCAACATTATCATTTAAGGGTGTATGGTCCCAACGGCTTCTTTCGGGAATATAGTGGCGATAAGGAACACGCGTTTGTGAAAGTCGAGTGCGCCTACCAGTTGGACAGAAGTAAAAAACCGACAGGGCACATCGAATTGAAAATCAGCAATCTGCATCCTGCGGAAAAGTGCAGCGTGACGATCACCGACAACGCCTACGGGGCTGCCATTCAAAGCATTACACTGGAAAAAGCATCCGCGGGGACGAAATCCCGCAAAATCATTGTGCTTAATCTAGCAAAGAACTTCAACTGGTACGATTTCACCGTCGCAATGGAAGGTACCGAAAACGCCTTCTCGCGCTTTGCAGGTCATGTCGAAACCGGTGCACCAAGCCAGAGCGACCCGTATATGGGACAAATGCTGAGTTGACCCTTTCCCGTGTCAGGCTGTTTTACGGCCTGACACTTTGTCATTCCGGTTTTGTATGAAACTTTCTGGTACGGGGTTTTTAATAAAACTCCCAGTGACCGTCGAAAGGGGCGGTCGGAATTCCAGAATCAAATCATATTTAACTTATAAAATAGAACAATGGGAAAAATTATTGGCATAGACTTAGGAACAACGAACTCCTGCGTGGCTGTCATGGAGGGTAACGAGCCGGTTGTAATAGCCAACAGCGAAGGTGCCCGCACTACTCCTTCTGTGGTTGCATTCATGGATAACGGTGAACGCAAAATCGGAGCACCGGCCAAACGTCAGGCGATTACGAATCCCAAGCATACTATTAGCTCCATCAAGAGATTCATGGGTAAAAAATACGACGACACAACGTCTGAAATGAAGACCGTTGCGTACAGCGTAGAAAAAGGCCCTAACAATACCCCACGCATTCCGATCGGTGACCGCCTTTACACACCACAGGAAGTTTCCGCTTTCATTCTTCAAAAAATGAGGCAAACCGCGGAAGATTACCTGGGCCAGGAAGTTACCGAAGCGGTGATCACCGTTCCCGCATACTTTAACGACGCGGAACGCCAGGCTACAAAAGAAGCCGGCCAGATCGCCGGTCTGGATGTAAAACGTATCATCAACGAGCCTACTGCTGCTGCCCTGGCTTACGGTCTGGACAAACAGCACAAGGATATGAAAATTGCCGTGTTCGACTTGGGCGGCGGTACTTTCGACGTATCCATTCTTGAACTGGGTGACGGCGTATTCGAAGTAAAATCTACCGACGGTGATACCCACCTGGGTGGTGACGACTTCGACCAGGTAATCATCAACTGGCTGGCGGAGGAATTCCAGAAAGACGAAGGCGTCGATCTAAAAAAAGACCCGATGGCGTTGCAGCGTCTGAAAGAAGCTGCCGAAAAGGCAAAAGTCGAATTGTCGAGCTCTACTCAGACTGAAATCAACCTGCCATACATCTTCCCGGTAGACGGTATTCCAAAACACCTCGTGCGCACGCTGACCCGTTCGAAGTTCGAGCAGCTCTCCGACTCGCTGTTCCAACGCATGATGGAGCCTTGCAAGAGGGCAATGAAAAACGCCGGTTACTCAAACAGCGATATCGATGAGGTAATCCTCGTAGGGGGTTCTACCCGTATCCCTCGCGTACAAGAGGAAGTTGAGAAGTTCTTTGGCAAAAAACCATCGAAGAACGTTAACCCCGACGAAGCTGTGGCCGTAGGTGCTGCAATTCAGGGTGGTGTACTCACCGGTGAGGTAAAAGACGTACTTCTTCTGGACGTTATCCCTCTGTCGCTGGGTATCGAGACTTTGGGGGGTGTGTTCACCAAGCTCATCGAAGCGAACACTACAATCCCGTCGAAGAAAACCGAAGTGTTCTCGACTGCCGCCGACAACCAGCCTTCCGTGGAAATCCACGTGTTGCAAGGCGAGCGCCCGATGGCTAACCAGAACCGTACGCTGGGACGTTTCCACTTGTCGGATATCCCGCCTGCACAGCGCGGTGTGCCTCAGATCGAAGTAACATTCGACGTCGATGCGAACGGTATCCTGCACGTTTCCGCGAAGGACAAAGGAACCGGTAAAGAGCAAAAAATCCGGATCGAAGCTTCCAGCGGTCTGACCGACGCAGAAATCAACAGAATGCGCGAAGAAGCCAAAGCGAACGAGGCTGCCGATAAAGCGGAACGTGAAAAAATCGAAAAAATCAATGCTGCCGACAGCCTGATCTTCTCGACCGAGAAACAGTTGAAAGAATATGGCGACAAACTTTCGGCCGGCAACAAGTCGAATATCGAAGGAGCGTTGGCAGAATTGAAAACTGCCCACCAGTCGCAAGACCTTGGAGGTATCGACACTGCTATGGAGAAACTGAATGCGGCATGGCAGGCTTCGGCACAGGAAATGTACGCACAAGGCGGTGAACCAGCCGGAGGCGCCCAGCCCGGTGCAGGCGGCCCTAACGGAAACCCGGGTGCCGGCAACAACGGTTCGACTGACGACGTGACGGACGTTAATTTCGAAGAAGTAAAATAAGAATCAGATTAGAAAAAGTCCCCGTCCGTCAAACAGATGGGGATTTTTTTTACACCCAGTGTTACATTTTGGGGCTTTCGAGCGTATATAAAAATAGAAAATCCACTCCCGGATAGCTGGCACTGATTTTTTTAAACCGAGTACAGTCATCATCAATCTAATTAACCATTAAACAAAATTCATCTCCTATGGACGCAAGAATCGCATTACCGGAATTGATGTACCTTTCACCCACCACGCGTGAAAAAGCGGTGGCCGTTGCCCAGGAACTTTTGAGATCAACCAATGTTTCTCCCCGCGAGGCTGTTTCCAAAGCAATTCTGATTGCGAAAAACTGGGCGGTCAAGAATGTGAACCGTCGCGTTTGGAAAAAATTGAAATCCGTTGAAAAGGAAATCATATGATCGAACTGAAATTCAAAGATCAGGTCGTCATCGTGACAGGATCCAGCTCGGGGATCGGTAAAGCCTGTGCTCTTCATTTCGGGAGTAATGGCGCACATGTGGTGGTGAATTACAGCTCCAACGAGGAAGCGGGCCGTGAAGTAGTCGAAGAAATCCGGTCCAATGGCGGAAGTGCCATTCTCGTCAGGGCTGACGTGAGTGAGGAAGAAGATGTAAAAGCATTATTCGCCGAAGCTGTGAATCAGTTCGGGCGCGTGGATGTGCTTGTAAGCAACGCGGGTCTGCAACAGGACGCGCCTTTCCTTGAAATGACGCTTGCCCAATGGCAGAAAGTCATCGACATCAACCTTACCGGCCAATTTCTGGCTTGCCGCGAGGCGGCAAAGCAGTTCATCGCTCAGGACCAATCAGTTAATCGCAATGCGCACAGTGAATTGGCGATCGGGAAAATCGTGCTGATGAGCTCCGTCCACGACGTTATCCCTTGGGCGGGACATGTTAACTACGCAGCTTCTAAGGGCGGCGTGATGATGTTCATGAAGTCTATATCCCAGGAACTTGCACCTTACAAAATTCGGGTGAATTCCGTAAGTCCCGGGGCGATCAAAACCCCGATTAATAAGGAAGTATGGTCTGACCCGGACAAATACAAAAGCTTGTTGCAGCTGATTCCATACAAACGCATCGGCACGGCGCAGGATGTCGCCAAGGCCGTCGCCTGGCTCGCATCGGACGATTCGGATTATGTTAATGGTGAAACACTATACATCGACGGTGGAATGACGCTCTATCCGGAGTTTGCGGATAACGGATAAGGTGGGGGCAGTAGGCTGTAAGCAATAGGCTTTAAGCTATAAGCATTAGAGAAGCGAGATACGGCATTGTCGGGTAAGTGCATACCAGCTGAATAACAGCCCATTAGCGCAGCCTATTACTTACAGTTTACAGCCTATTGCTTATAGCTTATCGCCCACTACTCACCGCTTCCCGACTTAAATTTCAAAAAACCGGGCGCGTTTTTCAGCATACTATTTCAAAAAAGCATTCTTGGAAATGTTACAATCCACAATCCGGCTCATAGTTCGGCATCAATGGCTTATCTGGTTTTGGAGTTTACTGATCTTGGTTGCGTGCACATGGCCGGGCAAAGACCTGCCCGCCGCTCCCGTCTTAGGTTTCGATAAAATTGTCCACTCGGGACTCTTTACGGTATGGACGATTCTCGCGCTGATTATTTACCCCGAAAAAAGCCGCTTGGTTGTAGCGTTGGGATTAGCTTATGGGCTGGGACTGGAATTTTACCAACAGCTCCTGCCATTCGACCGCACTTTTGACTGGTGGGATGCCGTAGCAGATGCTGTTGGTGTGGGAATTGGTTATCTCTTTACAAAGCTGGTGCTGAAAAACTAGCGCCAACGTTTATACTGGTTGATCAACCCGTTAGTCGAGCTGTCGTGGTTGGAAACCGGCCAGTCATTCTGCAATTCGGGATAAATTTTGTTGGCGAGTTGTTTGCCAAGTTCAACGCCCCATTGGTCGAAGCTATAAATGTTCCAGATTACGCCCTGTACGAAAATTTTGTGCTCGTACATCGCGATCAGGCTGCCCAGCACTTTCGGGGTGATTTTCTTTACGAGAATCGAGTTGGTGGGACGATTACCGGAGAAAACTTTAAAAGGCGCGATCTGCTCGATCTCCGCATCGCTCTTTCCCGCGGCTTTCAACTCCGCGCGGACTTCTTCGTCGGTCTTCCCGTTCATCAATGCTTCGGTTTGCGCGAAGAAATTGGATAACAGCAGCTTGTGGTGCTCGCCCAGCGGATTGTGGCTGACAGCCGGCGCAATGAAATCGCAAGGAATCAGTTTCGTGCCCTGGTGGATCAACTGGTAAAATGCATGTTGCCCGTTGGTACCCGGTTCACCCCAGATTACCGGACCAGTTTGGTAACCTACCGGCTTGCCGTTACGACCGGTGCTCTTTCCATTACTTTCCATATCGCCTTGCTGGAAATAAGCAGCAAAGCGGTGCAGGTATTGATCGTACGGCAGGATCGCCTGGGTTTGCGCATCGAAGAAGTCGTTATACCAGATTCCGATCAATGCGAGGATCACCGGAATGTTGCGTTCGAGTTTGGTAGTCCGGAAATGCTTGTCCATTTCATGGGCACCGGTGAGCAATTGCTCGAAGTTCTGAAAGCCTACATAGCAGGCAATCGACAAACCGATCGCCGACCACAGCGAGTAACGGCCTCCGACCCAATCCCAGAAACCGAACATGTTTTCAGGATCGATCCCGAATTTTTCCACTTCGGTTCGGTTGGTCGAGATGGCGACGAAATGCTTTTTCACATGCTCTTCGTCGGACGCCTTTTCCAGGAACCAGTTCCTCGCGCTGTGTGCATTCGCCATTGTCTCCTGGGTCGTGAACGTCTTGGAAGCGATCATGAACAACGTCGTCTCAGGATTGAGCGTCTTCACGGTTTCGGCGATGTGCGTACCGTCGACATTGGACACGAAATGCACATTCAAGCCATTTTTGGCGTAGGCTTTCAGCGCCTCGGTCACCATTACCGGGCCCAGGTCGCTACCGCCGATACCAATGTTCACGATGTTGGTGATTTCCTTTCCCGTGTAACCTTTCCACGCACCCGATCTCACGCGCGTCGAAAAATCTTTCATTTTCGCAAGCACCTCATTCACGTCGGGCATTACGTCCTTGCCATCCACGAGCACGGGCTCGTTGGAACGGTTGCGCAATGCGGTATGCAACACGGCACGGCCTTCGGTTGCATTGATTTTCGCCCCCGTGAACATCGCCTCGATCGCCTCCGCCAGGCCGGCTTCTTCCGCCAACTGGATCAGGTATGAGCGTGTGCGCGAATTGATTCGGTTTTTAGAATAATCCAGTAATATATCCCCGAAACGGATGGAGAATTTTTTATGCCGGTCGGGATCTTCTTCGAAGAGGCTTTTTAAATGCTTTTGTGAAATGGTTTTGTGATGCGTTTTCAGCTTTTTGTAAGCCGCCAACTGATCAAAGGGGACGTTTGATAGCATTATTTCTGGCGTTATGGTAAAAAATCAAACCTTGTTCATGCAAAAATAGGGTTTTACGGCACTTTATACGTTTTTTCCATATTAACTCGCCTCGCAAACTCCCCGGAAATATCCCACCGACTCGGCGATGCCCGCCAGCGGGTCCTTCATATCCTTCTCATATTCAAGGCTGCATGATCCCGCATATTTGATTTTTCGCAACATTTTCACAAATGCAGGAATATCGATAATTCCGCGGCCCAATTCACAGGTTTTACCGTCCTTTGTCGCCGCAGTCACATTTTTAAGGTGTATGTCGAAAATACGCTTGCTGTATTTACCGAGGTCGGCGACAGAATCCTGGTTGTCGCGTTTGTTGTGCCCCATGTCGAAACAAAGACCTACGCGCGGATCAAGGTCTTTCACATGGTTGTAAACCGAAGCGGCGTTGGGGTAAAGCTTATCCTCCGGACCATGGTTATGGATTGCATAGCGGATATTGTACTCCTTCACCTTTTGCTCCACATATTTCAGGTCCTCGTGGTTAGGGATACCGACAATCAGGTCGACGCCCACGCGCTTCGCGTAATCGAATGCATTATCGATATCCTGATGGGTTTTCGTATAAATCGGTCCCACGGCATATCCCGTCACCCCGGCGTCTTTCAGTTTCTGATGAAATGTGGAGATTTGCTCGGCAGTGCTGTTGTAAGGCAAGTGAAAATCTTTGATACACAGGTAATGAACATCTGTCCTCTTCATCATCTCAAGAGCCTCTTCGAGTTTGAAATGATAAAAACTGTAACCGGCGATACCCAGTTTGAAGGTGTCTTCCTTTTTTTGCCGCACCGGGCCTGCAATGCTTTTTTCTGGAAATGAAACAATGCTGCCTGCCATCAGACCGGCGATGCCCTTCTTGACAAATGTTCTCCTGGAATTCATTCTGATTGATTTGATATCTATTGCTGTTTCAATAAAAGACGAAGAGCCGCGGATTTACCACCTATCCTTTCAAATCTTAAGTTTTATTCCAATCCGATTGACGGCGCCCGTCAGCAAAATTACCAGCATCGAAAAACAGGCCGATTTTACCAACCCGACCGCGCCCGTGCGAAGGGCCATCGGCAGGCTTATCCCCGCCAGGGTAATCACCGCATACCATATATAAGGGATGAGATAACAAGTGAGAGTGGCGGTTCCCGCAGGTTTGATGACATCCGCCCAGTTCTTTATCTTTTTCAAATCGATCAGCCAGAACAGAAAAGCAAACGTAATAAAGCTGATACCGGTGCAAATGCCCACCCATGCCGGTGTCGCCCTTATTTTTGATATTCCCCAAAAAGGCCGGGTACCGAAGCCATACGCCAGGCATATCGAGCCTAAAACGACGAGCACAACCAGGTACGCGGCCCCGATGGCGTTGCGGCTGGCGTTGTTCCTGTAAATTACCGACGCCACTACCCCGCCCATCACGAAGGCCGGCATCGAGCCGCTTCCCACAATCCACACATATTTTTTCACCGGATCCAGAAAATCGAGTGTACCGGCAAAGTCGGCGAGGTTGAAAAGCACGAAAAAAAGCCAGCCGCCGACGACCCACGCAAGGCGGTCACCGGTAACGACATACGCAAGCGCGCTCAACAGGTACGACCAGCCGATAAGCCCGAGAATGCCATACCAATGCGTTCCCATCCAGGCAGGGTTTTCGGCATCGCCCCCTTTGTAAATGATCGCCAGACCGGCAAGCGACAGATAACCAAAGACTTTCAAAGCCGCATAAACCCATTTTCTTTCGGGATTGGACGGGTATACATTCCAGATCAGGAAAAAAGCGACTACCATCCCGATCTCCCACACGTACTTACTGACGACCATTGCACCGCCTGCGATATTTTCGTAATTCACGATGAATATGCCCATCAGCAGCAATGCAAATGTCCTCTCTCCGATATGCCTGATGATTAACGCATTACTATCTCCTTTTTTCCTGCGGTTGGAAATCGCGAAAGGAATGGAGAGCCCGACAATAAACAGGAACCCGGGAAATACGACGTCCGAAAGCCCCATAGCATCCTCGGCTGCTTTGCTGTGTTCCAACCACCCCGGCACACCTTCGAGCGTCCAGAGATCGTTCACGAAAATCATCAGAAACATGGTTACCGCCCGGAAAAGGTCGATCGAATCCAGGCGAAGCGGGGATGAGGCAACTTTATTCATCGAAAAGATTGGATTTAGGAAAGCCTAATATAGCGTTTTTTAGCCTATTCGCCGATCGTTCATCCGTTTGGGTCTCCTCGACTTATTTCCGCGACAGTGACAAATCGCACGGCGATTTTGTGAACTGTAATCCTTATTTTAGCATTTCTGATTTTTTGAATCCACTGAATGCTGTACAACCGGGAACAGATCCTGCAACTCGCCCCCGACGAAGCCTCCGCCAGAGCCGGCCAGCAGTTGGCTACCCGTTCGAAGTGGGTCGTCGTTTATGCCAATCGCAAAGCGCTTTGGGGTGACTGCCAGGGCAGCGGCAAAACACCGTATAAAACCATTGTAGACCTGACCAACCTTGCATTCAAATGCACCTGTCCCAGCCGGAAGTTCCCCTGCAAGCACGGATTGGGCCTGCTTTTACTTTACGCACAGGACCCGGGCGCTTTCCATGACGAAGCCGCATTGCCGGAACACGTGGCGGAATGGCTCGGTAAACGGGAAGTCAGGGACGCTGCCAGGGAACAGAAATCGGACAGACAGCCCGACGACGCTGCGAGGGTCAAACGCGTGGAAGCACGTGAAAGGAAAGTCGACAGCGGGATCGCGGAGCTGCGGGCGTGGCTGCGCGACGTAATCCGCAACGGGCTGATGCACGTTCCGCAACAGGCATATCAGTTCAATGCCAACATTACCGCACGGATGATCGATGCGCAAGCGGGTGGACTCGCGGCACAGTTGCGGCAGGTTAACCTGCTCAACTTCTTCACCGATGGCTGGCAAAAACCATTATTGAAACGTCTGTCCGGCTTATACATGCTCACGGAAGGTTACCTCCGTCGTGACCAGCTGCCTCCGGAGCTCGCCCATGAATTACGAACGCTCGTCGGCTGGACCACCTCCCGCGAGGAGGTACTGGAAGGAGCGGCCATTGCCGATCATTGGATCGTACTTTCGGTCACGAGCACCGAGGAAGGCAACCTGACCACCGAACGGATCTGGCTTTTTGGCCGCAACTCTGCGCGCTTCGCATTGCTGCTGAATTTCTACGCCGGCAACCAGGTGCCGCAGCATATGCTCTTTCCCGGCATGCATTTACAGGCCGAACTGGCATTCTATCCGGGAGCCAATCCGGTGCGGGCGCTGATAAGGCAGCAGCAGACTTTGCCACCCAAGGGCATCAATATAAATACAACAAGCTATCTGCCGGACATTTACACAAGAATCACCGAAACATTGGCCGCGAATGTCTTTACGGAACAAGTTCCTTTCATTTTAAATGATGCAAAGCTGATCGTGAAGGATGAGCATTGGTTTCTCGTCGATCCCGAAGGGAATGCGGCGCCGGTTTCCAATGACGAAGATGAGCGCTGGACGGTCCTGGCATTCAGTACGGGCCAACCATTTTCGGTTTTTGGGGTTTATGAAAATGAAACATTCGGGTTGCATTATGTATGGACGCGATTTAAAGGGTTATTTGTGAAATGATGCAGCCGGAAATTATGAAAGCCGCGTTACTCGGAACCGGCCGGTTTACACCTGAAAACCAACAAGATGACTTACCGATAATAGCCAGGATCGGGGCGTTGGGCAGTGACCGGGAAGACCGTTTCCTCAAAACAGCCTTCACCGCCCTGTTGTACGAGGAAGCTGGCGCAAAGCCATCAAAGATCGACCATACGCTTCCCGGATGCCCGCCCGAAACCCGGCAACCCGCCGGCGACAAAATCACCGGCCTGATCCATGCCTCATTGAAAGACCGAAACGAAGTGCTGTTTCGCTACTACCTTTTCAGACTGGTAAAATCGGGAAAGGTTTTGCAATCCTGGCTGGTGCCGATGGTATTGAACAAGGCATTGAATTCGGGAAAGGATCGGTTACAACTATTGGATGCCTGCGGGCAGGCCGGGCAGTGGCTTTGCCGTCTCAATCCAAAATGGAGCACTACGCCGGCAACAGCCAAAGGAGACGAAAACATCTGGGAAACAGGAACTTTGGAAGAAAGAAAAACCTATTTGACCAGCTTGCGGAAAACAGATCCCGAGGGCGCCATCGCGCTTCTTGAAAATACGCTGGCAGAAGAAAATGCCGGAAACCGCCTGATATTCGTACAATTGCTATCGGAAGGGCTATCGCTCAGAGACGAACCCTTTTTACAGAAATTAACTTCGGACAAGAGCCAGAAAGTAAAGGAAACCGCATTCGATCTTCTTAAACAAATTCCCGGTTCGGCGTTAAACCACGCTTATCTGGAAGCGCTGACCCGGGTGCTCGAAGTCCGCGAGGAAAAGCATTTATTAATAACCAAAAAGAAGGTGCTGACAATCCGTGGAGACATGCCTCTTGACGACGGGCTTTTTAAGACCGGCATAGAGAGAGTGAGCAGGGAAAAAGGCGTGGAAGACTATGTCTATCACGCAGCCCAGCTGATGGCCTGGGTCGATCCCGTAGTGCTGGCCAATGCGTTAGGGACGACGGAGCAGCAATTGATCACATTCCTGCTGGGCCAGAAAGCAGCCGGTACGCTGATGCCGTTCCTGGTGCGCGCAGCCGTACGTTTCCGGAACAAAGCCTGGTGTTTCGCCTTGCTGCACCGGGAAGAGGCCACGGATATCCGCCTTCTCGACGCATTGGAAGAAAGCGAGCGTCAGGCATTTTATGGCCGCTTTTTGAACAACAACCTGACCGGCCTGCTTACCTACCTCTTCGACGACAACTATACGCCGCTTCCTTTGAAACTGGCCGGGGACATCATCGATTACCTCATCCGCTTTCCTTATAATGTTACGCAGGCCGTTTACCACCGGCTTGCATTGCACCTGCCCGTCGCCGCATTTGCGAAGCTCCAAGCTGTTATCAACGATCCGAGGCAGGATTATCAGACGAGGTATTTTAAAACACAAGCATCTGAAATGATGCGTATTAAAGAACTCATTCAACAGATAGACTAATGTCACAGCACGTTTTAAGGCAGGCCGCGGAAGAGCAGTTTGCATTGGAAATAGAAGAAATCGGCAAGCAGGACAAGCATCCGCGCCCTGAAAACTGGAAGCTGTCGCCGCATGCGGTGGTTACCTACCTTATGGGCGGACGGCTCGATAACGGCTTCAAAGTGAGCGCGAAATATATCGGAAACCGCAGGCTCATGGAAATTGCGGTCGCCACGCTTACCACCGACCGCGCCCTGCTGCTGTACGGCCTGCCGGGAACCGCGAAATCATGGGTTTCGGAACACATCAGCGCGGCAATCTCGGGCGACTCCGGGCTCGTCGTACAGGGAACAGCGGGAACCAGTGAGGAAGCGGTCCGCTATGGCTGGAACTACGCGCAACTGCTTTCGGCCGGCCCGGTGCCGGAAGCGGTTGTGGAAACGCCGGTGATGAGGGCCATGAGGGAAGGCAAAATAGTCCGCATCGAAGAACTTACCCGTATCGGTTCCGACGTACAGGACAGCCTGATCACCATCCTTTCGGAGAAAATGCTGCCGATTCCGGAGCTGAATATGAAAGTCGAGGCGATAAGGGGATTCAATGTGATTGCTACTGCCAATAACCGCGACAAGGGTGTGAACGACCTGTCGAGCGCGTTGAAGCGGCGCTTTAATACCGTAATACTGCCCGTACCGGCTACCATGGAAGAGGAAGTCGAGATCGTACAACAGCGCGTAGCGAGTTTCAGCAAGGGCATCGATTTACCCACGAACAAACCAATACTTGAAGAGATCAATCGCATTGTGACGATTTTCAGGGAGTTACGCAACGGCGTTTCCAACGATGGCAAAACCAAACTCAAAATTCCGTCGGGAACGTTGAGCACCGCCGAAGCGATTTCGGTGATGAATAGCGGACTCTCCCTCGCCTATCATTTCGGCGATGCGAGCCTGACAGCTGACGACCTCGCCAGCGGGCTCGTTGGCGCGGTGATCAAGGATCCGGTGCAGGACAAAATCGTTTTCCAGGAATATATGGAGACCGTGCTGAAACAACGCGACGGCTGGAAAGACCTGTACCGCGCCTGCCGCGATGTGATCTGACACCCGCTGTTTTTTTAAAAATTCTGGAAACCAATGTCCGTTCATTTACTAGGCATCCGCCATCACGGTCCGGGCTCGTCACGCCACGTGCTTGCCGCGCTTGCCTTCATCCAGCCCGATATTATCCTGGTCGAAGGTCCGCCCGAAGGCGAGGCGATGTTGTCGTGGGCCGCGCATGCGGATATGCGACCGCCTGTGGCCCTGCTCGCGTACGTACCCGACAACCCTCACCAGGCGACTTTTTATCCGTTCACTATCCACAGCCCGGAATGGAACGCCCTCCGGTACGGACTGGAAAACAACATCCCCGTCCGGTTCATCGACATGCCGATGGCCCACAGCTTCGCATTGGAAAATCAGCCCTCAGCCCACCGCAAACCCTCTGCCGAACAAGGGAACCAGGAAGGTGCGCACCGGCATCCGCTGGCGCATTTTGCCCGGATCGCCGGTTTCGACGACGAAGAAGAATGGTGGGAACACCAGTTCGAGATCGCGCACCAGCCGGGGGAAGTATTCCAAGCAGTGGCCGAAGCCATGACCGCGCTACGGGAAAACCGGCCGCTCCGCGAAGATAAAAACGAGGACCTCCGCGAAGCGTTCATGCGGAAATCGATCCGTATCGCACAAAAAGAACAGTTTGCAAACATTGTCGTCGTTTGCGGGGCATGGCATGTGCCGGCATTGCGCGAAATGCCGAAAGCAAAAGAAGACGACGCACTGTTGAAAGGCCTGCCCAAAACGAAGGTGGAAACTACCTGGATACCCTGGACGAACGACCGGATGTCGTTCGAAAGCGGTTATGGTGCGGGCGTGGAATCGCCGGGATGGTACCGTCATAACTGGGAGTATCCGCACGACCAGGGCACACGCTGGCTCTCGAACACGGCGCGGGTGTTCCGGGAAAACAACGTGGACATTTCTTCTGCGCACATTATCGAGGCTGCGCGGCTGGCACACGCCCTTGCCGGCTTGCGTGGATTAACGAGGCCCGGACTGAAAGAGCTCAACGAAGCAACCGTGGCTGTGATGTGCATGGGCGACGACACGCTCATGAGATTGATCCGCCGTGAACTGATCGTGGGCAAAGTTTTCGGGCAGGTACCAGAAGGCACCCCGCAGGTTCCCTTGCAGCGCGATCTCGACCAGTTGATCCGCAAGTACCGGATGAAGGTCGCCAGCGAGGAAAAGACGCTCAAACTGGATTTGCGGGAAGAAAACGATTTGCAAAAAAGCATTCTCCTGCACCGGCTGCAATTGCTGGACATCCGCTGGGGAACCATCGAAACCGTGACCGGCAAGGGAACCTTCAAGGAAGAATGGACATTGCGATGGTATCCCGAACTAACCATTAATCTCCTGGAAAAAGCTCCCTGGGGCAACACGGTGGAAGAAGCCGCCGGAAAATACCTCGAAAACCGCGCAGCCGCATGCAACCGGCTCGACGAGATCACGCCGTTGGTACAAAGCGCTATTCCGGCCGACCTGCCAGCCGCATTGGCGGTTACCATGCGCCGGATGGACGAACTGGCCGCCGGCACGTCCGACATTCCCATGCTCATGGATGCATTCGTGCCGCTGGCGCAGGTGAGCCGCTACGGCAATGTCCGCAATACCGACCGGGATACGATCGGCCTCATCATGCGTACGGTATTCTATCGGATCGTGGTTGGATTGCCACCGGGCTGCACAGGTATAGACGACGATCAGGCTGTGGCGATAACCGACAAAATCCGCGAGGTAAACCAGGCGGTAACAATACTGGAATCCGGGGAACTGAAAGACGCGTGGACCGAGGCATTGCGAGCCATTTTCCATTCCGACCGCAGCGCGCCATTGATCCGGGGCTTTTGCTGCAAAGCATTATATGACGCCCGGTTGCTGGACATGGAGGCCACTTATAATGCATTTGCCAAGGCATTGTCGGTCAATAACGAACCGTCGTCGTCGGCCAGCTGGCTGGAAGGTTTCCTGAAAGACGCCGCCATGGTACTCATCCTGGACGACACCATCTGGAATGTTGTAAACAAATGGGTGACAACTTTGCATGAAGACGTGTTTTTGCAGGTGGTGCCTTTGTTGCGAAGGACATTTGCAAATTTCACCGATGCGGAAAAACGAAAGATAGCCGGTCGCGCCAAACAGGAACGCCCGGGAGCGGGAACCGTTCAAATCCGGGAAATAGATAAAGAAAGAGCAAAGCGGGTACTGCCGCAGCTCGAAATACTGATGGGACTTTGACTATGGAAAATAACGCAGCCCAAAGATGGCGACTCATACTGGGCAAGGAGGTGCAGGATGAACTCGAATATACGCTCAACAAGCAGGAAACCGGTATAGACCGCACGCTTGATGCGCTTTACAATACCGAACGCAAAGGTGGCCTCGGGGCTTCTTCGCCCAATGTGTCGCGCTGGCTGGGCGATATCCGTGAGTACTTTCCTGCCTCGGTGGTGAAAGTAATGCAGCAGGATGCCCTGAAACGATTGAAGCTGACATCCATGCTTACCGAGCCTGAAATGCTGGAAACCATTGTTCCCGACGTTCAGCTGGTGGCTAACCTGATGACATTGGGCAAACTGATTCCGGAAAAGACAAAAGCTACCGCCCGGCGGGTGGTAGCCAATGTGGTGGATCAGCTTATGCAGAAACTCGCCGGCCCGACCCGCCAGGCTATTACGGGCAGTCTTAACCGCGCGGCGAGGAACATCCGGCCGAGGCACAATGAGATCAACTGGAATGAAACGATCCGCAAAAACCTCAAACACTATCAGCCCGGCTACAAGACCATTATCCCCGAAATTAAAGTGGGCTATGGCCGTAAACGCAAGGCATTGAAAGACGTTGTACTTTGCCTCGACCAGAGTGGTTCGATGGGCACATCGGTCATTTACTCGGGAATTTTCGGATCGGTAATGGCGTCTATACCGGCTGTACAAACGAAAATGGTCGTTTTCGACACCTCCGTGGCCGATCTCACAGAAGAATTGCAGGATCCGGTGGATTTGCTCTTCGGTGTACAACTCGGCGGCGGCACCGATATTCACCGTGCCCTTTCCTATTGCCAGCAGCTTGTCACCCGCCCCCTCGATACCGTGCTCGTGCTGATCAGCGATCTTTATGAAGGAGGGAACGAGGCCGAAATGCGTAAGAAAGTCGCCCAATTGGTCGACAGCGGCGTTCAGGTAATCACGCTGCTTGCATTGAACGACGAAGGCGCACCGTCTTACGACCATCAGAATGCGGATTTCCTGGCGAGTCTGGGCATATCCGTGTTCGCCTGCACTCCCGATAAGTTCCCCGACCTGATGGCCGCCGCGTTCAGCAAGCAGGATATCGCGGCATGGGCCGGTATGCACGACATCAAACTTTGAATCTTATTCCAACACAAACCAGGTGTACCCCCTGGCGGGGATTTTTACATCCAGCCCGACATTGTACCGGCGGTCCACCGGAAGTTGTTTGATTGCCCCCTCCTTCTCGCGGACCCGGATCGTCTGATGCTGTCCGGTGTAGTAAACGGGCAATTCGATCTTCCGGACGATAGGTTCGTTTAAAGGATTGTAAAGCATTACAAAACCCTTTTCCTTCAAAGCGGGGTTCACATGCATAATCCCGTCCCAGTCCCGGCCGTCCGCCCGGCGCAAATGAACGACGTCCGAATTGAGAATATCCCTGTATTTCTTATACCAGCCGATCACTTTCACGACTGTCTCGCGCGTTTTGTCGGTGTCGTACAAACGCGGGCCGCGGTAGCAAGCCTGAATCCCGGCACCGTAATATTGCACCATGAGTTGCTCGTAGGCATCGAGGTGTTCCGAAAGCGGTTCGAGGATCGCGTCGTCTTCGCCCCCGTGGTATTTTGTAAGCGGTACGAAGCCCCACACCATCGAGGGAATCTCGGCCCACATAGCGTCGTAAATATTTTGCCGGTTCAGGATTTTCTGCTGATCGCGCGACAGGGAGAAATTAACTTCCCGATAGCCTAAAGCGATTTTATTTGTACCATCCAGAAAATACCAGTCGGGTGCATTCACATACACGCCGTGTTCGTTGCACCACCGGTAGAGGCTCTTCTGCAACTCCATTTGCCGCCATTGCGAATCATGCAGCCCTTCGTGGCCCGGGTGGGTTGTCGAGCCACAAACGTCGCCCGGATAAGGGCCGTCGTTCTCGAAAATATCGAATCCGGTACGGGAAATGAATTTTTTCAGCTTTTCCAGATAGGCCAATCCCCATTTACTGCCCATGCAGGGCGCGTGGCCGCCGAAGAACGCACCGCCGGGCTTGCCGGTCCGAGGGTCGATTACATCGTCCTCGTCGCTGATACGCCGGGAACTAAAAAGAGAATAGCTGCCGATTTTTACATTCTTGCTATGCGCGTAGTCGGCCATGAGCTTCCATTTTTGTAGGTTGGCGGCGGCGGTATCTTCCATATTGCAATGACTTCCGAACGACAGTATCAACGCCTCATAACCCGTAGCCGCGCATTGGTCGATAGCCGTGCGGACTTCCCCGTCGTTTTTACTCACCAAATGCATGAAAATGGGGTTGCTGGTAGTCCATGGTGCGATGGTCCGGTACATTTTTCTAATGGCCAACCCTTTCCGCTCCCGGTCGTAGCTATCCTGCAACAATTCATACGTACGAACAGATTCGAGGGTTTCTCCGCTTTTAAGCGATATACCCATCTCGCGGGCAGGATGCACTTCCAGCAGGCAAGGCGTCCGGTAAGGATAATGCACCTGCGAAGTATAGGCCGGATCGGCTTTCCAATGCGTGGCCTGATCGCTCAGCGGATACCGCATGGCGTTATTGAAGGCGAAATTGTTTTCAATGTAAATCCCGTTGGGAACGGCCATTTTTTCGGGCTTCCCTTCCACGGCACTTTCCTCCTCCACCACGCCGAGTACCTCGTTTACAATCTGATCTACCCGCACTGCCCTCTCCGTACCATTTTTCAGCGTAACCCATTTGCTGATCAGGGGAATACCGTCGTAAATCGCGTAATGCACCTGCACCTCCAACCCTTGTAAATCCGGCAATGAGGATTGATAACGCATGGTGATCGTCTTGCCGGCGGGCTGCCGCTTGTTGCCCGTCCACATGGTAGTTTGCCACCGCAGGTATGGCTGCAAGTCATTTACCTCATAACCTTTGTAATGAAAGGCACTGTCGGACGCCGTAAATCCCTCGACCCACTCGGGCAACAGATAGCCGTGTTCCTTTTGTCCATTCAAACCACCCACCGGATAACTGCGCCCGTTCAGGACCAGTCGTGCCTCGGGCTTGACGGCACGGATCAGCTCCTGACCATTCGATAGGTTCTTAAAGCTCGTACAAGCGGCGTCGGGCGTAATGCGGATCACACGTTTGAGCAACCCGTTGTATAATATAATGTCTTTCCCGTCTTCGGACTGGTAAATATCCGCCTGCTCTTTCACCGGGTGGATCAACCAGTCGACGCTGGTTTGCTGATCGGGGCCGGCATCCCGAACGGGCAGTTTCTGGGCACAGGCCGCATTCGCGACGATGCATAGCGATAGCGCAAGGGTTTTAAAATTCATGGTAGTTCGTGAAAAAGGATTTAGTATTCAATGCGGAACCTGGACAGATCGGGCCGGAATTCTCTTTTTCTGCCCAATTCATATTGATAAATCAGTCGACCGAGGTTTTTCATAAACGGGTTACACACTTCCTTGTATTCGTAGCGATTGTCATTGAAAACCCCATCCTCGTTCGACTGCACGACCGCACTGAGCATAAACTCTATCCTGTTCTCAAAATCGACGATATAGGCATTGTCGACAATGAACCCGTACGAGTCCCCATACTTGTTGAAAATCCTGATATTCCTGTCAGGCCTGGCGTCTTTGTCTGCTCCGTAAAAGAGAAACTTCGCGTAGAGTGGCCAATATTCGACGGGATCGTAACGCGGAAAATCACTTTCGGAAGGTAATTTGCTCATGTAAGTGTAAATGAGCCGGTAATCTTCCGCTGTTAAATGAAAGCGTTCACGCTCGGGAAACACTTCCGGAAAAAGCAGCTTTTTCAATACCTGTTGCTGGTCGGTAAGGCTGAATGCATTCTTGTTGGACATATCGAACGGTTTGTTCACGAGCCGGTCGGAACTGTCCATGTAGGCTCTGCCCATAGTTGTGCTGGTCAGGTTCAACGGATAGTCTTTCGGATCGAACCTCCCGGGCTGGCTGTAAATCAGCCTCGCACCGTCATAAAAACTCACCGGGTTGGTATGTCTCGACGTTTCGTCGGTGTCCTTTACCGCGTAACGATTGAGAATGCGGCTGGTCGTCAGTCCATGCCTATGCAATCTCTCGTTGATCTCCGCCCGGCCGATCCATTCGTAAAGCCGGTTATAGGCATCGTTATCGCTTACGAGTAATATTTTTTTAATATAATGTTCCAATGAAGGCATGCCATTGGCGGCGGAGCTGTCCTTTTCGACCGGCGTCTGTTTAGCGAAATCGGCCCCCGTGATCATAGTGCTGTTACGGCTCAAACCGGTAATTTTCAGCTCATTCAGCTTTTCCAATGCAAAAATCACCGTGGGCAGCTTCACAGTGCTCGCGGGGAAAAAGTAATGCAGGTCATCGAGGTTATAGCTGTAACTTTTGAAATGCGGCACATTGTTCCGATCTCGGTCAATCTGCGTATAAAGCACCTGGACCTCGTTTTTCTGCGGATGGTTAAGGATATTGCCAAATAATTCCAGCCGGCTTCGCAGCAGTTTTTCAAGCAAAACCGTGTCGGGCGCCTGCGCAAACAAACGCTGGCCAAGCAACAAAAACAAAAGCAAAAATCTGGCCATAATTAAATCCCACCGATTAAACACTTCTTCCTTCCTCCTGCTCCTCCCTTCTTACCCCTACTCCTCCCATTCATCCGGATAGGAAGCCTCCTCAGTCTTGGTCGACCGCGACACGGCCTCATTGATTTCCTGCATTTCGTCGGCGGTCAGGTCGCGCCATTGGCCCGTCGGCAGATCCTTTAACGTCACATTCATGATCCGGACGCGTTTCAGTCTGGTCACACTGTACCCCAGGTATTCACACATCCGGCGGATCTGGCGGTTAAGGCCCTGGGTCAGAATGATCGTAAAAACGAAACTGCTTTCCTTTCTCACGAAGCATTTCCGGGTCACAACTCCTAAAATAGGCACGCCAGCCGACATTTTTTGTATAAAATCGGGAGTAACGGGCTTATTGACAGTCACCACGTATTCCTTTTCGTGATTATTCCCGGCGCGGAGAATCTTGTTCACGATATCCCCGTCACTCGTCAGGAATATCAGTCCCTCAGAAGGTTTGTCGAGCCGGCCGATGGGAAAAATGCGCTCCTTGTGACGGATGTAATCGATGATATTGCCCTTGACATGCCGTTCCGTTGTACAGGTAATGCCCACCGGCTTGTTGAATGCGATATAGACCGCAGGTTTTTTAGCCTTCAGAGACTTTCCATCGACACGCACGTCGTCGCCTTCCGCAGCTTTATCGCCCAGAACGGCCTCCCGGCCATTGAGCGTCACGCGGCCCTGCTCTACGAGCTTGTCGGCCTCCCTTCTCGAACAAAAGCCGGTTTCGCTGATAAACTTGTTGATCCTTACTGGTTCCAATGCTAATCTTCTTTTTCGAATGCGCTATTGTTTCGCAAACGGCAAATTAATTCAATTCACAAAAAAAATGGGGTTGCATATAGAGATTCGGGCATTTATGCCCTTTTCCCTCCATGTTAATTATATCCGATCACAAAATAGAACAAATTGCCGGTCTATGAAAAATCGATTTTTATTAAGTCAAATCTTTCTTTGGATAACCATTCTTTCCCTTCATGCGCAGCCCGCGCGCAGGCCCGTCGAGGTGATCGTCACGACCGACCGCGACGACTGGACTTACAAGCCCGGGGAAAAAGTACAATTTATGATCAGCGTGCTACGCAACGGTAACCCTGTTAAAAACGCGCAGGTACGCTATGAAATCGGCCTGGAAAAGCTGGATCCGACTATCAAAGAAACTAAAACCGCTGCCAACAGTACATTGATTGTCGACGGGGGAACACTCAAAACACCGGGCTTTCTGCGCTGCATTGCCTGGGCGACCGTCGACGGCGTGGAGTTCCGCGGGTTGGCTACCGCTGGTTTCGATCCGTTTAAAATACAACCGACCGTTACCAACCCGGACGATTTCGATGCATTCTGGGACAACGCGAAAAAAGAGCTCGCCGCCGTACCGATGGATGCCAAAATGACCCTTTTGCCCGAACGCTGCACCGAGAAAACGAATGTGTATCACCTCAGCCTGCAAAACAACCGTCCGGGCGTACGTGTATACGGTATTTTAAGCATTCCTAAAAAAGAAGGGAAATATCCCGCGCTCCTGCGTGTGCCCGGTGCCGGTGTACGCGGCTACTATGGCGATGTAGTCACTGCCGATAAGGACATTATCACGCTTGAAATCGGTATCCATGGCATTCCGGTGACCATGGACCCATCCGTTTACATCGATATGGCGCAAGGCGTATTGAACGGCTATCCCTCCTATAATCTGGACGATAAGGATAAGTTTTATTACAAACGCGTATACCTCGGCTGCGTGCGTGCGAACGATTTCCTGACCAGCCTGCCGCAATATGACGGTAAAAACCTGGCTGTGACAGGCGGAAGCCAGGGCGGCGCACTGTCGATCATCACCGCAGGCCTCGACCCGCGCGTGAAGTGGCTCGGCGCATTCTATCCGGCATTGAGCGACGTGACGGGTTACCTGCACGGCCGCGCAGGTGGATGGCCGCATTATTTCGATAAAAACGGCGTCAAAACAAACAATACCAGGGAGAAACTGAATACGGTTTCCTATTACGATGTCGTCAACTTCGCGCGGCGTGTGAAGGCGCCGGGGCTTTATATGTGGGGCTTCAATGACGAAACCTGCCCTCCAACTTCGATGTACGCGGCCTATAATGTGACCACCGCCCCCAAAGAATTGAAATTGTACCTCGATACCGGCCACTGGACCTATTCCGACGAACGCGACGCAATGAACAACTGGCTGATCGACAAACTGAAAGGCAAGTAATCTCTACAAAAACCGAAACATACATTTATGGATCGCAGAACATTTATCGAAAAGTCGGCGCTTGCGGGGGCCGCGTTTTCCTCCCTGCCATTGCTTACGGCGTTGAGACGCGCGTCGCCATACCGCACGGCGCTCATCGGTGCGGGCTGGTGGGGCACGAATATCCTCCGCTGCGCCATCCAGGCGGGCGAATCGAAGCTGGTCGCATTGTGCGACGTGGACCAGAACCAGTTGAAAACATGCTCCGAAGTTTTCGCCAAACTTACCCCCGACAAGCCGAAACTTTATAAAGATTACCGCGAAATGCTGGCCAAAGAAAAGCCGGAAATCGTGATCGTCGCAACGCCCGACCACTGGCATGCGCTATGCTGTATTGCGGCGATCGAATCGGGCGCGCATGTTTACGTAGAAAAACCGATTTCGCACACCATTAAAGAAGGCCGCGCGATGGTGAACGCCACGCGCAAGCACGGCCGCATCGTGCAGGTAGGTACGCACAGGCGCGTGTCCCCGCATAACGTTTCGGGTATGGAATTCCTGAAATCGGGCAAGGCCGGTAAAATCGGGATGGCGCGGGCATTTGTGCATTACGGTGGCGGTCCGGGCCAGAAAACGCCGGACGCGGAGCCGCCGCAAGGGCTCGATTGGGATTTCTACTGCGGCCCCGCCTCGCTGGTGCCTTATAATAAGACCATTCACCCGAAGGGTTTCCGGAATTACCTCAATTTCGCCAACGGCACTTTGGGCGACTGGGGTATTCACTGGCTCGACCAGGTACTGTGGTGGTCGGAACAAAAATATCCGAAGAAAATCTATTCCACCGGCGGACGGGCAATCCGCCAGGACAATACCGATGCGCCCGACCACCAGGTGGCCGTTTATGATTTCGACGGGTTTACGCTGGAATGGGAGCACCGTAACTTCGCGGCCAACAACGCCGAAAAAACCCATCCGAATCAGGCGGTGGGCGTATATTTCTACGGAACCGAAGGCACGTTCCACATGGGCTGGCTCGACGGCTGGACTTTCTACCCCACCAATCCGAACAAACCGGTAATCCATCAGGACGCTCAGCTCAACAAGCCCGACGACCAGAATATCCAGCAACTTTGGGCCAATTTCCTGGAATCCATCAAAACCAATAAACCGCCGGTCTGCGAGATTGAAGTGGGGCAACGCTCTACAAACGTGGCGCTGTTGGGGATGCTTTCCTACAAACTGGGAAGAAGTATCGTATGGGACGGCGAGAAAGAGCTCATTCCGGACGACGACGAAGCAAACAAACTGCTAAGCCGTAACTACCGTGGAGAATGGAAGTATCCACAGGTGTAAACTGTCAAGTGGGGTCAGGGGTAGTCAGGTAGTGGTCGTTTGTGGTCAGGTAGTGTCATTTATTGTCAGGAATTGTCATTTGTGGTCGGGTAAGTCATTTGTCTCAGGTATTGTCATTTGTCGTCATTTGTGGTCAGGCGTTGTCAATTGCGGTCAGGTATTGTCATTTGTGGTCAGGCATGAACAAGAGTTGCTATCTGGCCGATCCTGATATGCCCGACTATAAAATGGCTACCTGACTATACTTGACAATACCTGACTATACTTGACAATAGCTGACTACAACTGACAACTCTTGACTACAAATGACTACAACTGACAACTCTTGACTACAAATGACTACAACTGACAACTCTTGACTACAAATGACAATACCTGACAACTCTTGACTACACCCGACTATAAACGACCATACCTGGCCGTCAGTCGATCTTGACCACTTCTGCAGGGATGTTATATTGATCTACCGCCTCGCGGGCGAAGCGGACGTGTCCGCGCGGGGCCATCAGGTACAGTTTGGCACCTTTCATGTTTGCCAGTTCGCTCAGCAGTTTCCACTTGGAGATATACCCGCGCATCTGGTCGGTTTTAATGCACACTTCCAGATAATGGCGGTTAAACATATTTACCCCAGTCACATCAGGCGTAAAACGGGTGTTATCTGCGGCCCTTTCGTATGATTTCGGGGTTTCATAACCCTCCATATTTGCCTGGATATCCTTGAACCCGTGCGACTTTGCCCACTTCACTACCAGCGGGATGAATGCTTCCTTTTCCATATTGACCATGCATTAATTTCCTCCCGACAGATTCGGGAGATATGTTAAAAAAATCAATCCTGACGTACAGAGGGAATGCAGCGGCTTGACGGCCCTGAAAAACTCAGTCTTCCAGCTCGTCGAGGAATGTATTGTAGGCCGAGAGCAGCTCACGGTGTGTTTTCGCATTCTTTTGTGCAAGCGCGAGCTCCACACCTTTCTTATAGATCTCCTCAGCTATTTCCACTTTATCCAATGCAGCAAAAAATGCGCCAGCGTGATAGTATGTGGGCAAATAATCCGGATGTTTTTCCAGAAGCAGGTTAAAATAATGCTCTGCTTCCTTCGGGTCGGACTTGGCATATTCGATCGCGAGCGCATAGGCGTTGAACGGATCGTTCGGGTCTTCTTCGTAAAACGCCTTTAAATTGGCGAGTAGGGAGGTGTTCATCGATATTATTATGCTTGCATACTGTTTACTTTTCTCTTAATTTGCCCGGGCAAAGTTATTCTCATCAAACGTAAAGATAAGTAACCATACCATCATGAAAATACTCGTTTGTATAACTAATGTCCCCGATACAACAGCCAAGATAAGCTTCACCGACAACGACACCAAACTCAACAAGACTGGTGTACAGTTTATCATCGGCCCCTACGACGACTATGCGCTCGCCCGGGGCGTGGAGTTGAAGGAGCAGCTCGGAGGCAGTCTTACCGTGTTGCACGTAGGTGAAGCCGACGCCGAACCGCAGATCCGCAAAGCGCTCGCCATTGGTGCCGACGACGCTATCCGTGTAAACGCCGATCCGCAGGACTCCTATTTCGTGGCCGTGCAAATTGCGCACATTGCACGCCAGAACAGCTATGACCTGATCCTGATGGGCCGCGAATCCATCGATTATAATAGCGGCGTGGTGCACGGGCTCGTAGGCGAAATGCTCGGCATACCCTCCTATTCGCCCGTAATGAAGCTCGACCTCGAAGGCAACAACGCGACTTTCACCCGCGAGATCGACGGCGGCAAAGAAGTGCTGAAAGCGCCGCTACCGCTCGTGCTCGGCTGCCAGGAACCGATTGCCGAATGGAAAATACCCAATATGCGGGGCATCATGACGGCACGCACGAAGCCGTTGAATGTGGTGGAACCGGTTGCGGTGGATGACATGACCGTTCCGCAAACCTACAAGCTGCCCGCCCCCAAAGGTGCCTGCAGGATGATCCCCGCCAGCGAGGCGGAGACGCTCATCAAATTACTGCAAACCGAAGCGAAAGTGCTGTAAGCCAGCCTATTTTTCAAATTCAAACGAAAACAATTATGTCAGTCCTGATATATGTAGAACTCGATAATGGTTCAATCAAAAAAACTTCGCTGGAAGCGGTGGCCTACGGCGCGAAAGTAGCCGAAAAAACCGGCGGAAAAGCCGTGGTGCTCGCTCTCGGCAACGCGGAAGCGGCCGAACTGGAAAAGGCCGGACGATATGGGGCAACGAAAGTACTCCATGCCGCCGATGCCAGGCTGGAACATGAAAACAGCCTCGCATATGCGGATGCGCTCGCGCAGGCGGCTACTCAGGAAGGCAGCAAAATTATTATCCTCTCCAAGTCGGGCCTGGGCGACGCTATGGCGGCGCGCGCTGCGGCAAAGCTGAAAGCGGGCATCGTTTCCGGCGTTACCGCATTGCCGGAGACAGATGGCGGATTTAAAGTCACACGGGCGATTTTCACCGGCAAGGCATTTGCAACGACGGAGATCAAATCGGATATCAAAGTGCTGGTGGTCCGCAAGAATGCGGTCGAAATCGACGAGACGGGGCCAACGGATACCGTTGCCGCCGTGGAAGCGTTCCAGCCGACGCTGCGGGACAGCGATTTTACCGCCGGCGTCGTGAGTGTTGAAAAAGCCGATTCGGAGCTTTCGCTGACCGAAGCCGAAATCATCGTTTCGGGCGGCCGGGGAATGAAAGGGCCCGAACACTGGCAGCCGCTGATCGACCTTGCCAGAGCATTGGGCGCGGCAACAGGTTGCTCAAAACCCGTTTCGGACCTTGACTGGCGGCCCCATCACGAGCACATCGGCCAGACGGGCATCAAGGTAGCCCCGAACCTTTATATCGCCTGCGGCATTTCAGGCGCAATCCAGCACCTGGCGGGCGTGAACGGCTCCAAATGCATTGTGGTGATCAACAAAGATCCCGAAGCGCCGTTCTTCAAGGCGGCCGATTACGGGATCGTCGGGGACGTTTTCGAGGTGTTACCCAGGCTTACAGAAGCCGCAAAAAACCTCAAATAGAACCGCTAGGCCTCTTTTTTCAAATAAATTGCGGGAAACCACCTGAAAAAAGGAGCTATAAATCAACCGTTTAACTTTTTTTGAAAATGCCCCGGGCCCGACCCGCGCAATCTTAGCCCTTGCCGCATTTTTTTATGCAGCAAGGGTTATTTATTTTTGCACCTTTCATCCGCCAATGGCGTTTTCAAAACAGGAACACTTTGCAGAATTTACTTGTTAAAACGTTGAAAATCAACATTCGTTAGCATTTAAATTTAACCCAGGAAGGCTTACGTAGCCTGAGACATATTCACCACGACTGTTAACCATTTGCGCATCTTAATTTAAACGTGAAAAAAATCAAGTTAGAAATTCTGGGGCTTTCACCAAGCCAATCCCAAGCCGGTTCGTTTGCATTGGTGCTTGGAGAAGAACTAGGCAACCGCAGGCTGCCCATTATCATTGGTGTATTCGAAGCACAGGCCATTGCCGTCCAGATTGAAAACATAGTTCCCAACCGCCCGATGACGCACGACTTGTTCAAGTCGTTCGCCGACGGCATGAATTATACATTGAAGGAAATCGTCATTTCGGATCTCAAAGAAGGCATTTTCTACGCCAAGATCGTCTGTACGGACAATCTCCGCGAAGTGGAGATCGACGCCCGCCCCTCGGATGCGATCGCGATCGGTCTGCGTTTCGACATTCCTATTTATACATACGAAACCATCTTGTCGGAAGCCGGTATCGTTTCCAGCTCAATGAGCGAGGAAGAGGATGAAGATGAAGACGCTGTTCGTGAAACCATCCGCCCCGCGGGCTCAAAAGATTCGCTGCGCGATCTTAGCTACGACGAGCTGCAACGAATGCTCGACGACGCCCTTTCGAAAGAGGATTACGAAAAGGCCGCCAAGATCCGCGACGAAATGGGGCGGCGGAACTGAAACCGCCGTTATAGTTAAAAATAGTTAAGGATCGCCCCACGAAAGGCTGTTTTGAAATTTTAATCCTTATTTTTGCCCGAGTCGTTTTCCTGTAAACCGAACCAACGACGAGCGAAATCCTACGCTGTTATGCCTAAAAAGAAGAAAATCGGGAGTTACCCCAACGCGATGATCGTGATGAGCCTGACGGCAGCATTGTTTCTGATCGGTTTTTGCGGGCTCCTGGTGATCCAATCCAAAAAACTGGTATCCATTATCCGCCAGAACATCGAAGTGCGGGTGTTCATCGACAAGGAAGTTTCCCAAGCGGGCCAGGATTCAATCCTCCATATTATTCAGGTAAAGCCTTTCGTGCTGAAATCCACGGAAACAAAGGCCATTACATTTGTTTCGAAAGAAGAAGCCGCCAAGGAATTCATCGAGGGTACCAAGGAAGATTTCGCTACTTTCCTCGGTGAAAATCCGCTGCGCGACAGCTATCGCGTAAAGATCCAGGAAGATTATTTCGAAGAAGCGAAGCTCCGGCAAATTAAAAAAGACCTCGAACAGATTAAGGGGGTCTACGAAGTGGTGTACCAGGAAGATCTGGCGGACAATATCAACCGCAACGTAACGAAAATCTACATCGTGCTGGCCAGTTTCGCGTTGATCATGCTGGTAATCATCGTGTTGCTGGTTAACAATACCATCAAGCTGGCGATTTACTCCCAGCGCTTCCTCATCCGCAGTATGCAGCTCGTAGGTGCTACCAATGGCTTCATTCAAAAGCCTTACGTGCTGCGGGGGGGCCATTCAGGGGCTTGTCGGCGGTGTGCTGGCGGGTATTCTGCTGATCGGCCTGCAACAGCTGGCGATCCGCAATGTGGAAGGCCTGGCGATGTTGCAGGAATACGACAAAATCGTAATCCTCATCGCCTGCGTTCTCGGCCTGGGTGTCGCGATTGGCGTTGCGAGTACCTATCAGTCGCTCTCGCGCTATCTGCGCATGACGCTCGACGATCTGTACTGACCGTCCGCACCTCTTTCCCCTCTTTCAGCTATTCAGGAACAGTAACCGATAAATAAACGTTATGAGTACTTCAAAAAATGAGCTTCCATTCTCATCATCCAACTACGTGATGATGCTGGTCGGTATCGCGGTGATCCTCGCAGGCTTTCTGATCATGACTTTCGACAGCGAAGAGTTCGGTTTCGGCTTTCTCGGCCTCACCCTTGGCCCCATTGTTGCCGTTGCGGGCTTTATCATCGAGTTTTGGGCGATCCTCCGTAAACCCACCAATTCATGAGCATCTGGCAGGCGATCATTTTAGCAATTGTTGAAGGAATTACCGAGTTTTTGCCCATCTCTTCCACCGGGCATATGATCATAGCCTCTTCGTTCATGGGGATCAGTCATCTGGAATTCACCAAAATGTTCACGGTCAACATCCAGTTCGGGGCTATACTTTCCGTGCTTGTGCTTTACTGGAAGCGCTTTTTCCAGACTACCGATTTCTATTTCAAACTTTTCGTGGCATTTCTCCCGGCGGCGGCGATCGGCTTCCTGCTGAACGATTTTATCGACGCCTTGCTGGAAAATGTATGGGTCGTAGCCATTTCACTGCTTTTGGGTGGTTTTGTACTGATTTTCATCGATCGCATTGCGAACGACACCCGCGAGAAAGTGATCACGTTTCCTACTGCTTTGAAAATAGGTTTTTTCCAATGCATCGCGATGATCCCGGGCGTTTCGCGCTCGGCGTCCACGATCATCGGCGGTATGCTGAACGGCTTGTCGAGAAAGCAGGCTGCCGAGTTTTCATTCTTCCTAGCAGTGCCCACTATGGCGGCCGCGGGCGGTTACAAGCTTTTGAAAACATACGATACCATTCAGAAAGAGGACATTCAGACCCTGCTTATCGGGAATGCGGTGGCATTTGTGGTCGCCATGCTGGCGATCCGGTTTTTCATCAGCTTCCTGACGAAATACGGCTTCAAAGTTTTCGGTTATTACCGCATTATTCTCGGCCTGATCCTGCTAGGTTTGCTGGCGTCGGGCTACCAGCTGGATGTTGTCTGAAAACAGCCGCCGGCATTTAATTACCTTCCGATTTGAGACAAGAAGAAAACATACCCGACGAAGGCGAGGTCATCCTGATCGACAAGCCATTGACGTGGACTTCATTTGATGTGGCCAACAAGCTTAAAAGGGCTTGCAAATTCAGGAAAATAGGCCATGCCGGTACACTGGACCCGCTCGCTACCGGCCTGCTGATCCTTTGTACCGGAAAAAAAACCAAGCAAATCGACCATTTTCAGGCTCAGGAAAAGGAATATACCGGCACACTGGTGCTGGGTAAAACGACGCCGTCCATCGATCTCGAAACCGATTTCGATGCAGAGTTTCCCATCGACCACATCACGCCGGAAACACTCGAAAATGCCAGAAGGCGGCTAACCGGCCCGATTGAGCAGGTACCACCGCTCTTTTCGGCCATTAAGATCGACGGCGTGCGCGCGTACAAGCTTGCGCGACGCGGCGGCGAGGCCGAAATAAAGAAACGGGCGGTTGAAATCCGACTGTTCGAAATCGACGCGAGCCACTTTCCTTCCATCGATTTTAGGATCATTTGTTCAAAAGGTACTTATATTCGCAGTATCGTTCGGGATTTCGGCGTACTGGCGGGCAGCGGGGCTTATATGAGCAAGCTGTGCAGGACCAGGATCGGTAATTTCGAACTGAAAGACGCATGGGAGCTAACGGCTTTCATCCGTCAGAAACGAGTAGCTTTGAATTTGGAAGTTGACGAATGAACATTTATCACAGCCTGGATTCCTTTCAAAAACTGGAATATGGCGTCGTAACCAGCGGCACTTTCGACGGGGTGCATCTGGGACATCAGAAAATACTGGCCCGTCTGAAAGAAATTACCCAGCAATCGGGCGGCGAATCGGTTGTGCTGACCTTCTGGCCGCATCCGCGCACGGTAGTGTCCGAGGACAGCCAGGACCTCCAACTGCTTTCTACGATCGAAGAGAAGATCGATATGTTCTCGCGCCTGGGCATTCAGCATCTCGCAATTATTCCCTTCACCCGTTCTTTTTCGGAACTGACTTCGGAAGAATTTATCAAACAGGTTTTGGTCGAAAAGATCGGCACCAAAAAGCTGGTAATCGGTTATGACCATCGTTTTGGCCGGAACCGGGAAGGCAGCTTCGAATTTTTGCAAAAAAACTGCTCCGAATATGGCTTTGAAGTGGAAGAAATTCCCAGAGAAGATATCGAGCACACGGCAATCAGCTCGTCGCGTATCCGTAAAGCATTGATAACTGGCCACATACAGGAGGCCAACGAACTGCTGGGCCGCCCCTACGCGTTGTCCGGCACTGTGGTAAAAGGGAAACAACTCGGCCGCACCATCGGCTTCCCGACGGCCAATCTTTACGTACACGAGCCCTACAAACTCATTCCGATGAACGGGGTGTACGTGATCAACGCCGTTTACCAGGAGCAGGTATTCAAAGGCATGCTGAACATCGGCGTGCGTCCGACGGTCGACGGCACGGTGCGGACGATCGAGGCGAACCTATTCGACTTCGACAAAGAAATTTACGGAGAAGATCTCAAACTGGAATTACTTCATTATCTTCGCCCGGAGCAGAAATTTAACGGGCTGGACATGCTCGTAAAACAAATCGAGGTGGATAGGGAAAATTCCCTCGCCTATTTCGCCTGATCCCCCGCGAACTCTTTTTTACATACTCATACAGTTTACTTTGAACGAGAGCGTGCCCGACGGCACGCTTTTTTGTCACTATACGTAAAATCCGGGGCGTACCTGCTTTTGTACGGGGCCTGTTTTATCCATTCCTTTATGAAATACTATGACGCTATTATAATCGGCGCGGGGCAGGCCGGAACGCCTCTCAGCCGCAAACTGGCCGAATCGGGCTTGAAAACCGCATTGATCGAGAAAAGATGGGTCGGCGGGACATGCGTAAATGACGGCTGCTCTCCCACCAAAGCCATGATCGCCTCGGCAAAGGCGGCGTGGTCGGCGAAATATAACCAGACCATCGGCGTACGCCCTGGCGACGTCTCCGTTGATTTCGAAGGCATCATCGCCCGCAAAAACCACATTGTACACACCATGCGCGGGAATTCTGAAGAGCGCATCGGCGATACCGCCGGGCTCGACCTGATCTACGGCACAGCACGTTTCTCGGGCCGGAAGGAAATTACAGTCGCATTGAGCGACGGCGGTCGGGAGACCTTGACTGCCGACAAATTCTTCATCAATACCGGCTTGCAGCCGGTTGTTCCGGATATCGAAGGCATCCATACCATTCCTTACCTCACGTCCACGACGATCATGGAGCTCACGGAAATCCCCGAACATTTGCTTGTGCTCGGAAGCGGTTACATAGCATTGGAGTTCGGCCAGATGTTCGCGCGTTTCGGCAGCAAGGTAACGCTGATCGAGCCTTCCCAAAGGATTTTAAAGAGGGAGGACCAGGACATCGCCGACGAAATCGCCAAAATCCTCGCGCAGGAAGACATTGAAATACTTACCAACACCAGAGCAGTCCGGTTTTCGCAAAACGGGGGGGATTATCACGGTCACACTTGAAACCGGAAGCCTGAGGAGCCACCGCTCGTGTACCCACGTGCTCGTGGCGGCGGGGCGGAGGCCCCAGACGGGCGACCTCGGGCTGGATATGGCAGGCGTGGCATTGGATGAGAAAGGGCATATTCTGGTAAATGCGCAGCTCGAAACGTCGGCGGAAGGCGTCTACGCGCTCGGCGACGTGAAAGGCGGCCCCGCATTCACTCACGTGTCGTACGACGACTACCGCGTGATCGTCAGGAACTTGATCGATAAAAAGGAAGCGGGGATCGGAAACCGGCTCGTTCCCTATTGCATTTTCACAGATCCGCAGCTTGGGCGCGTCGGCATTACCGAGCAGGAGGCCCGGGAAAAAGGGATGGATATCAAAGTGGCGGTATTGAAAAACGACAGCGTCGCCCGCTCGATCGAAACCGGCGACGAACGGGGTATGATGAAAGCGGTGATCGATGCCCGAACAGGCAGAATCCTCGGTGCCGCTGTGCTTGCCGAACAGGGCGGCGAGGTCGTCACCATTTTCCAGATGGCAATGATCGGCGATATTTCCTGTGAACAACTCATGCGAGGGGTATTTGCACACCCTACCTATGCGGAATCGCTGAATAACCTTTTCATGACACTCGAATCGTAGGGCTGCTTGCTTTTTTGCGTGAAAATGGATCGTTTTCCTGCTTATTTACGTACAAAAGGAATATACGAGCCTTTTTGCAGTCCCGAACCACATACCTGTTAGCGTACATTATGATCGTCGCCGACCACATCAGCAAGTATTTCAATTGTATAGAAGCAGTCAGGGATGTTTCGTTCCGGGTCGGGGAAGGCGAAACGATGGTCCTGCTCGGAACAAGCGGCTGTGGCAAGACCACCACGCTCAAAATGCTTAACCGGCTGATAGAAGCGACTTCCGGCCGCGTCGAAATTCTTGGAAAGAACATCGCCGGGGAGAAACCGGAGCTGCTCAGGCGGTCGATCGGCTATGTTTCACAAAACAATGGCCTTTTTCCGCATTTTACCGTTGCTGAAAACATCGCGGTGGTACCGAAACTGCTGGGGTGGAAAGCGGCCGACATCCGCCAGCAAACCCGGCGGTTGCTCGAACAGCTCAAACTACCTTCCGATTCTCCGGAGAAATATCCCGCCGAGCTCAGCGGCGGACAACAGCAACGCGTAGCCATCGCAAGGGCGCTGATCGCCGACCCGCCCGTGTTGCTCCTCGACGAGCCATTCGGCGCACTCGATCCGGTCACGCGTGCAAGCGTGCGCGGGGACTTTGCCGAACTGCCCGCATTGAAACAGAAAACCATCGTACTCGTAACGCACGACGTGCAGGAAGCGCTCGAAATGGGCGACCATATCGGCCTGATGGACCAGGGAAGCATCGTGCAGTGGGGTACCGCGGGGGATCTGCTGTTCAGGCCGGTGAATGAATTTGTACGCTCGTTCTTCGATGAACAGCGCTTTTTGCTCGAATTGAAAATTATCCCGCTCCGGCAGATCATTCATCTGTTACCTGCTTCAAAACGTACGTATCAACATTACCTCACAACCGACAGGAATCTCTGGGACGCGCTGGAAATGCTTTCGGCGCACCAGCTCGACGAAGTGACGGTGCGCGATGCGGACGGGCGGGCAAGATCGCTGACCCTGGCGGATATCCAACGCTTTTATAACCAGGCAAAACAGCAGCATAATGGATGAGCGACAATCGTTATGGGCATTTATGGCGCAGCAGTCCGGCAAGCTGTGGGAGCAGACTCTGGCCCACATCGGCCTGACCTGCATTTCATTGCTCATCGCAATCGCCATCGGCCTCCCGCTGGGCATCTGGATCGCCCGCCGTAAAAAGGCCGCCTGGCTCGTACTAGGCATCGCCGGCGCGCTGCAAACAATTCCGAGCATTGCGTTATTGGGTTTTATGATCCCTTTGCTCGGGATTGGGGCATTACCTGCGATTACGGCCCTGTTCCTCTATGCATTGTTGCCGATAATCAGGAACACTTATACCGGCATAGCGGGTGTGGACCCGGCTATCACCGAATCGGCGCGTGGAATGGGAATGACGTCCATGCAGATACTGACCGGTGTGGAACTGCCGCTCGCAATGCCGGTAATCCTCGCCGGTATCCGCACGGCCACGGTCATCAACGTCGGGGTGGCCACGCTGGCCGCTTACATTGCCGCAGGTGGTTTGGGCGAGTTTATTTTCGGGGGAATTGCATTAAACAACACACAAATGATACTGGCCGGGGCCATTCCGGCCGCATTGCTTGCCATATTATTTGATCTGCTCCTGTCCGCCCTGCAAAAGACCGGGTTGAAAAAAATGCGCAAGATTTCCGTCGTTTTACCTGTTTTGTTGATTTTGTTATCCTCGTGTTACCTGATACCGTACACAAAAGGCAATCTGCTGGCCGGGTTTACGCCCGAGTTTATGGGCCGTGAAGACGGCTATCTGGGCTTGAAATCCAGATACGGTCTCGATATCCCAACGGTTGTGATCAGCGATGCGGTAATGTATAAAGCCGCATTCGAAGAAAAACTCGATGTGATCAGCGGATATAGTACCGACGGCCGGCTGAAAGCATTCGACCTTGTGACCCTGGACGATGACCTGCACATTTTCCCGCCCTATTATGCAGCGCCGGTTGTAAGGGTGGAAGTTTTAAACCGATATCCCGAATTGCGGCCGGTTCTGGAAAAACTTTCGGGCTATATCGACGATTCGGTCATGACCGAACTGAACTACCGGGTCGACTATCTGAAACAAACACCCGAACGCGTCGCGCATGAGTTCCTCGTCTCCAAAAACCTCTACCGACAGCCCCGTTCAGTCGCTAAAGGCACAATCCGTTTCGGCTCCAAGATTTTTGCGGAACAATATATTCTCATTCAAATGTACAAGGAACTGGTCGAAGGCAATACCGACCTGAAAGTAGAAACCAAAACGGGGCTGGGCGGAACGAAAATATGCTTCGATGCATTGACGAACGCGGAAATCGATATGTATCCCGAATACACCGGCACCGGCCTGCTCGCCATTCTGAAACCAGGCCTTGCGCAGTTGAAAAGCCTGGGCGGCGACCGGGAGAAAGTGTATGCCTATGTAAGTAAAGAATTTTTAACCCGTTACGGGCTCAGATGGCTCCGGCCAGTCGGCTTCAACAACGCCTACGCGCTCATGATGCGGCGCGCACAGGCACAATCATTGAATATCCAATCCATCACCGATCTGAAAAACTATGCAACTAATGGAAACCACCGGCATTAGGGAAGCATTTCACAATGTCAGAAAACATTCGGAAAGCATTTGCGCGCCCCTCGAAACGGAGGATTACGTACCGCAGCCCGTCGTTTTCGTAAGCCCGCCCAAATGGCACCTGGCGCACTCGACCTGGTTTTTCGAGACATTCATACTCAAACCCTACGCACCTGGCTACCAAGTATATGATCCGGATTTCAACTATCTGTTCAATAGCTATTATAACAACGTCGGCGAAAGGACGCTGCGCACCGACCGCGGAAATGTGACCCGCCCTACCACCGAGGCCGTCTACACCTACCGCCGGTACGTGGATGAACAAATGGACGCATTCCTGGAAAACCTGACCGACGCCGAAATCCGCTCGTTGGTGGAACTCGGCCTGCACCACGAGCAGCAACACCAGGAATTGCTGGTAACCGATATCAAATACATTCTCGGCCACAATCCGCTCTTCCCCGTTTACCGCGACGGCCACAACCTCGTGAACGGCCGGAACACCGAAACCGGCTTCCTGACGATACCCGAAGGTATTTACGACATCGGCCACCAGGGCGACGGTTTCTGCTTCGATAATGAGCTTGGGCGCCATAAAGTATACCTGCACGAGTTCGCGATCGCCAAAGGGCTCGTCACCAATGCGGAATATCTCGAATTCATGGAAGCGGGAGGCTACGAAGATTTCAACCTCTGGCTGGATGAGGGCTGGTCGTGGGTAAATGAGAACCGCATTTCGGCCCCCATGTACTGGCATTTCGTGGATGGCAGCTGGTATTATTTTACATTAGGCGGCCTGCAAAAGGTGAATCCCGACGCTGCTTTGAGCCATATCAGCTTCTTCGAAGCCGCCGCATTTGCACAATGGAAAGGCATGCGGCTTCCGACCGAGTTCGAGTGGGAGGTCGCCGCCGCAAATATCGACTGGGGCCTGCGGTGGGAATGGACGAACAGTGCGTACCTTCCCTATCCGGGTTTTTCCAAGGCACCCGGCGCCGTGGGCGAGTACAATGGCAAATTCATGGTGAACCAGATGGTCCTGCGCGGCGCATCGGTAGCGACTTCGCCCGGCCATGCGCGCAAGACATACCGCAATTTCTTTCACACACACGAACGCTGGCAATATACGGGCATCCGGCTCGCGCGATAACCCATTAGTTATGACAGATTTAGAAACTTTTGCAAAAGACGTCCACAAAGGACTGTCCGCACCACGGAAACACATTTCGAGCAAGTATTTCTATGACGACACAGGAAGCGGGATCTTTCAGGACATCATGAAAATGCCTGAATATTACCCTACCCCATGCGAATTCGAGATATTATCGCTGCAAGGCGAAAACATCATCCGAAAGCTGGATTTCAACGGTCCGTTCCAGGTTATCGAGTTCGGGGCCGGCGACGGCGTTAAAACACGACAACTTTTAAAAAAGCTTGTCGATCAGCGGATTGAATTTACTTACGTGCCGATCGACATTTCGTCGAAAGCTATCGACGAGCTTACCGCCAACATGCGCGCGCATCTGCCCGGCTTGAAGATCAGCCCGATGATCGGGAATTACTTTTCGATGATGGAGGAACTTGCGGGATCGCCCGCTCCCCGCCTGCTGCTTTTTCTGGGCGGAAATATCGGGAATTACGAAGCGCACGAGGTGACAGGCCTGCTTACCGATTTCCGGAAGTGCATGAACCCCGGCGATTATTTGCTTACCGGCTTCGACCTTCAGAAGAACCCCGCCACGATCCGCTGCGCTTACGACGACCCGCGAGGAATCACCAAAGCATTCAATATCAATTTGTTGCACCGCATAAACCGGGAACTTGGCGGCAACTTTAAAACCAATCAATTCGATTTTTACTCCCACTACAATCCCGTAAACGGCGAAGTACGAAGTTACCTGGTGAGCCTGGTGCCCCAGCGGGTACATGTGCAATACACCGACAAATGTTATGATTTCGATCGAAACGAGGTGATCTGGACCGAGTTATCGAGGAAATATACACTCGGCGAAATCGAAGAAATCGCATCGGCCAACGGTTTCCGCGTGGTGGAGCATTTTTTGGACTGCAAAGCCTATTTCACGGACAGTCTCTGGACATTATGAAACCGGCCGGGACCTAAAACGCCCCGGCCGGTTTGTCAAACACTGCCGTCCTAATTACTGGATACGAATTTATTGAACCGGCTTTCCTTGCCGTCGGCCGTTTTTTCCTGGTACAGAAATTCCAGTTTGCTCTCGTCGAATTTCCTGAAAAACTCGTCCCAGCTGATTTCCTCCAAGGAGTCTTCACCGCTGTAACCGGGAAAATCGATTCGCAGGATGCCGTCGCCATCTTTTTTCTTTCCGGTGCCCTTCACGATCGAGGGAACACCGCCCCGCTGCTCCACCCAGGCGCGGATGGTATCGTGGTCGCGCGTGGAAGTGTTCGACTGACCATTGCCGGTCGGTTTTTTAGCACCACCCGACTTGCCGGCTGTCGCTTTGGAACCGCCGGATTTCGCGGTGGTCGATTTCGAACTCTTTTTGTCGTCGGATTTCACACCGGCGGACTTCGTCTCTGTGGATCTGCTCCCCGTCGATGCCTTTTTACCGGCAGCCCGGGCGGCGGCAGTGGTTTCGGCTGCCGTTTTACGCGAACCGGTTGCTTTCGGAGCTGCCGGTTTCGTGGTGCTTTTAGTTGCAGCCTTGGTGGCTGTACTCTTGTTGGAAGCGCTTTTCTCCGAAGCGCCTGTCGATTTCGTTTTAGAAGGGGCCTCCTTGGTATTGCTCTTTGTAGTAGCCATGGTCTCAGTTGTTTGATTTGAAACCGGTTAGCTTCAAAAAGCGTGCCTACTCAATCCTCTGCTATCCTGATTACCCCCTTCAATCTGAAACCACAAATCCTGAAACCCGCTTTTTCCAGAGTGGCCTGTGAAATGCGGTTACCGACGTTGCAGCGCGCCGCCGGTACACGGCCCATTTTATACGCCGTGCGTTTCAGTTCCTGCACGATGTAGGTGGCATAACCTTTCTCCCGGTGTGCTTCCCTCGTTTGCATGTAAATGTCCGCGTAAGGTATATTGTAATTGAGCATCAGCCCGCCGCTGGCAACAATTTCCCCATCCACATCGACCACATAATCGCTATCGTCGCCATCCATTGGGTCGTGTTCCGAGCGTTTACGGAAAATGGCGTCCGGTATTTCGAACGAGGTCTGAAAATGGTCTTCGAAAAGAATAGCTTCCGCGAACGAATTCTCGCAGAAACGGTAAAGCATCGTGGTCAGGAAAATGTCGTTGCTCTGCGCCTCGATCCAGATTGCCCTGGCCGCCGTATGAAACTCCTCAAAAATAAAACTGGCGTATTTGCGGTAAACGGGCAGCAGGTAAAATTCAAAGATCGTGTCGCGGTCCTGCCGGCGGTCGGTCCCCCAAACGGAACCGTAACCGACACGGACATTGCCGATCCTGAACAACCAGGTGTCGGCCCAGCCGTAGTCGTGGCACTTGTTGCAGACAAACTGGAAGTGATTTTCATGCAGGAACATCGTGCGTAAATCCCTGATCTCGTCCAGTCCGGTTTTCGTAATGTTGACTTGCATAGTGTGGCGGGTAATCGGATAATAAGGTAGTATAATGGCGTGAAAAAAACTAACCGCGTTGCAGGAAATACAATGCTTCCATCCGCCTTTTTTGTACGGGCAATGCGGCTGGAATCCCGTCAGCAAGACAGCAGCGGTGCTTTTTATAAAACCGGCATCTTTATTCACTCTATTCCAAATCGGCATGAAGCCTCTTTTTCAGACCATTACGTTATTCGCGCTGATCATCGTCCGATGTCATGCGCAGAGCGGTGACAATTTAAAACTTTGGTATAAACAACCCGCGAAACAATGGGAAGAAGCATTACCCATCGGAAATGGGGCATTGGCAGCTATGGTTTTCGGCGGTGTGGAAACAGAGCGGATCCAGTTTAACGAGGAAACCTTATGGACCGGCCAACCGAGAAGTTACGCGCACAAGGGCGCATCGGCGCATTTGAACGAAATACGCCGACTTTTGAACGAAGGCAAACAAAAAGAGGCCGAAGCGTTGGCCAATGAAAAATTTATGAGCCAGCCACTCAGGCAGATGGCCTACCAGGCTTTTGGTGATTTGTATATCGACTTTCCGGGCCACGGACAACATTCTTCGTACAACCGGGAACTTGATCTTCGTACGGCCACTGTAAAAAGCAGCTACCAGTCAAATGGTGTCTATTACACCCGCGAGGCATTCGCCAGCTATCCTGCCAAGGCCATTTACTACCATATTAACAGTTCGCAAAAAGGTAAACTGGACTTTGTGCTGAGAATGGAGTCGATTCACCCAAAATGGGAATTGAATACAAATGAAAATATAATGGAATTGGAAGTTTATGTAAAAGATGGCGCATTATTCGGCCTGGCGCGTCTCAAATTGCTGACAGACGGAAAGCTGGAAACAGGAGACGGGAAGATGAAGGTTAAAGGTGCAACATCGGCGACAATTGTCCTTTCCGCAGCTACAAACTATGTAAATTACAAAAACGTAAATGGTGATCCGGGAGACAAAAATGTTTCGGTGCTGCTGGCCGCTCCCGCTTTAAAAAAAGCATACTCGGACCATTTAGCTGACTATCAGAAACTTTTCAACCGCTTTACGTTGGCTTTGCCGGCCAGCAATGCCACGGCACTTCCAACCGACGAGCGCCTCAACCACTTCAAAAACGACCCCGACGATCCCGCGTTGCTTGCATTGTACGTACAGTTCGCGCGGTACTTGCTCATTTCCAGCAGCCGCCCGGGAACACATCCCGCCAACTTGCAAGGTAAATGGAACCACAAACTCGATCCTTCGTGGGATAGCAAATACACCGTCAACATCAACACCGAAATGAATTACTGGCCCGCCGAAATGGCCAACCTCAGCGAATGCCACGAGCCGCTGTTTCGAATGATCAGAGAAGTTTCCGAAACCGGGGCCGAGGTGGCAAAAGAGCATTATAACGCCAGAGGGTGGGTTTTGCACCACAACACCGACGTCTGGCGCGGCGCGGCCCCCATCAATGCGTCGAATCATGGCATATGGGTAACCGGCGGTGCCTGGCTGAGCCTGCATTTGTGGGAGCATTACCGGTTCACACAGGATAAGGCATTTTTGCAAAGCACCGCGTATCCGCTGATGAAAGGCGCGACGGAATTCTTTCTCGATTTCCTGGTTAAGGACGCCAAAACAGGGTATTTGATAAGCTCACCGTCAAACTCGCCGGAAAGTGGCGGGCTCGTGGCCGGGCCTACGATGGACCACCAGATTATCCGCGCGTTGTTCAAAGCATGCATCGAAACGGCGGGTATTTTAAAAACCGACTCCGCATTTGCCCGGACATTGACGGAAATCTCCGGACAGATAGCCCCTAACCGCATCGGCCGCTACGGACAGTTGCAGGAATGGATGACAGATATCGACGATACCACGAGCCACCACCGTCACGTGTCGCACCTCTGGGGTGTGTACCCGGGCGAGGAAATTACCCCCACCGGCACGCCGGATTTGCTGAAAGCCGCCATGAAATCACTCAAATACCGCGGCGATGACGGCACGGGATGGAGCCTGGCCTGGAAAATCAATTACCAGGCTCGTTTCCTCGACGGCGAACATGCCTATACGATGATCCGCAAGCTATTCAATCCGGTGTATAACGCAGGGCGTAAAATGAGCGGGGGCGGCTCGTATCCCAATCTGTTCGACGCCCACCCTCCATTTCAGATCGACGGTAACTTCGGCGGTGCGGCCGGTATTCTCGAAACCTTGGTCCAAAGCCATGAGGGCGATCTTCATTTACTCCCGGCCTTGCCGGGAGCCCTGCCCGACGGACACATAACAGGACTATGCGCGCGCGGCGGTTTTGAAATAGACATGTCCTGGAAAAAAGGCAAGCTCGAAGGACTGACCATCCGTTCGAAAGCCGGAAATCCCTGCAAGCTGCGGTATGACGGCAAGGTCGTGTCCATACCCACGGCCAAAGGCAAAACGTACCGCTTCGGGGCGGGTCTGAAAATCTTGAAATAAATTCAGTTTTTTTCGTAGCTGCCGGAATCCTGCTGACATACTGCTGTCACCTGGCGGTTTTTAGTTTGTAATGTAATCAAACAATAAACTTTAAAAACCTTTGACATGGAAACTAACAACACCGCACAGGAAATGGCAACCACCACTGCAAACGTTATCACAGCCGAGGCTCTTCTGGAACATTGGCAAGGCCACCGCAGGCTCAGCCGCAAGGTTATTGAGGCATTTCCTGAGGATCAGTTTTATACTTTTTCGATCGGCGGCATGCGTACTTACGCCCAGCTCACCATGGAAATGATTGGTCTGGCCGCTCCGGGAATCCGGGGCGTCGCATTCGGCGACTGGACATTCAGCGAGCCCGCGCTCGACCATTCGACGCCCCCACCTGCCACCAAGGCGGAAGTGCTGAACCTCTGGGACCTCGTTACCGAGTACATCAACACCCTCTGGCCGCAAATTCCGGCACAACGTTTCCAGGAAGTCGAGGCAGCGTTCGGCATGTACGAAAACACGATCGTCGGCACGATCCAGTACCTGATCGACAACGAAATCCATCACAGGGCGCAAGGCTACGTGTACCTGCGTGCGCTGGGCATAGAACCACCCTATTTCTGGGAACGCCAATAATAGCCGCGGCGGGGCACCCGGAAGCCCCGCCGCATTTTCTTTTTACGGACGCGATCGATAAAGTATGCGCATACCTATGGTCAAAAGCCGAAATAAAGCCGGAATTTTCATAGAATGGTTTTAGTGCCTAACTTAGCGGGATCAAAACACCTGAAAAAGAGAGCTATGCCGCACAAGAAACCGAAAACCCTGACAGTAGCAGCGCTTGCGGGCTTACTGTTTGCAGCAAACCATGTAAATGCCCAGGTAAGACAGCCTGCCCCAACCGGACAGGTTCCCAAAGCCTATTCAGGCGTGCAATCGACACCGGCGGCTACCTATAAACCCAGACCCACCGGCCAGATCGCGCCGGAAGCACCAGGACAACTCGGAACGATCGTCCAACCTGCGCCTACGCCGGTACCTTCGCAAAAGGTATCTTCCGATGTACAGGACCTGGGTTTTGAAGTGAACTCCCGTCCGTCTACCCAACAAGGAATGGTGCCTAAGGTAACCACTTCGCAAGACCCGCGAACGATGCGTGAACGCTATCAGCCGGAACTGATCATTCAACAGCAGCCGGCCTCCGCCGGTGGATCGGTTCAGCAACCCGTTCAGCAGATGCAACAGGCTCCTGCCGGCGGGAACTATGCTCCTGCTACACAGGTAGCGCCCGCTCAAACCGGGGCAACAACAACGCCCGTCCAGGCCGCACCACAACCGGGACAAGCCGCCACACAATCACCGGCTCCACAAGCAACGCAGTCTGCCGCGCCCAAAGCTTCGCCACAGCGCGTCGCCCCGAATTAACATAAACCCCGGAATCCGGGGTTTTTCATTTCCCTCCGTTCCGAGTACCGGTTGGCGCAATCACACCCGCAAATTGTCCATATATAGGTTCAGATATAACCAGAAATAAAAAAAGCCAAATTAAGCAGCATTTAGGTAAAGGTTCATGGGTTTCCTGCGACCGATACCTTGATGTTTTCTGCAATTGTAATGCTGGACAAAGCGGGCAATCCCCTGATAAAGGTCAAGGCCGTTTTTCTCAGGATTCAAATAGACGTACTTCTGTTTTATAGTTCGAAACCACCGCTCGATATGTGCGTTGTCGGTTGCTCTCCCTTTACCATCCATACTGATCCGGATCTTCAAATCACTTAATGTACTAACCCAATGCTCGCAGGTGTACTGTGCACCCTGATCGCTATTGATGATTTCCGGCTTGCCATGCGATAGCGATTGGAAAACGTTTGTTGGTGAAGTCGTCGCTGCGATTGGTCGACACCATAATAGACCAATAAATAATCTCCCGACATAGCCGGGAGATTATCCCAATCACCTGGTTTATTCAACTATTCTATTCCCTGGCTAATACTGTCTTGTAAAATATGCCGGCCAGCAAGGCTCCTGCCATCGGCGTAACAATCAAGAGCCACCGTCAGGCCCAACGCCAGCGAAACGCCCAGCGGTGCACTGCCGACCGGATCGACGACAACGGGGCGACAGTCGGGGTTTGACTAGATGTTGTTTATCTTAGGCTTACGTAAGTCGGTTCTGTCTGAAAAGAAAGGGTTTCAGGGCGAAGCATCGCTTTACCTTGAAACCCTTTACCGTAATTACCTGGATACGGCGACCTTTTGTGTGCTGATAGTGCCGTCCAACAGGGTCAATGAAAGTGTATAGATGCCGGGTGCAAGGCCTCGTACGTCCAGGCCATCGGCAGAAACACTGCTGCGGCTCAACACGCGCATGCCCGACAAACTCGTCAGCGTCGCCTGTTTCACCTGCCCATGGGCCGGGATCAGCAGCCTTTCGGCAACCGGGTTCGGGTAAGCGATCGCCATCACGCCTTTGATCTTGACTTCACGGATGCTGCTGAATGCATAGGTGCCGTCCGTGTCGACCATTCGCAACCGGTACAGGTTGGTGCCTGCGGCTGGTTTCACATCGGTGAATTGGTAGTCGACAAGCACTTTGCTTTCGCCGCGCGATGCTACCGAACCGATCGCTGCCCACACCTTGCCGTCATTGCTGCGCTCGATCTCGAACCGGTCGCTGCCCTTTTCTTCGGTCGTAGACCAGGATAGCAGCACGGTGCCCGTTTCGGCAGTGGCTGTGAAGCGCGTCAGCGTCACGGGGAGCGGTACAACCAGCGACGCGAAAGTGTAAGCGGTGTAAGTGTCGGGGGCAAGTGGCGAAACGGTAGTGATTGACCCTGCATTCAAGTCGCTGTTACCGCCCAGAACCGAGGCGGCGTCCACGCGTGAGGGAATGGCAACCCAGCTTGTCCCGTCCCATCCTGCAATGGTCAGCTTGCTGATTTGCCCGCCGGTAAGCGAGGCAATCGCACTGGACGCGTCCCAGGTCAGAGTCAGCGGCGTGGCGGCCGCTCCATCGATATCCCAGTATTCGACGGTGCTCACCACCTCGACGTTTGTGCCCATGCTGCTGGTTGGGAAAGGCCCTCCGTTGGGCAATGCGGCATAATCGCTGCCTGTGAACAGGTTGCTGGTCACGGCGGTATTGGGGTCTGCGCGGAAGTAGGCGCCCATTGTCCCGTCGCCCGATGCGGCAAACGGGCCGAGCGAGCCATTGTCACCCACTGGGAAGACAAACTGGCCCGAGCCGTACTTGCGCACGTAACCGTCTACATACGCGGCATCGGATGCTCCTGTGGAAGTGAGGTTGTCGCCTACAAAATTCAGGATGCCGAAATTGCCTGCTTGCCGCTCGGTCAGGATTACGCCCGGCTGGGCACCACCACCGCCGGCGACGAAGTCGTGGTTGGCAAAAAAGCTCATCTGGGCGCCGCCGAAAATGGTCGTATTGCCCTGGCTGCCTTGCTGCCCGTGGGCATAACTACCCAACAGGACGACGCTGGTGAGAATTTGCAGCCCCTGTCTTGAATTGAGCTTTAAAAACTCATAGAAGTTATTTGTCATATATGTCATATATCATAGCGTTGCCAATGGTTTGATCACTTGTGGAGATCGTCTGGATACGGCGGTTTCCATACTAAGATCCAGACTGTTGGAAATTAAAGCTTGACTGCGCTGATAGGGCCGATATTGGCAATTCGGCCATATTCGGGAATCCCCCAGTATCTCGGTCTGATGACCGTGTTATCCTGGGTTACAACTACCAACTGAGAAACCTGTGCAGCTACTTGAAATGAGGATATCACAGGTATTACATGTGGCCCATCCATGCTCGCCCCGTAAGATGGAAATGTTGCAGCTCCCGACGAAGTAACAAACGAAAAGTAAATGAAGCGGGGAAATGTTGCGTAGAGCGTTTGCTTGTTGGTCGGATCTATCTCCCTGAAAGTGGTGGTGCTACCAGGTACAAAATAATCGAATTGAGCGTAATAGAATAATTGATAGGTACCTTTGTTCAATGTTATCGGACAGTCCGGTATAAGTTCACTGGTCGGAGGAGTAACGAAGGCTACCCAAGGCGAGTTGTTATCACCTATAATGACTGACGTGCCTGGCGCTGGTTGCCAGCGGGCGACTCCGTTGGCGTCGGATGTTAGTATTTTTCCTTCGCCTTGGGTACCGTCTGCGATCGTGATTTGCCCGGTAGTTTTGTCTATTTTCACTTTACGGCCGGCAGTCGACGCTTCTACTTCGAGGTTCGAATTGGGGTCGATGGTTGTAGGGTTCGTCCCGATTTTCACCTGTGCGGAAGCTACGGTTGCCGCAGCGAGCATCAAACCGAATGTCAGCGTTGGGATAAGTCGAATTGTTTTCATAGAACTAGTGATTCAGTTAATTGATAATTAAATGATTGAATTGTTACCCGCAACCAGTCGTCCGGACTTCTGATTGGGCTAATTAGGATTCTCGTTCTGACAAGGCGTCCCTTGTTCCATGCATGCGACAAACATAGGGCGTTTGTCAAATTATTTTTGTAGACTTTGAAAATTAGCAGTCGTAGATAAGCCCCTACAATGTAGCGATAGTACTACTTATCCGTAACGATCCAGTTTGAGCCCGAAGTAATTATGTCGTGAAACTGTCGTCCGCATGCTGCGGCACGTTTGCAATACGCTTCGATACAAAGGGAACTGGTCGCTGAAATCATCGGTGGTAAGGTGGAAGCCGGTCGCCTGCTGGACAGACTATAGTGTAGGCTTCCCTAAAAATAGAGCGGTGATGAATTAGACAAATTTTCTAATTTTAATCTGCTATGAAGGGAAAAACATTCACAGAAACACAGATCGTCAAAATCCTCAAAGATTTAGATTCTGGCAAACTAGCAGCCGACGTGGCTCGCGAAAATGGCGTATCAAAAGCGACATTATACAATTGGCGCAAAAAGTATGGCGGTATGGGAGCTTCGGAGCTTTCTGAATTGAAAGCACTGAAGGAAGAGAATCGTCGGCTTAAACACATGTATGCGGAATTGGCTCTGGATCAAAGACTTGCAAAAGAAATTATCGAAAAAAAGCTTTAAAGCCCGTTCAGAAGCGGTTGATTGCTTCTGATATTTCTCAGGAAGCCGGATTCAGCATCGAGCGGCATGTAGAGTTTTGCGATTAAGTAGAAGTGTTTTTTACTACAAAACCGTCAAAGACGACGTACCCATTATCAACAGCCTCAATGAGCTAACGCACCGCTCCTTCCAGAGCGTAGTTTCGTGTTCGATTTTGCCTGGAAGAATCAAGTCGATCACCTTGAAAAGCCTATCGGCTTTGATTTTCAGGATTCGAAGGCCATTAATCAAAAGGCCGCAACATACATCCGTCGGGCTTCATTGTTGTGGATATTATAACACCGATTTTGCATTGTGAAACTCATTGTGACACACCTCCCCTAGCCACGAAAAATAGCTCCTACTACCTTGCAGAGCCATTTTCAAAATCTTGTCTCATTTCACCCGCAAATTGTCCCATACTACCCCCGGTCAAATGAGCGTCTGGCCGTATTTTTGTATTGAACACTTCATAAGCCGGTGTCTGGCCGGTAACTAATCCATATCGTTATGAAAACCTTTTATGCGGTCCTGGCCAACTCGCTCGCGGCCGCGCTCACGAATACGTTTGTCTGGTTTGCGGTCACTTTCTGGGTTTACCTCGAAACCAAATCCGTACTGGCGACATCGGTAATGGCGGGGGTTTACCTGGCAACGGTGGCGGTATCTGGCTTTTTCCTGGGCTCGATCGTCGATCGGTACAGAAAAAAGACTTCGATGATGCTGTCGGCGTGCATTACGCTGGTCCTTTACATACTGGCGTTGATCATTTATGTCTCCACGCCGCCAGCTGTTTTTAAAGACGATTCGAGCATTAACCTCTGGCTTTTCATCACGCTCTGCCTTTTCGGGGCCATTACCGGCAACATTCGTACCATTGCATTATCGACCGTCGTAACGATCCTGATCGAGGAGGAGCACCGCGACAAGGCCAATGGCATGGTAGGCACCGCGAACGGCGTTTCGTTCCTGGTAGCATCGATTTTCAGCGGGCTGGTGATCGGCTACCTCGGCGTATTGTGGATGATGGTGCTGGCAATCGGTTTGAGTGTGCTGGTGATTTTACATTTGCTGACCGTCCCGATTCCCGAAAGGGAAATCGTCCATACCGGGTCCCACATGCAGCACATCGATATCCGTGGCACGGTCGCCGCAGTGGGCATGGTCCCGGGACTGTTCGGGCTGATTTTCTTTAACACGTTCAATAACTTCCTGGGCGGGGTATTTATGTCACTGATGGACGCCTACGGGCTTTCGCTGGTGTCGGTGCAAGCATGGGGAATCCTCTGGGGCGTGCTTAGCCTCGGATTTATTGTCGGCGGGCTTGTCGTGGCAAAATGGGGGCTGGGCAAAATGCCCTTGAAAACCCTGTTTACCGCGAACATTGTCATGTGGGCGATCTGTATCGTTTTCCCCATACAGGCTTCCATCGTGCTGCTCGGCGTCGGTATGTTTGTTTACCTCTGCCTCATCCCGGTTGTGGAAGCGACCGAGCAGACGATTTTGCAAAAGGTGATCCCTCCGGAGCGGCAGGGACGCGTGTTTGGCTTTGCGCAGAGTATCGAACAGGCCGCCTCTCCTATCACTGCCTTTGTAATCGGCCCGATCGCGAAGTTCATTTTCATCCCCTTCATGACCACAGGTGCCGGCGTGCGATGGATCGGCCCGTGGTTCGGTACGGGCACAGCACGCGGCCTTGCGCTTTTATTTATCGTTACGGGCATTGCAGGACTGATCGTGACGCTGATAGCCATGCAATCGGCCGCGTACAGGCAGCTCTCGCTCGTGTATAAAAAAACTTCGCCTGAATACGACGCCACGGAGGTCGCGGTTCGCGAGCAGGCATGAAGTGGTAATATTAATCGACAACTAACCATTAGAATTATGTTTGGTCAAACCAAAGCATTTAGCGGGTATTCGGTGAATAACTTGCAGGAGGCGAAGAAGTTCTACGGAGAAACCCTCGGAATGGAAGTTTCGCAACAAAACGAAATGCCTGTCCTTCATCTGAGAATATTCGGAGGGCATGATGTGATCCTGTACGAGAAACCCGATCATCAACCGGCAACTTTTACGGTGCTTAATTTTCCGGTGCAGCACATCGAGGACACCGTGAGGGAGCTCAAATCGAAGGGTGTACGGTTCGAAAGCTACGATTATCCGGAACTTAAAACGGACGAGGACAATATCATGCGGGGCAACGGCCCGACGATCGCGTGGTTTACCGACCCGGCAGGCAATATCCTTTCGGTGATCGAACAGAAAAATAGTTAACCTTCAACTGAAAACATGGAAAACGTGAAAAGCACGAGAATGCAGGGCATTATGAGTCTTTATAACCTGCAAACGCCTTTTTTTGAGTTTGTGACAGAGAATATCACCGACGAGGACGCGCACAAACGGCTCGATACAAAAGCGAACCATGTCGGCTGGCTGGCCGGGGCGCTTGTAGAGCAACGTTTCGACCTTGCACGCCGGCTCGGCAGCGACGCACGGCAACAAGCCGACGACCTGTTTAAAGATTTCAAGGGTATTCAGGACGATGCAAACTATCCGTCGCTTTCGTCCTATCAGCAGGATTGGAACGAAATCACGCCAATCCTGAAAGACGCGCTGAGCAGGCTTACGGACGAAGAACTCGAAAAACGGATCGATATGGGGCCCGAGTTTTCGATGTCGCTCTACGAGCTGATCACATTCTCGATTTACCGCGAAGCAAACATTATCGGGCAAATCGCCCTGTGGCGGAGGTTGCTTGGGTACCCCGGCATGCGTTATATGTAGCAAAATCGAGGGAATTGTGCTTTCTTGCGGCTAAATCCGACCAGGTAATCCATGAAAATTTTTCAGCAAGGCGTCCGGCTCAGCGCAAGAAACCGCGGTTTTCACCTTATTACCGGGGAAATTCTCCGGGCACTGCCATCGATCAGCGAAATCAAAGCCGGAATGTGCCAGGTATTTATCCAGCACACCTCGGCTTCGCTGACGATCAATGAAAATGCCGACCCCACCGTGCGGATGGATTTTGAAACCTACTTCAACAAAACGGTCCCCGAAAACGATCCTGATTACCGTCATGATTACGAAGGTTCCGACGACATGCCCGCGCATCTGAAAGCTTCGCTGCTCGGCAGCTCGATAATGATACCGATTCAAAACGGGCAACTGGCGCTGGGCACCTGGCAGGGCATTTACCTTTGCGAACACCGCGACTATGGCGGGCCCAGAAACATCGTCATCACTGCCTGGGGTATTTAGGGCAATTCCTGCCCGTCCGGAAATCCACGCTGATTCAGTAACACCCGTAGAGACGCCTAAACCACATTTAGTACTTTTTATAAGTATTAAATGTGGTTTACAAATTTTCATTATTATACTTATAATATTGTCCGTTATCAGACGGTATTAAACCAATTAAAAAAGATTTAGCAAAAATCCCTGCTATAATTTAAGTTCATTCTGAATGTCAGTTTGCATTTAATACCGTGACCCAATCAATTTCCTATTTAAGCAGAAGCGTCAATACTATCCGGGCACTTTCCCGATACAGCCAATAATCCTTGTTCAGCGATTTAATTATTTAGCCACAACAAATAGCTGAACTACGGAGACGGATATTGCCCAATTCGGGCCATCCCGCCGGGGATTCGGCGGCCGATCCGCACTTATACCGCGGTAGATATTCCATTTACAATTTTTAATAACCGTAGTAATAGTTTTACAATGTAGGGCTATATCTACGATTGTTTTGTACACGTCGACAGAAAATAATTGGACAGAAGTTTTATGTTTGTCCCAGGCTGTTTTATATACATGTCGTCCTCACAACTGTTTGCAGATAGTGAATATTTAAATAACCTTTTATGGAAACAAAACAAATACTGTCAGGGCCTCCCAGTGCAAAAACCTTTTCTTCGGCATTGTTCGCTGCCGGTTTTCTAATCACTTCCTCTGCCGCTTTTGCCCAGGTAAAAATCGGCGACAATCCCACGGTAATTAACGCCGGCTCCGCGCTGGAAATCGAAAGTACCAACAAAGGCTTGCTCATGCCCCGGATTTCGCTGACCAACACTACCACCTGGGGTCTGGCTGGCACACCGGCAGCGGGTATGAGCGTTTACAATACCAATGCAGGCATTACAAGCACTAACACAAGCTATCCAGCTGCCGGCATCGGTGAATATTATTTCGATGGCACCGGCTGGGTGAGCAAGAAAGGTGGTTCGGGTGGCGATATCGATTGGCATATTACCGGTAACGCCGGCACCGACGGCACCCTCAACTTTGCCGGTACAACCGATGCCCAGGATTTTGTATTGAAAGCAAATAATTTTCGGGGACTTCGGTTGAATCAAGCTGCAAAGGGCAGCGTATGGATTGGCGACGACCCGCTGAATGGAAATCCGGCGGTAGCGGACAATGCGCCTCGTTTGATCGTTTCATCCGAATCCAATTTCACAACACTGAATTCCCCTACCGGTGGTAACGGTAAACCTGGAATATTCATTTATAACCACGATCAAACGGCCAATAACTATGCAAATGTGGTCTTTGGTGCCCAGACAGGCAATGGCGCCGCCCAGGTAGGCGCAGCTATTGCGGCCGTGTTCGGAACGCGGGGTTCTACCTTTGAACTACCGGCGGACCTGACGTTTAGTACCAATATTAACATCAACCAGATGACCGAATGGATGCGTATCAAAAACAACGGTAATGTTGGCATCGGTACTACCGCACCCACGCAAAAACTGCATGTAATAGGCAATATCCTGGCCTCCGGAACCATCACCCCGTCCGATATCCGCATCAAGAAGGATATCACCGACAATACCTATGGTCTCAAGGAGGTAATGAAGCTTCGCACCATAGGCTATCGCTATAAGGACCAGGCTTTGGGCCGCGACCACAAAATAGGCTTTGTGGCCCAGCAAATGATAAAGGTCATGCCTGAGTTGGTTACTACGGCCGGCGATTCGCTGAAAACGCTGGGTGTCAACTATGCGGAAATGACGGTAGTCCTTACCAAAGCCATTCAAGAGCAGCAAGCCGAGATCGATGCATTGAAATCCGAAAATCAGACACTTAAAGCCCAGGTTGCGAAAGTGAATGACCTGGCTGAGAAGCTGGCAGATATCGAAGCGAAAATGCACGTAACGTCTGATACCGGTGCTTCCGCACACCCGGGAAACGCGAAATAGAGCCCCCAAGCGTGCCTATAAAGATCACGCAGGTGTCATAAAATAGCTGTATGCCAACCCATTCGTTTCGGAATGGGTTAAAGCAGCCATGTTTAAACAGGTTTCAGATGAGACAAAACTCTATAATTCCGCGCGGGAGAAGGGAATGGATACAAATGGTCGCCGTCGCTACCCTGCTTTTGCCGGTCGATACCGTCCAGGCTCAGGAGGGCAGCGAGGGCAATACGACCATCTTCGGCGGAGAGGAGATGACTTTCTTTGCCGACCACAACTTCGTCACCGGCGGCGGCGCACAATCGGGCGTAATCCTGACCGAACGTGCCACGGGGATTTCGGAGTCCTTAATTTTTCAGGCGGCAACCAACTGATGCGCCTAAACGGCGCATTCTCCACGCATAAAATAGTGGTTAGCAAATAATTTTCAGGTGTTTATCGTAATCTCGACGCGAAAGCAAATGCAGCAAGGGTACACCATTCGGCACACCCTTGCTGCATTTGCGCACCTCATTGGTCTCAGCGCCAGCGGATAATAGTATCGGAAACAGGGCTGTCGTTGATCGTAACCTTTTCCAGCAACGCGATTTGTTTTAAAAACGATTCGCGGTCGGGAGCCGTAAGCACATTGCCGGCCGACAGGTACTGATGGGCCGTCAACTGGTCCAGGCAGGACACCACCATTTGCTTTTCCGATGCTCCCGCATAGTTGGCATCGCATTGCAGCGCATACCGGAGCAGGTCTGTATCCAGAACGCCCGTTCGGAAATCGCCCTGGTGGCCTCCCGCCGCATTCGTCTCCTGCTCGTTACGAATAAGGTTTACCGGGTGGCCTTCGGCGGACATCCAACCGTTCCCGTGCCGCGTCTGATATGCCCTGGTCAGATAATAGATAGTGGCGTCTGGTGCCATACCGTTCCGGCGAAGTATTTCGATAGCGTTTTTACTGGTGGTATTTGATCGCGTTACATTCGGAAAAACACCGAAATCCATATCCAGCAAAATTCCCTGGCCGCCTTCGAAAATGTAGTTTTCGAAACCCATTGCAAACAGTTGCCGCTCGGTAAGCAGCCGGGCCACGTCACGGGCAACAGCCACGTCGCGCAGGAACTGGCCCACGCTCAGTATTTCAAGTTCCAGGGCTTCCAGGCAACACTCATGCCCCCGGGATTTGAACTTACCCCTATAATAATCACGCACCGCTTCCAGTTTGCGCTGAAATATCGTCGGGAAAAATAAATCCTGGGCATAAAGCTTACAGGGTCCCAGATTTCTTTCGACCGTCGCACCAAATCCCACTCCCACCGTGCCGTGCGCCAGATTGGCGCGGTCGTTGACGTTGTAAAATTTGTCGAAAGGAGTGGTAACCATAGCCAGCGGGTCTACAAAGAGGACAGGACTCACGCCCAGCCGTTCCAATGCCTTCAACTCCCGGGCTATGCCCGTCGGGTCGATGGTGCAAAACCGCGAAAAAAATACAGGCGCCCCCCCGGAAAGAGCCGGCACCGAAATTGGAGAATACATGCCGGCGGCCATCGGAATGCACCACAGTGTGCCCGCATTGATGGCCGCCGTTAAACCGGACCACAACCGGGTTTGCGAGCTGTGACGAAAGATAATCGGTAAAAACGCCTTTCCCTTCATCACCATAGCCAAGGCCTAAAACGATGTGGTTTCCTGCCATTACAATGCGATAATGCCCGATGTGCCGTGATCGCGGCGAACGAGCGAATCTTTTACCGAAACGAGCGCATTCGAAACCGACCGGCGTGTCTGCGCATCAAAGCCGCTCATGGCAATGTCGGGGCTCACACCTTTGACCAGCGCGACCGTCGTCGCGATAAGCTCGGCGATATTGTTCTGGTCTTCCAGCACGAGAAAGCGTTCCCCGAGCAGCGCCTTCCATTGCGAGAATACGAAATGGTCGTTGCGATAGCTGGCTTCGTTGGCATGGATGTGAAAAACGAAATACGACCGGCAGGCCTCGTTCAGTACCGACGCCGCCGAAAGTCCCTCCTTTCCTTTGTACCCACATTTGGCCTGTAACAAATCCGCCGCCATGTGGTCGTGGAAACCTTCGTCGCCGATGGTGAAAAGAAAGCCCTTTTCCTGCCTCTTCTCAAACGAATCGATCGAAGTGTGGCGCGCCGCGAAATACCAGGCCAACGGATAACTTTCGCGGTTCTGCCCTCCGCCACCCCTCTCTATAAAAATCTTTGAAAGGCAATCGTCGAGCTCGATAGTCCCCGATTCGAATTGCCCGACCTGCAACGGATAGTCGTCGGAAATGTGATCGCCAATAGCCATAAACATGATCTGCGGGTCCAGAATACCGTTACTGATCAGGGTGTTCATCAAAGCTCCCAGTTTGTTTTTGATCAGATTCTCTGGAATCGACCCCATCGATCCCGTTACATCCAGCGCCACGATGATCGGTACCGAATCGGGATGTAAATGCGAGTCGCGCGATTCGCGGACGTCCACATTCTCGGGAGAAAGGTCCGGATGGATCACGCCAAGTCTATTTTGGGTGAAATTGTCGTCGATCGATCGGTTTTTGCGCATCCGGCTTACACTGTCGTAAGCATCGTCGCTCCAAGATGAATAACCCATTGTATCAGATATTTAAGTGTATGAATTGTGACCGAAAGTTTTTGTCGAGCATTTCGCGGTATTTTTCGTAGCAGCTCAGCGAGTCGTCGTCCGCACCCAAGAGAAAGTCGACAAACTCGCGGTGATGCGTCCTTATCAGGGCGTTGCCCAGCCCCGACCGATCCCCTAGGAGATAGGCGCCAACCCGCTTCACCATTTCGAGGTCCGCGTTTTCGGTTGCTTTCTTGCTGTCCAGCAGCGAGCCGGGGTACCAGTGACGATAAGCGGCAGAAATGGTGGAAACCCTGCTATCCAGCGCAACCGCATGGTAAAACCCCGCTACCGCTATGCCGTGCGTCTCGGGTACAAGCATGACGTGTGCGGGCGTCAGGCCCAGATGCGCCATGCCCAGCTGACGGTGGAGCAGCATGCAGAATTCCAGCAACCGCGAGACGACCCAGTTCACGTGTTCCTGGGGCAATGTTAGATTCACCAGCGGAATCGCCCGTTGGTCAAGCAACAAGCTCCGGTCCGAATCCCAGACGTAAGGCATGTACCTCTTAAGATGTGCGCCCGCACCGGCCATCACCTGCTGCTGCTTTTGTTTCGCGGCGGCGATTACGAATTCTTCTCCCCGGTATTTAACCCAGAAATCATTTGTCAGAAACTCGCCGGAATCGTCTGTATAAGGACTGCCGTCCGTAAAATGGCGGTGCATTGCCAGCAAGCGATTGGTAGCTTCCTGCGCTTGCGGGTGTTTGCATTTGTCCGGATGAATGGTTTTCAGAATATCCTTGAATTGCAAAACCGAGCCGTTGTGCTGCTTTAATTCATTGAAATGGGTGGCACGCATTACCCGGTCGATCATCTCGATTTCGCTAATCATAAATGTCAGATATCATTGTGCGGCCGTTCAGGTAACGGCCGACCAGCAAGCAATGTATCTGAATTACAGTTATTCAGTTCGCGTAACTGATCGTCCGGAGAGTATTAGTTAGTAACCGGAAAATATCCTTTCGATACGTTTGTCACAATCCCCCCCCTGATAATGTCGCAAATCACATCTGTTTTTGTTCGCCGAACCCGCTTAGTTTGTAGCATCGGAATAATGTCAGGCGCGGTGTTCGAAAACACACTCAAAAACACTGAAAGCACAATGATTGAAGTATTCAAAACAAACGTAACGAAACAAAGCCAGGCGAAACTCCTGGCCGACCTGATCTGTCTTTCATTTACCGGATACCGTGCCAGTTTCGATCTCGAAGATTGCGACAAGGTGCTGCGCATCGCCTCTGATGGCGGAGAAATCTGCAACGCAGGTGTAAAAGCGCTGCTGGAAAGCTTTGGCTACCGGGCAACCGAACTGGAAGAGGACCCCGCGCCCGATGCGACGGTCATCGAAACGAATGAAGAAGCGTACGAGTTACGTATATAGCTTACCGAATACCCCTTAACATTCATTCTTTTTAACTACCAAACTACATCAACTATGAAAAAGACGAGAATTATCTTCTGGATTGCAACAGGACTGCTGGCGATCATGCTCGGCATCGGTTCGATCTATGACGCCATTTCGGCTCCCGAAGCGGTTGAACATGTCACACGCATCGGTTATCCCGCCTACATCGTGCCGTTCCTCGGGGTCGCTAAACTCCTCGGTATCATCGCCATCCTGGTCCCCGGTTATCCGCGGATCAAGGAATGGGCGTACGCAGGTATCTTTTACGACCTGCTCGGCGCGTTCTATTCGCATATCGCAGTCGGCGACGGGCCCGATATGTGGGCAGGCTTTATCATCGGCTTCGCCCTGATCGCGACGTCTTATATTTATTACCACAAATTGCAGCGACAAACCCTGGCTGCCGCCTAGCATATCGGCGCGGCCGTCGCAATCCGGCTTTTTTCCGATATTATTCAAGCAGGCCGCAAACCCGCCTGTACTTGTCATCGACCCTGTCATCTAAACAAATTTCCCATGAAGATTATCAAAAAGATCCTGTTTGCTATTGCCGGTATCATTGTGCTGGCACTGGTCGTCGCGTTGTTTGTAAGCAAAGAATACACCGTCAGGCGGGAGATTACTATCAGCAAACCCAGCCACGAGGTCTTTGATTATGTCAGGTTCGTGAAAAACCAGGAGCATTACTCCAAATGGGTCATGATGGACCCGAAAATGAAAAAGGAAACCAGGGGCACCGACGGTACCGTGGGCTTCGTTTACGCCTGGGACAGCCAGATGGACGGTGTCGGCAAGGGGGGAACAGGAAATCAGGCAGATCGAGGACGGCAAAAAGCTGATTCTGGATGTCCGGTTTATCAAACCATTCGAAGGGCTCGCGGTAACCGAAATGACAACCGAAGCCATCGCGCCCGCGCAAACGAAGGTTGCCTGGGGCATGAGCGGCAAAAGTGCTTACCCGATGAATTTGATGAATGCTTTTATCGACGGCATGCTCGGGCCCGACCTGGATGAAAGCCTGGCAACCCTGAAAGGCATACTTGAAAAATAGCACCTGGTTATACGAATCCATCAACAATTAAATCCAATAAAGCTATGTCGACAAATCAAACCGACCAACCATTCGTTGAAACCAAACCGAGCGACACTATGGACAGGCGTCAACTTCTCCGCGAGCTCGATGCAACGGAGCACGACTTTTACTCGGCCCTCGCGTCATTCCTGCCGCACCAGGTCAATGTGGTGCCGTTTGAAGGCAGCTGGACGGCCGGTCAGGTCGCAGAACACATTCTGCTTGCCGAATCGGGCATTCCGGAAACCGTACTCGGCTCGACCACCGAAACCGACCGTCCGGTGGCGCAATATGTACCGGTCATCGAGTCGATATTCCTCGATTATTCGGCCAGATACCAGTCGCCCGAATTCATCGTCCCCACCTCCGGGCCGCACGACCGGCAACAATTGCTGGAAGCATTCAAAACCGAACGGGCGGCAATCCGCAAGATCGCAGAAAACGAAGATCTCACGCTCACCTGCACCGATTTCGAATTTCCACAAATTGCGAATCTCACACGCTGGGAATGGCTTCAATTCGTTCTTTGCCATTCGAAAAGGCACACCCGCCAGTTGCAGAACATTTTCCGGAAAGTTACCGGCCGGGCAGAGGGATAGTGGGTTAAAGATTCGATAACTTGCGGATTCATTTTATTACCATCAGTATTATGTTCCGTAAATTATTGCTTCTGTTCCTTTTGCTGACGGCGTCCCGGGGCTTCGCCCAGAACGCCGCCAGCAGTAAAAAGATAGCTCCCTTTCAGATCCGGTTGGTCAGCGGCCAGCAGTATACCTCGTCCCAGCTTGCCGCCGGACCGGTGGTGCTCATTTACTTTTCGCCGGACTGCGAGCATTGCCAGAATTTCACGAAGGACCTGGTAAAAAATTACAACGTGGTTGCCAACAAGCAGGTAGTGATGGTCACATTCCAATCGATGGAAATGCTGAAACCGTTCGTAAGCCAGTACAGTCTCGGTACATATCCGAATTTCAAAGTCGGAACGGAAGGGACTTCCTACCTCGTGCAGCGTTATTATCAGATCCGATCGTTTCCTTACATTGCCATTTACGACAAAAAGGGCAATCTCGTGAGGACATTCGAAGGCGAACAGCCGCATTCGGAGATTTTCAAGGCGTTAAAGCAAATCTGACGGCGATCATTTCCCGCATTTTATTTAAGTTGCGAACCAATGCCAGATAGTGTTTGCTGTTTGGCATTGGTTTTATTTCACCCTTATCTATCCGTTCCCCAATGGGCCTCCTACCCCAGCTTGGAAGACTGTGTAAGTCCGCCTGATGGCGTTAAATCGACAGGCTCCCGGGACGCGCATGCAAGCAATATAACACGCTGCCGTACCAATCTTATTTCGTTCACAAAAAACGGTTACTTGATTTTCAGGCGGAGTTGTACCACGCCCCTCAGCCATTAAACATAGCCTCGTAATGTGCGGACGGTGCCAGAATGCCGCCGCTTTCGGCATAGAATGATTTGTCGGTAAGGTAAACGCCTTTTTGTGTTTTAGTCCAGCTACCGTTTGCCATCGGGTGGAAGGTCATGAGCTTGTCCCAGTTTTTGTAGTATTGGTGGCCGTTCGTTTCCTGCAACCCCACCGACATGCCCGGAAACGGCTGCAAGCGCGCCGCCACATTCTTGTTCCAGTCCACCAGAATAGGGTTCACGGTAAGGTCGGCACAGAAGCAGGGTACCTTTTTTTCATAAGCCAGCTGGGTGATTTTCATCGTCATGCTCAGCGTTTTCGCAATGGCCTTGACGGCAATAGCCGAATAGCCCAACTCGATGCGGTGTGCGGCGTCCTCGACCGTATGCGCGCTCTCGTCCGCCGCCACCCGTACGCCCAGGTCGCCCACGAAGGTTTCGTTGCTTTCCTCGAAAGGTTCCTCGATCACCGCGATCTGGTCGAAAGCCCCGATCTTCCGGGCATGGTCCAGGAAGCGCATCAGCGTTTCCTTTTTCTCATAACGGCCGTTTGCGTCGAAATAATAGGGTATTTTCCCATTCCGGGTATAGGGCGTCTCGTAATGCCCGATAGCCTTATGCACGGCCGTCAGGAAGGCAATGTCCTTTTCGATCATTTCCTGCTGCGTTCCTGCCGCGCCGGTTTTAAGTTTTAGTATGAAATAACCTTCGTCGGCGGCCTGTTTGATGCGCTCGGGCGAAGTCCCGACGGCGAACGACGGAATACTTGCCACTTTCCCGTGCCGGTACGACAGGCCCGGACGGTAGGCGGCCGGCACCATTTCGTCGAACTGTTTCATACCATTCTCCTGCGCGTACAGCAGCCAGGCTGCATTATCCACGCAAACGAGGGCATTCAATGCGAATGTTTTGCGCAAATCGGCGTTGCCGGTGATCTTTTTTCCATAAGCGAGCACTTCCGGCAAAATATCATCGAGGAGCTGTACGGGGTCGGTAAACGACGTCCCTTTGATCATCTGTAAAGCCCGTTCGCTCATTGCGTACATCAATGCATTCCCCGCACTTTCCGAATGCGCCGCGAATACCTTCGAATCCGACCACAAAACCCCTTGCGTCCCCAAGCCGATCTTTTTAATGCCTGAATCCGATTCGAGCATGGCGACGGCCTGCCAGCTGTCGGTAATGGCGCTGCCTTTGAAACGATACGGATTTAAAGGTTCCCTCTCAAAATTGGAACTGACATTCTTGACGGTGATCTTTTTCACGGATGGCTGTGGTATTGGGTTCAGGATGTGGTTTTCGGGCGTAAATATACCGGCCGCCGCCAGCATACCCGCACGACGGGCGAATTCGCGGCGTGAGAAATGGTCAGGTTTTCCGGAAATCATGGTTCAGGTGATGTGTTTCAAAAGGTCAGACTTCATAAGCGGCCGCTACCCTGACCCAATATCCGAATTTTATCCGCTTTTAATGCATCAAAATATCGATAATAAACAAAATCAGCCGGCTTCTGCGGAGACCGGCTGATGTGCATTACACTATGAGAATTTAACTAAACTTTTTACTGATAACCCGGATTCTGCCGCAGGGTCGCCTTGCCGTTGACGGTACTGAGGTCTATCTGCGTTTGCGGAATAGGGTAATACTCGTTCTTGTTCGGAGTGAATTTCATCCCGGTTACTTCGGTAACTTTGGTGACTTCGTAGGCGTAATAGGCATTCAGGAAACTATCGGCCAGTCCCCAGCGTACCAGGTCGAAAAAGCGGTGGCCCTGCATCGCCAGTTCAAGTTTCCTCTCGAAATAGACCGCCTTTAAGGCATATTCCTTCCCGCCCGATTTGAAATTGCCTTCCGGGTAAAGCTTGATCAGATAATTAGCGGCGGGCGTCGTCGAAAAGCCTAGTTCTGGTTTGGAATCGTCCTTGTATTTATAAACAAAGCCTTTCGGGTTCGCTGCGCGCATGCGTACGCGGTTCACATAACCCTGTGCCGCATCCAGGTTACCGAGCTGCGCCTCCGCTTCGGCGGCCAGTAAAAGGACATCGGCGAAACTGATCACATTATAGTTGATGGCCGAGCCGGGCGCCCAGGCTGATCCATCGTAATAGAGGTTTTTGGTGGCATTCCAGTAGATATTTTTCAGATTTACATAAGGCCCCGTCGCCACGGAATTGCGTATCCAGTCGTTGCCCGGCATAAGCCCCCAATCCTTGAACGGAATGCCTCTTCTGCCCGCCGTCCAGTCGAGCCGCGGATCGAGTGTACCGGCATCGGGCGTGAATGGCTGGCTCGACAGAATGCCAATGTCGGCTTTCACTTCGTGCTTGTTGTAGTCGTCGAGATAAGGCAGCCCGGTAGCCGGATTGGTACGAAAGGAATTGACGAGGTCTATCGACGGCAGGAAATTGCCACAGCAACCGAACGGGCTGTTGATGGGAAAGTTGAGCATACTTCCCTGGTTTGCCGTCGCGATGGTTCCATTGCCAACGTTCGCCGACATGTCTATCGAGAACAATGCTTCGGGACTCTCCAACTCTTTTTCGGGGCGGTGATTATCCTCGAACTCCGGGTTCAGGTCCACTTTTTTTACCCCGGCTTGTAATGCCGCCGTTTATTACCAGGTCGAAGTTCGCTTTGGCCTCCGCATACTTTTTTTGATATAGACAGACTTTTCCAAGATAGGCCTGGGCGGCGGTTTTATTGATCCTTCCCGCTTCCGGTTGGGTCGATGGCACATTTTCTACGGCATATTTGAAATCCTCCTCGATCATCGGCCATATGTCCTTATCGTTCGGCTGCTTGAAATCCGTCGTATGCTCGTCGATCCACGGCACCATATTGTACATGCGTTTCAGTTCGAAATAGTAATGCCCGCGCAGGAACCGCGTCTGCCCGACGATGTTTTTGAGCTCGGCGTCCGTCAGGTCCTTTGTTTTCGCAGCTACCCTCAAAACGGCGTTGCAACGGCTCACACCGGCATAACTGGCCTTCCAGCGCTCGTTCAGGAACTCGTTGATCGGCTCTACGCTCGTCGACAACGGCATCGCGTGCGACTCGCCACCATAGCCGCTTCCGTAGATCGCATTGTCGGGACCTACCGCCCAGGCGGTCCCGCCGTTGATATTCAAACCATAATTACCCTGACCGTCGAGCGCCGCATAGGCACCGATCAGCAGCGAATTAACACCCTCTCTGGTGGCCAGCATATCTTCGCCCAATGCGCCCTGGGGTGTATAATCGAGGAATTCCTCTTTACAGGATTGCAGCGACAGGCCGGCAGTCAGGCAAGTCAGCAGTATTGTCTTAAATGCTTTCATATATTGTTCTGAAAAAAATTAGAAACTGACCTGAACGCCGCCAAGAAACTGGCGATCGTTGGGGTACATCCCTTTATCCACCCCGAAACTCGTTGCCGAGCCACCTATTTCCGGGTCCAGCCCCAAGTATTTGGTCAGCGTGAACACATTCGCCGCCTGCACGTAAATCCGGAAGTTCGACACGTTGATTTTCGAAAGCAGCCTGGCCGGGACGTTGTAGCCGAGCTGGATGTTCTTGAGCCGCAGGTACGAACCATCTTCGACGTAATACGAAGTCGGCGAACCGTTGGTGGCCGCGGTCATTTTCGTTTCCTGAATCGGCAGTGTCGCATTTTTGTTTTCGGGGGTCCATGAATCGTACAGCGCGCGCTTGCTTTTGGCTTGAACAAAGGAGGCGTAGAAATCAGTGGTATATCGAAGTTGGTTCCAAATGTCCCCGCCCTGCACACCATAAATGAATGCGCTGAGATCGAACTGCTTATAAGTCAATCCGATGTTCAGGCCGTAGTTGAAGTCGGGGTTAGGGTTTCCGAGAAAGGTACGGTCGTCGGCAGTGATGATGCCATCACCATTAACATCCTTGAACCGGAAACGGCCCAGGGCCTGATCGGTCTGATATACGGCTTCCGCATTGCCGGTAACCTGCCGGGCCTGCTCGTTGGCTTGCTCCAGTTCCTGCGTGCTATTCCAGAAACCGGTAATCCGATAGCCGTAAAACGACCCGATCGGGTGGCCTACTTCGTTGCGCACGTAGTTGATACCATTCAGCGCGCGGCCTGTCGAGAAGAAATAATTGGTGTTGTCGGTCACCCGGGTAACCTTGTTTTTATAGGAAGTAAATGTAGCGCCCAGATCGAGCCGGAGGTCTTTCGCGAGGTTTTTGTGAAAGTTAACCGACAGGTCGACGCCCCGGTTCGTGGTACCGGCGATGTTCACAAAAGGCACGGTACCAGGGCCCTGCGTTCCCACTACCGCCGGGTTATAGAGGAGGTCTTTAATATCCTTTCGAAAATAATCAACCGAAAGGTCAATCATCCCGCTCAAAAACGTGGCGTCGATCCCGATATTGGCATTGATATTCCGCTCCCATTTCGCATCCGGGTTACCTATTTGCCCCACCTGAAAGCCCGGTTGATTGGAATTGTTCGTCCGGCCTATATCGTAATACGAAGCGGCCTTGTCCATAATGAATGTGTAGTAGCCATTATTCGCATTGACATTCAACTGATTACCCATTACACCCCAGCTTCCGCGTACTTTCAGGTCGGCCAGCCATTTGGCGCCTTGCATAAAACTCTCCTCGGAAAGCCGCCATCCCGCGCTCACAGAAGGGAACCAGCCATATTGGTACCTCACGAATTTGGAAGAACCATCGCGCCGCAAGGTCCCGCTGAGCAGGTATTTGCCTTTAAATGCATAATCCAGCCGCCCGAATTGGGAGTTCAGCGATTCGAAACTCCGGCCGCTGTAATTGCTCTGGATGCCCGAGCCGGTCGATAATGTGGTGTAATTGGGGTCGAATGTATAGTAGTCGCGCGTGGTCCCGCCCAGGTTTTCGAAATACGATTTATAAGCCTCATTACCCAGGACGACGGTGATGTCGTGGACACTGCCAATCATTTTTTTGTAGGTCAATGTATTGGTCCAGGTCCACGCGTAACCGTTCGAGGAGCCCTGCGTAAATGCATTATACTTGGTATTTTCGTTGTTTTCGTACGTTGGATAAACGAACGACCTCGACGTGCCCGAATACATTTCTCCTCCGAAATTCGTCCTGAATGTGAGGCCGTTCAGCACGTCCACTTCGGCAAACAAATTGCCGAAAAGCCTGTTGCCGAGCGTGCGGTTATCTTTCAGCCGCTCCAACGTTCCCACCGGGTTGTTCCCGTTGTAGCCCGTCCCGAAAATACCCGCGTAATTACCCATAATGTCGTGTACCGGGAATATAGGCGCCATTTGGGAGGCCGTCTGGACAATGTTCAGGTCCGACAACTCGGTTTGTTGGGGATTGCTGGTGATCGTGTAAGTGAGGTTTTCGCCGATACGTATCCGCTTGCTGACGTTGAAAAGTGTATTGGCCCGGAGGTTGTAGCGTTTCAGGTACGTGGAAAGCATGGTGCCCTGCTGGTTGAGATAATTGAGGGAAATCATATAATTGCCCTTATCCGTCCCACCGCTCACCGAGAGGTTATGGCTCGTATTGACAGCCGGCTTGAAAACCTCGTGAAACCAATCGGTACCTTCTTTATTGGCCCGGATAATGCGGTAAAACTTGTTGTAATCGTCGTCCGTCCTGAAATTCGGGTTAATGTAATATTTGGCCGGGTCCACTGCCGGATCACCCTCCATTTTTCCCAACGGGTAAATGTAGTCGGGAATGACCGGTTCGGGGCCGGAACCGTAAATCGGGTCGTTGATCGCCAGGCCCGAGTTCTTGTTGGCGATCCAGCGCAATTTGGCCTCTTCGGCCGGGCTCAGCAAATCCCACACGTTCCCCGGTTTGGGCACCTGCACGCCGTAGTAAGCATCGTACTGAACGGATACCTTGCCCGTACCTTTCTTGGTGGTAATGATGATTACCCCGTTCGAGGCCCGCGAGCCGTAAATGGACGCCGCACCGGCATCTTTCAACACCTGAATGGACGCGATGTCGTTGGGATTCAGATTGGTGCTGTTCTGTGTCGGCACACCGTCCACAACATACAGGGGCGTATTGTTTCCGAACGTGTTGATCCCCCTGATACGCACCTGCGGTTCCGCGCCCGGCTGTCCCGAGGAAATGACCGTCACGCCCGACGCCTGTCCCTGCAACAAGCCGGAAACCAAGCCATTGGGCTGCCTGGTGATGTTTTTTACATCCACTACGGATACCGAGCCGGTGATGTCCTTTTTCTTTTGGGTGGCATAAGCCGTTACCACCACCTCGCTGAGTATTTTGGTGTCCGGTAGCAACTGTACATTGATTTCGGACCGGTTGCCGATCGCGACTTCCTGCGATAAATAACCGATAAACGAGAACATCAGCGTGCCGTTTTCAGGAACCGTGAGCCGAAAGTTTCCCTCCGGGTCGGTTGTAGTACCGACAGACGTTCCTTTCAGGATCACGTTCACGCCTACGAGCGGCTCGTTCTTGTCAGAAAGCACTTTTCCGTGTACCTCCGCATCGGCATTAGCGGTGTGCCCCGCCGCCGGCCTTGCGGGCCCCCATGCCACGGCAGCGTCCGTACAGCAGCATGCAAAAGCCGCCAGAACAATACACAATGCCTGTTTTCCTGGTGAGTAGTTCTTTAATTTCATAAATGAACAGAAGGTTTTAAAAATGATAGAATAGAACGTGCCGGATTGGACTCTGCCGGGAAAAGTTCGGCGCAAGAATTGTGTCAATCAAACACTTTGATGGTAAGATGAAAGAATATTTAACTATCTGTTGCTAAAACAGTTAAAAAATTTCCGCAAACCTTTCCGCAATCCTTTGCAGGATCAGGCCGATATTGGTCAGGTTCTGATTTTGAGCGCGGGGGAAAAAGAAACGAGCCGCCTCCGACTTGAAGGAATATATGATTTTTTCAATATAACATTTAAACAATTGCCCCGGAAACACAAATGCCAGGCTTCGAGGCCTGGCATCCGGTGCTACTGTTCAAAATTAGGCTTGGTATTATATTGATCCGACTGCAAGCCCCGCAGCTTCACTTTCAGGATTACGCCGTCGGGCGTGAGCGTCGAATGATACACCTCATCACCGTTCCAGATCCTTCGTCGTTTCCAGGTGCCCTGCTCGAAAGTCCCTTCTTCCACGTAAATGAACTCCGAGGCCGAGTAACCCGAGCCCAGCCTTGGCCGAAACTGGAATTTGGCGTCGAAGCCCATCAGGTAAAACTCGTCTGGTCCGGTTTCCCCCACCAGCACGCGGCCGGTGGGCTCCTTAATAGTTTTGTACGATGGGAATCCGAATGTAACCAGCAAATCGTAGTTCGAAAAATGCAACAGCTTCTCCCCCAGCCCTTCCTCCTCGACGGCCGCCTTCAATTTGCCGGTCCCTTGCAGTGAAGTAATCAAAGGAATGGCAGGTTGAAGCAACCTGTAATTGGAAGCAATGGCCGCGAACTTTTCGTCGAGCTTTGTCTTGTCGCGCTGGTCATGCGGATCGCCATGAAACGGGTCGACACCATATGGCGCTACGCCAATCGCGTTGTAATCCCCGATCGCATAAAAATGAAACCGTGCGAAGAGCATTCCCTTACCGGTTTCGGGCACGAGCAATGCGTTGTCCGGGCGTGCATATTTTTCACATAAATCCCGGAACTGCACGTAATTACGGTTATAAATATCCACCGCCAGCAAGTCGATGTCAGGCGCCACCGCCTTGTAGACGTCGATCATATTCGAAGTAGGCCCGCCGCTCGGATGCTCGCCCGCTCGTTCGAAGCGGTTCTCGCGCAGCCAGGCGTTCACGTACATGGGAAGCGGGTATTGCTTCTTGCCTTCCGCGGCGACGTGATCGATGTACTGCGCCATATAGTAGGCGGAGAATGTCTCCGGCGCATCGAAACCGAATACCTGCTGCCAGGTGCCGGGTTTCTTTTTCAATGCCGAAAGCAGTTTCGCCGGCACCTGGCCATTGAAGAGCCTTGTTGCTTCCGGCGAATAATCCCGGTCGGTCCCCAGCGATCCCGGTTCGTTCTCGACCTGCATCATAATTACCGTGCGATGTGCTTCGTCGATCTCCCGGATATGTGCCATAACCGCCGCAAACGCTTTCGCATCGGCATTCCGGTTATTTTCGGAAATTGTCGCCTGTACCTGTATCGGTTGTCCGCCCGCGTTCAGCATGCGGGGATATTGCTTAGTATTTTCCTTCATCCAGACGGGAATATACTGTGAGCTGCCGTTTTTAAACGACGCGAACCACAGCAGCACCAGCCGGATGTTCTCCCGTCTGGCGTCGAGAATGAGCTTGTCCAGATCGGCGAAGTCATATTTTCCCTGCTCTTTTTCAATGTTTTCCCAGTAAACAGGTACTTCAAGCGTGTTGCAATGCAGCTCTTTCAATTGAGGCCAGGTCTTGTCGAGGATATCGGGCCACCCGCTCGAATTCCACATCTGCGCGCCCAGGATCAGAAAAGGTTTGCCATCGACTATCAGCGTATGCCGGCCATTTTTAGAAACAAGCGCCGGGATGGGTTTCGGGTTATGCTGGCTAAATGAGGGAAGTTGCGTGGACAGTATCAGGAAGCCCGCCAGCAGTACATTCAGGTATTGCTTTATCATATTCAGGTTTAGAAATGGGAAATTGAATATGAAGCAATTAATAACCTGCTGCAAACAAATAACTTAAAAAATTTCCGCAATGCGTTCCGCAAAGGTTTGCGGAACGCATTGCGGAAATTGGCATTTTACATTTTAAGGCAGACATAGAGCCACCGAGGCATCGATCGGCTCGATCTCATTCTCCGGATTACTCACATCCAACTGACGAATCATCTGAATTGTAAACACGCTCGTCCTCACATTATAAGGAACGGTCTCGAATAGCACATCAAACAAGAAATCAATTGCGTACCATAGCGATCGACCGTTTGCCCACGCCGCTTCTACCCGTATGATATAGGACGTTGATGAATCGCCAGGATAGGCTTCTTCAAGCGTGATACTGTCCAAGGCCTGTCGAGCTCAGCACACCTCTTACAGAATGGCTCCAAAGCTTTAATTAATTCTGCTCTATCCATGCTAGTATTCCGTTATGATTTGACAATAAACTCAGCAAATTTTTCATATCCTCTTCCGCCACATGGCCACAAGGCATATATCTGGCCTTTTCATTTCATGCATCGAAAAGCAACCCGTTGGCTTTTGCAAGCTCAGGGTGTAACGCTTTCCCCTCCTCGAATTTGACCTTTAATCCGCTAAAAACCAGAATATTAATCAAATTATGTGTTTTTACGGCGCTCCGGATATCCTTTATGCCTTGAAGCGAAGGCCCACCACCCTCGTCGAATAGATTAGGGATTCCGAATCGTTCGGATATCTTCGCTTTCAGGGTAAGCTCGGCACTGTAACCGGCGAGATAAAATGCTCCGTCAAACATCTTTTCGTTATAAAGGACGATAGCCTCTTGAAGTCTTTGCCTGGCTATGGCGCGCATGGACTGAGGATTGATCATAATTCATGTGGTATAGCGTTCGGCACAAACCAACCATTTTTTTCTCAGAAAGTAAAGAGATAATCGAAAATATAACCATAGTTACTAAGCTGATTATCTTTTACTTACCACCACCTACATGAATGTCATTCATTAATACTCTTCCTAATTCCGCATCCTTCGAATCCAAAAACAAATCCCCCTTCAACCCCGGATGCGAAACCGACACATTCCGTATTTCCAGTTCGCCGACGGTCATGTTTTCATCGAACCGGAAAGTCGGGGCGGGGTAACGGTGTTCTTCCCTCCTGATATTTTCAATGAGTAGCCGGTCGATTTCCGAGTTTTTGAAAGTAATCGGCGCATAGGATGCGTGCAGGTTGGGATGTTCCGATCGGGAGTAAACGTTCGTGCCTTCGACGCCGGAAATTTTCACGTTGGAGAAATAGCCCTTTTTATCGAACAAACTATAAAAAAGAACGGAGGCGGCAGCCGTGTTGCCCTTGACATTCCCGATCGAAATGTTGGAAACACGCGTGTGCCCGAATGTATAGAACGCAACCGCCTTCAACGCGGGAATGGAGTCGTAAATGTTTTCCGGAAAAATGTTGCGGACGGTGATATTCCGGTAATCCCTCGGCGGGAACGGCGACATTTTCCCCTGAAAACTCGCCCCGCCCGACGCGAATGCGACGAGGTCGTCGTTGGTAAAGCCAGAAATGTTTTCAATAAGCACATTGTTCCCGCCTCCGGTTACACCGTCGCCATTGTGGTTCAATGCGCTGGTGAATCGGGCATCACGGAAAGGATTTTGCTGGAAACGGATATCGTGGACATACACGCTGTCGCATTCCATGTAGGCGATGCCCCAGCTACGGGTGCTATCGATTTGCAGTTTTCCCACTTCCAGGTTTTTGACCTTGTAAAAAAAGAAACCGAAGCAGAAATCCGAATTCCCGACTCTATCGCGGATGGTGCGGGTCTGCGTCCAGGCGTTGCCATTCCACTTCCCGCCGAATATTTTGATGTTCTCGTTTCCGTTCACGATGTCCCTGTTACGAAGCAGGTACTGGTTCGACGACTTCTTCAATTCAATGTGGGCCTTCGAATCGGCGATCAGCGTAAAGTTGGAGGGAATAAGCAATGGCGACGAGATTACGTAGTGCCCCGCCGGGATTTCCACACGGTTAGTACCTTTCTTAACCGCCTGGTCGATCGCTCTTTGCAGCGTTCGGCTATCGTCCTTCTGGCCACGAACCTGCACCGCGAAAAGGAATAAAAAAATGGCTAACAGATGCTGAAATTTCACGGATTAGGGTTGTGGATGAATGGGTATATAAATGTAAGGGTTTAGGTGGAGACTGTACGCAGCCGGCAGCGTGCCGGCCGCGTACGTCGGTTGCATGCTCAATATCCGTTGTTCTGTTTCAAACCGCTCGAAAGGTCTATCTGGGCCTGGGGAATCGGATATACTTTCATGAAATCCTTCGGCGCCAAGTTCACTACGACAGGCGTTTTGGCCGCATAATTGTAAAGACGTTCTTCTCGCGTCATTACGGACAGGTACTTGCCCGTGCGCACGAGGTCGAACCAGCGCTCATGCTCGTACGCGAGTTCCAGCTGGCGTTCGTCCAGGATCAGGTCCATAAAATCGGTGGTTTCGTTCCCTTTGTAGTTATGGCTGGCATTACCAAATGCGCGTTCGCGGATCTTGTTGAGCTGTACCAATGCATTCGCTTTGTCGCCCGACCTGAAAAGCGTTTCGGCGTACAACAAAATAACATCCGCGTATCGCAGCACAGGAATGTCGATGCCCGAAGCACCGTAGGAATGCTTTACAGCATATTTGCTCACATAAGGATAGTAGATCGGCTCCGCGTTGGGCTGCGCCGGCGAAGTCCACCACTCCTGCACGGTTGCCGCTTTGCGCTTATCCCCCGCTTCGTATTTTTTCATCAGGCTCCACGACGGCAGCGACGTTTCGGCACCACGGTCGGCGATACCCACGAGCCCTCCGTTCGGCGTGTAGGAGGTCGAAAGGCTTTGGCCATTGGTTCCGTCCACATACTTCACCGTGAAAATAACTTCGTCGTTATCTTCGGTTTCCAGCTTCCAAAGCGAGGCGAAATCGCTCACCAGTTTGTAATCCGGTTCGTTGATCACTTTTTCCAACTGATTTTTCGCGTTAGCCCAGTCCTGGCGGTATACATACACCTTTCCCAGCAATGCCATAGCCGCCCCCTTGCTCGCGCGCCCTGTGGCGATGGACTTCTTCGCCGGAAGCCTCGTGATTGCGTCGGTCAGGTCTTCGATGATTAATGAATAGATTTCCTCCTCCGTCGCCCTGGGCAATGCGGCGGCTTCGGGGATAGAGATTTTATCCACCACTTTGGGTACACCTCCGAAAATCCGCACGAGGTCGAAATAATAAAGTGCACGCATGAATTTCGCCTCGCCGATGTACTGATCTTTCTGGCCCGGGGTGTAGTTGACAGGTGTATCGATGTTGAGCAACACCGCGTTGGCACGGAAAATACCATTGTAAGTGGTGTTCCAGAATGCGGCTGTCAACGCATTATCGGCGTTTACGGTCAGGAAATCGACGTCGTTGGAGCCGGCGATGGTGGTATTGGCCGACATATAGAGGTTATCCGCCGGCACTTCCATCAGGAGGTAATCCGTTTGTCGGCGCGTTTGCAAACTATTGTAAACACCCAGGACAGCCTGGTTGATATCTGCCGCCGTTTTATAAAAATCGGACGGCGTCAGCACCGATTCCGGCGTGAGGTTCAATAGCTTGTCTTCACAGCTGGTCAGGCCCAATGCCATCAACAAGAGGCCGGTTTTAATATGTTTCGAGATTTTCATACCCTGATTTTCAAGTATTAGAAATTGAAATTGAGACCCAATGTGTACACGCGGTTAATCGGCGCTGCGCCATTGTTATAGCCTGGCTTGCTACCCGTTCCCGCGATTTCGCCACCCGTGTATCCCTCGGGATTATAACCGTGGAAGCCCTTTTTGGTAAACATGAACGGATTCGCGAGCGAAGCGTACACGCGCAGACCCGACAGATGCAGCTTTTGGGAAATGCCCGCAGGCACAGTATAGCCGAGGTTGATGTTCCGGACGGCCAGGAAAGAGGCGTCTTCGATGTACGCATCCGACGACGACTGGTACGTCAGCTTACTCAGCGAACTCGCAGGCACCATCCCGTTGCCCGGTTCGGCCTCCGACCACCATTGGGTTTCCACCAACGAGCGCCGCATGGCTCCAAGCAATGCGCCCTGGTAGTATTCATTCTCGAAGTTGTACATCTTCGCTCCTACCGACGCCTGCATCGCGATGCTCAGGTCGAACGCTTTGTAAGCAAAGTTGTTGATCAGACCGAAATAGGCCTTGGGCTGAAAATTACCCAGGATCACTTTATCGGCCGAGGTAATCTGGCCATCGCCGTTCACGTCCTGAAATTTAGGATTACCCGGCAACGAACCGGCCAAAACCGGCGAATTTTTCACGTCTTCCTCGTTTTGAAGCACACCGATGATCTTGTAGCCATAGTAAGAGAACATCGGCTGGCCGAGCCGCAATATCCATCCCATTCCGTAGGTATCCGTAGTAATGCGCTCCTGCACGCCACCCAGGTCCTCCACCTTGTTCACATTCCGGGCCATATTGAACGAAGTCTCCCATTTGAACTCGCCTACCAGGTTTTTGGTAGTCAATTCTATCTCAAACCCCTTGTTGCTCACGCTGCCGACGTTCGAGAGGGAACTGGTGAAACCGGTGATCGACGGGATCGATACGTTGTAAAGCAGCCCGCTCGTGCGTTTGTCGTAGTAATCGAGCACCAGGTTCACCCGGTTGCGGAACAGGCCCAGTTCCAATCCAAAATCGTAGCTTTTGGTTTTCTCCCAACTCAGGCTGTTGTTGCCGTAGGAGGTTTGCGTCTGCCCTTTGGTCAGTGTATTGTTGGGCGAATAATAGACGTCGCCTATCTGTCCCAGGTACTCGAAATCGCCGATGTTGAAGTTACCGGTGGTGCCATAGCTTGCGCGGAGTTTGAGCTCGCTTACCGGCCGTACGTTTTTCATGAAATCTTCCTGCGAAATGCGCCACGCCACGGAAGCCGACGGGAAATACCCCCATTTGTTATCCGGCCCGAACCGCGAACTCCCGTCCGTCCGGATCGAGGCGGAAAGCAGGTATTTGTCCTTAAATCCGTAATTCACCCGGCTGAAATAGGAAATCAAACCCCATTGCGATTTAGAAGAAGTTGTGGCCGAGGGGTTAATGATCGCGTTGTTGAGCGTGCGGATAATGTCATTGTTGAAAGAACCGTTCACTGCCGCCATCGAACTGCTGCTTGAATTGTATTTCTGGTAAGAAGCCCCGGCGATCGCGCTCACATTGTGTACGCCTCCGAAAGTGTTGGTGTAGCTCAAAACGTTCTCGTTCGCGATGCTGGTGGTGGAGCTCAGCGCCTGGGAACCCGAATTCAAACCGGTGCTGATCGCCCAGGAAGCCTGGAAACGATCGGTGGTATTGGACGCAACGTTTGTACTCAGTGACGAACGGAGGGAAAGCCCTTTGGCGAGGTTCAGGTTAATGAACGCTTCGCCCAGGTTATTGATCGTCGTGCCGTAGTAATGGCTGCCGTCGAGCGTCGCCATGGGGTTGGTCTGGCCGCTTACGACCGCCCCCCCAGTAGGAACGCGCATTGGGATAAGTGCCGTCGGGGTTCCGTACGGCCACGAAACTCGGGAACTTCACATAGTTATTGATATCGGTCGAAGCGAAGCGACGTTTGGAATAAGACGGGTTTAGCATAAAACCAAGGCTCACCACGGAATTCACCGTGACGTCCACGTTTGCACGCAGGCCGTAGTTTTTGTACCAGGTGTTTTTCAAAGTTCCCTGCTCGTCTTTCAATGTACCTGATACGTAATATCTTACGTGATCATTTCCACCACCTACCGAAAGGTTATAATTCTGGATTGCGGCGCTTTGCAATACGGCGTCTTCCCAAATCACATTGTTGCCGTTTTTCAAAACATCGCTTACCTGGTAGGCATTGGGGCGGCGTGCGTCGTTCCACACGGGAATGCCGGTATCGCCGCCGATCCACTTGTATTCGCGGTTCTGGTAACGCACGGCGTAATCGTAATACTCCTGACCGGTGATCCAGTCTTTATGTCCTTTTGCATTCGCTACCCCGGCGTAGGCATTGAAATTGAATCTGGCCTTACCCGATTTCCCCTTTTTGGTCGTAACGATGATTACCCCGCCCGCACCGCGCGAGCCGTAGATCGCGGCAGCCGAAGCGTCCTTCAATACCTCTATCGATTCGATATCGTTGGTACTCACGCTCCCCAGGCTACCGCCCGGAAACCCGTCGATTACGACGAGCGGGTCATTACCAGCGTCGATTGAGCTCGCTCCCCGGATGCGGATCAATGGCGCACTGCCCGGCGAGGTGTTGTTCTGCGTCACATTAACCCCCGCAAGCCGCCCCGCCAGCACGGATTCCGGCCGGCCCACAGGAATCTGATCCAGCACCGTATTCTCGACCTTGGCCACCGAGGCGGTTACGGAACTCTTTTTAACCGTCCCGTAACCTACCACCACCAGTTCGTCGAGTACCGTATTATCCTGCTGCATTACCACCCTGATCACAGATTGGTTGCCTACCGGCACTTCTACCTTTTTGTAGCCGATGAACGAGAATGTCAGGACATCCCCGGCCGACGCCGGTAACCTGAATTTTCCGTCCACATCGGTGGTAACCCCTTTGCTGGTGCCTTTAATCACGACACTCACGCCGGGCAGGCCAGCATTACCGACGCTGTCCACTACCGTCCCGGATACGTCGCCGGTGTCCTGGGCCTGTAACCGGCCCGACATACATAAGGCCAGCACCAGCATTATCGCCAGCAGAGGCCGTTTCAGGTAAAACTTCATTGTGATCATAGGGTATTTAGGTTTAAACAGATATACAATTGGTGCCGTGCACGTGCACGATTTGTGTCAAAAAGGCTATTTCCCTCTCATTTCAGCGACATCCTGAACCCGTACCGGGTCGAGATCCCGGTTGAACGTCTGCCGCACGTAAGTCCCGATCTCGGCGATCGACTCGTCGGCCAGAAAGCCCATTGCGGGCATATGCTGATCGAACTCTTCGCCGTTGACCCTGATTTTTCCCGAAAGGCCTTTCAGTATGATTTGCACGAACCGGGCTTTGTCCCTGACCTGCTCGGTGCCGTGCAGCGTCGGGAAGGTACCCGCCACGCCTTTTCCGTCGGGTTTATGGCAAGAGGCGCAGTACTGGCGGTACAGCAGGGCACCTCTCCCCGTCTCGCCGGAATCCGTTTCGCCTTTTGGGTTTTGAACGGCCAAATCGGCTTTCGTCCCTCGGGTAATGCGTAGAATACGGTCGTCTTCCGGTTTCGGGAAACCGCTGCCGGGGTTCCAGTCCCGGTTACTGGTGGAAACGTAAATGCTGCCGTCGGGCCCTACGCATACCGCGCGCAGGCGGCCGTAGGTACCGTCTATGGGAATGTGTTCCGAAACGATGCGCGTGCCCTCCGCATCGGGTTTCAGCACCCGTAAATCCGCCTCTTTCAATGTGGTGAGCAAAATAGCGCCTTTCCATTCAGGAAAATGTTTGCCTTTGTAAACGGCTATTCCTGCCGGGGCGATTGTCGGTGTCCATGACTTCACAGGGTCCGTCGCTTCCACCGAGTCGCGGAACGCTCTTTCGTTCGGCTGGTCACAAAAACCTTCCACTTTCGGCCAGCCGTAATTATGGCCTTTGCGAATAATGTTCAGTTCGTCTTCGACCGCGTCACCATGTTCGGAGCTGTACAAAATGCCGTTTGCACCGTAAGCAAGCCCCTGAATGTTCCTGTGCCCCCACGACCAGACGTAACTTCCCCTGATCGGGTTGTCGGCCGGGACGCTCCCGTCGAGGTTCATTCTCAACACCTTCCCGTTTAATGAGCCCTTATCCTGTGCATTCGTTATCGTAATTGCATCGCCGGTAGCAAACATCAGCTTCCGATCGGGCGAGATCACGATCCGGGAACCATTATGGCCGGTGTGCGCAGGGATTTCCAGCATTGTCAACGGGTTCGTCAGGCGCTCCCCGCGATACGTGAAGCGCACCAGCTTCGTGGTGATGACGGAATCTTTTTTGCAAGTGTAATCGACATACACGTAAGGGTTTCCGGCAAAATCCGGATGTAGCGCCATCCCCAGCAAGCCGAGCGACCGGTGGCGGTACACCTCTTCGATTTTGACCAGCAACTTGTTCTCCCCTGTCCGGGGATCGATCCTGCCTATGGTGCCGCTTTGCCCGGTATACCAAATCCAGTTGTCGGGCCCCCAAACGATTTCCCACGGCACATCCAGCCCGGAAGCGACTACGTGCACGTGCACGGGACTCCGCAAAGAATCGGGAACGGCGCGTCGGTGTACAACTGCCCTTTCCGTCGTCGTGAAAGCAACGACGATATATGCGGAAACCGCAGCCAGCCAGACCGGTGCAGAGCGGAAGAAATTCATCGGGACATTTCATTTTCAAGGAAACGGGCCACAAATGCGTCGTCGACCAGGTGCGGGTATGATTCGATTACACGCGTAATCTCCTCGTATTGACCGGGCGATAGTGTCTCCTTCGGGTTCAGCGTCCAGATTCCCTCCATCAGCCCCTGCCGGCGAAGCACCTCGTGCACTCCGGTAATACAACCATGGAAAGCATTCGCCGGATCAAAAATGGCCGCATTCATGTCCGTAACGGCGATATTGGTACTCAACATCGCGTCCGCATCCGCATAACCGGTTGCCAGCGTGTGTTTTACGGCCACGAGCAGTTCCACGGCCTTTTCCGTCCACACGGCCCAATGTCCCAGCAAACCGCCCACAAAGCGTTTCTCGACTGTCTTTCCCCCCTATTTCAAAACGGTAGGGGGGTCAGAAGGTCTGCAATGATGTTGTCGTCATTGCCTGTATAGAGGGCAATTTCCCCGGATCGGCTGGAATGCGCTACGGCCCGCACGACGTCGAGGGTTTGGTAGCGGTTAAATGCCGCCACTTTGATGGCGTACACATTCGGGATCTCCACGAATTGCTGCCAGAAATCGTAGCTGTAAACGCGCCCGCCGATGGCGGCCTGCAAGTAAAACCCGAACACCGGAATCGCCTCAGCTATTTTTTTTACATGGGTGATGATCTCCGATTCCGGCTGCGTTTTGAATGCCGCCATGCTCACCAGACCAAGGTCGTAACCGTACTTCACGGCGATTTCAGCTTCCCGCAATGCCTGTTCCGTCAAGCCGCAGATACCCGCTACTTTGATAAACGGCCTTTTCAGGGCGGCACGGCCTATTTCATCGGAAGCGACAGCCAGCACTTTCTCAAACAGGTTCACCTCCGGATCGCGGATCTCAAACTGTGTGGTATGCACGCCAATTGCGACCCCTCCCGCCCCGCTGGCCATGTAATAGCGCGTCAATCCGCGCTGTTTCCGCTCGTCGAGCTGCAACTCGCGCGTAAGCGCCAGCGGATGCGCCGGAATGACCGTCCCGGCGAACAACAGCTTTTTAACATCTTCTTTTAACATAACAAATCTATTCCCAATACATTAAAAACAATAACCAACCGCCCCCTCCTTCTTTCTCGTCCTCCATTAAAACTGCCCCTTTCGCTCCTGGAAATGCGTGGGCTTGTTGATCGTCTTTCCGCCTTGCAACAGCCATCGTGCGGTGATATCGATCATTTGTTTCAGGGTCGTGCGCGGATAACCAAACAGGCGGAACGATTCGGCCGCATTACTGAGCAGCGCTGTTGGCTGTTCCTCTCCCACGAACTGCGGTTCGGTATTGAATATACGCCCGAACTCCCCGGCCAGCCAGCGCAGCGAAACCGTTTCCGGGCCCGTTATGTTCAGTATCTTCGAAGGGGATGCGCAGTGCAGTAGCGAGCGGATCGCCATTTCGTTGGCGTCGCCCTGCCAGATCACGTTCACATGCCCCATCGTTACATCCAGCGGCTTGCCGGCCAGCACCGATTTCGCCACTTCCAGCAGCACACCGTATTTGAAGTCGATCGCATAATTCAGCCTGTACAGGAGGATCGGCGTGCCGTGAACCGATGAAAAATACTGGAACATACGCTCCCGGCCCAGACACGACTGCCCGTATTCTCCCACCGGATCGGCGCACATTTCCTCTGTGGCGCCCCCCCGACCCTACCGGCGTAAAAGGGTACACATTGCCGGTAGAATACACCACGATGCGCGATTTCCGGAATTTTTCCGCTACCCGTCCGGGCAGGTAAGTGTTCATTGCCCAGGTGTACGGCTCATTGCCGGAAGTGCCGAATTTTTGCCCTGCCAGGTACAGCACGTTTTCGACCTCGGGCAGGTTTTGCAGCTGTATGTCGTCGAGGATGTTGGCGACGATCGTTTCGATACCTTCCGCATTCAACTCCTCCGCAAGCCCTTCTTCGGTGAAACGCGACACGGCGATCACCCGCTTGTTGAGCCCGGCCAGCCCGACCGCCCGCATGGCGAGTTTGGCAATACTCGGGCCGATTTTCCCTCCGGCACCGAGAATCATAATGTCGCCCTCGATGCTTTTCATGTCCCCAATCAGCGCCTCCGACGGGCTAAGCCATTGTTCCTCAAAAGATTCGATACCGTTCATTGCTATTTAAAAAGGGGATTGTTAAAAAATAATTCTTTGACATTGACCAGGGCGAGGGCGAAAATGACGAGCAGCCCCAGCCCCGCCGAAATTTTCACAAAAGGCTTGTTGGCTCTTTCGCCCATAATCGACTTGTCATTGGCCACCAGGTACATTACCGTACCGATAAAGGGCACTACGAAAATTGTGACGCTCTGGGCAAAAACGATGAGTTCAAGCGGCAGTTTTCCGAAGCGGATCGCTACAAACGCTCCGATGACCATCACCGTCGCCACCAGATAGCGTACCTGTCTTGAGGAAAAGTTACTACCCATTCCCAGCGCGTCGCCAAGCAGCGTGCCGCCCACAGACGCATTTCCTATCACCGACGAAAACGCAGCCCCGAAAAGCCCTACCAGGAAAACGGCCGACGCATTGCTTCCAAACAGCGGTTCGAGCGCCCGGGCCATATCCGAGGCCGAGTTTACCTGTATTCCTTTCGGTTTCAGGATCGCCGCCGCGCACACGATGACGATCATACACATGACGCCCAGCAGGAGGATGCCCGTATTGCTGTCGTTCCGCCCTTTCCGGACCCCCGGGTTGATCCGGATACGCTCCTGGACCAGATACGACTGGTATAATGCGCCCACGATGGAGAAACAGGAAGCAGTGAATGCAATGATAAGGCCCAGCGATCCGTCGGGCACTTGCGGCGATACAAGCCCCCTGCCCATCTCCGCACCGTCGGGTTTTGCCCAAAACAGTGTCGTAATAAAGGAAAGCAGCATCAGAACGATCAGAAAGATCATCGTCTTTTCAAGAACCGAATAAAAGCTTCTGAAAAAAAGCAGGCAGATAGCGAGCGCATTGAAAAACAATATCCAAGGCACCGGCGACGTATGAAAAAGCTCGCCCGCCGCGATCCCGACCCCGACGGAGTTACCGGCCTGAAACGACGATGCCACCAGGAATACGCCGATGCCCATTGCTACGGCGGCGGGTTTGCCCCATTTCAAGCGGACGGTCGATAGCAACGACTGCTCGGTGGCAACGCCGATGCGTGTAGCCATACCCGTGAATACAGCCATGAAGAAAATGGCAACCACCACAAGCCAAAGCAAGGAATAGCCGTATATGGCCCCCATTTTTGAAGTGATTGTCATTTTGCTGGGACCAAAAACGAGGGCCGCAGTAATCATACCCGGGCCTAGCGATTTAATCCAGTTGAGCAAATTATTCTCTGATTTTTCCAAGGTAAAAAGGGTTTGGCTTTGAGTGTACTGAGGTTGACCGGCAATTGCGGGCACGTGCCCGTAAAGGTAGAAAAGAATTTTTGAATTCCACTTTTCAGCAAATTATATCCATAAAATTTTGTGAAAATTTTTAACGGCAGTCTATTTTACGCCACCTGCCATCATATACCATATATATGTGCGGGGCCGTCAGTTTTGGTAAAACTCATAGTTCTCCTTCGTCACAATGTCTATCGGCATGTAGTTCTGCCTCGTGACGGGCGCATTCACGACGAGTGTCTGGTAAAGCGCCATCATGCCGCGGTACCCCTGGTCGTCGGGGCGGTGGCAGATCAGGAAATCGATCACATTGTTTTCGAGGTAATCCACATTCTCCTTCACGAAATCGTAGCCGATCAGGGAAACATGCGTGCGGTGGCTGTTTTTGAGGAACGAAGCAACGGTATGCACACGGGAGTTGGTCACAAACGCGGCGCCGATGTCCTTGTTTAAATGAAAAACGTAGGTCAGGTGCCGTGCCACCGATTGATAATCGGTTTCGCGGATATCGATCCTCACGATTTCGTTCGGTTGGGCATTGTCGTTAAAATAGGCCCTGAAACCGTCCTCTATTTCGAGGTAATTGAAATTGTCGATTTCCTTCGAAATATTGATGATCAGCACTTTCTTTTCGGGTTCCAGCCGGTAAGTCAGCAGCTTCGCACCTACATACCCGCTCTTCCGCAGGTGCGGGCCTATGTAAGCGAGGCTATGCAAACCGGGAATATCCGAGTCGATGAAAACATACGGAATTTTGCGGCGGCCACACTCCGCCGCGAACGCCTTGGTTTCTTCGATAAATGAGGGAGAAATCAATATACCATGAAAATCTCCTTCGAAAACATGCCGGATCTGTTCCGCAAACGAATCCTTGTCGTTCAGATCGAAAAGGAAAACCTGCACCTGCACGCCATATTGCTTCATTTCGGCCTCCGCACGCCGGATCCCGTTCAGCGGCGCCGACCAGAAGTCCGTTTCTTCCGACACGTCGGGGATCAATGCGGCGAGGTTGATGATTTTTTCTGGAAGCCAGCCGGCTCGCGAGGATGTTCGGCTGGTAATCCATCTCCTTGATGATCGCGTTTATCTTCGCTTTGGTCTTCTCGGAAACACCGGTCCGGTTATGCAGCACGCGGTCGACAGTAGCGGTGGAGACATTGGCGCGCCTGGCGATTTCTTTTACGCCGAACAATTCGTTGTCTTTTTCCATTCAGGGGTTCGTTTGGACTGCAGGCGGAAACCGGCATTTTCCGCGCCGCCGCGACAGCCGTGGACGGCGCCGGGTTGGTTAAGGTTTTATTCGATGGGTAAATATAGTCGGAAGACCGCGATCCGTGCAAAAAGATTTCCCTTGCCGCGCCACCCTACCCTGCCAAAAGTGATGCGGGCGGCGCATTGCTTAAAAAAGCTTACGCCCATTGCGGCGATCTGAGAAAACAATTTATTCAAATTAACTTCCTTCACCGAGAAAGGAATTACAAAAACAAATGTACCCGGCCAGGATTTCGAAATATCATATAAAATAGCGGAGCCGTAAACCGTAATCAGGCAAGAAAGAACAGAAACCAATGTAAACTTGACGATCTGCCGTCTGGTTTGTGTGGTATTTCGGGCATTGAATGCAAATAATCTTGTCAAAAAATAACCGACGACGAAAGAAAACCAGTAACCTGTAAACAATGCCGTCTTATAGGAAATAGTAAACCATTCCTGTAATAACGTGGCAACGAGCAAATTGGATAGCGCGCCCGTTGCGGCGACGATAAAATACGCAATGAGGTCACGGCGGTTGAAGAGTTGGTCGGGCATAATCCTGGTTTCGAACCGCTTAATATAATGCGTCAAATCCACTAATCAGCTACGCCACATGACGAAGAGATTCCTGCTTGCCGCCCTTTTGTTACTGCAAACGGCGCCGCTTCCGGCGCAGGAAAACTATCCGGTATTGTGGGAAATCAGCGGGAACGGTATCAAAAAGCCCTCTTATCTGTTTGGCACCATACATGTTGCGCCGATCTCGTTGCTGGACAGTTTTCCTCAGATAATGCGCATCGCGGAGCGCTGCGATTTTGCATTGTTCGAAAATGGCGGCTCTCCAATCGGCACCGTACCGGTTCGGCCGGAGGTCGGTCAGCCACCCCTGGATTCGATTTTCACACCGGAAGAATACGCGGTTGTCGACAGTTTTTTTACCGCCTCGCCTCACGGCAGCATCCGCCCGCATAACGACGACGCCGATTTGTTAGCCATGTTGCAAGTGGCGATTACGATGAACGAAAGTAATGCGAATGCTCAATACGATGTATTCGATCATCTTTTGCGTTTCAAACTATATAATTTAAACAAACCCATTTTTCAACTGGATGTCGTGGAGGATATTGAAGAGATAAAAAACCGGATGGGTTACCGGAATGTCGCAAAGATGCTGGCGGTTGTTATTACCTCCAAATCGACGTTAAAGGAAATAATTCCGCAAGAATCCAGAAACCACGAAATGTATTTCAAAAAGTTGAGATATCCGTTAAATCTTCATCAGGAACCTGATGAAAATATCGCGTTCGCAACCGTGAAAAGGAACGCGGACTGGCTACCGAAAATCGAAACACAAATAAAGAACGGGAGCTGTTTTATCGCGGTCGGACTGGAACATTTGCGGTTTCGGACTGGCCTTGTCCAGCTATTGAAAAAGCAAGGGTACACGTTAAAACCGGTTAATCCCTGAAATTGGGATCGGGCAAGTCAGCGTTTGTTAAAGCCCTTTCATGATTTTATCCAGCTTGTTTTTCAGCAAAAGTCTCCTGCCCGCATCCAGATAATCGGGTAGCAGCTTTCCTTCGATGTGGTCGTATTCGTGCTGGATCATACGCGCGGTGGTTCCCGAAAATGTGCGGATATGCTCACACAACCGGTCGTCCAGGTAGCGGACCGTCACCGACCAGGGCCTGGTAATGCGCAACGTAATGCCCGGAATGCTCAGGCAACCCTCTTCATCGCGCCATTGCCGTTCCGAGCGACTGGTTATAAGCGGATTGATGAATACTTCCTTCGTGCCCTGATCATCGCCGAAACACGCTTTCCGCCCGGTCTCATCCATTTGCAAATAGGTAGGGATGCTGTCGACAACGAAAAGGCGAATGGGCACGTTCACCTGCGGCGCCGCCAGGCCGCAACCGCCGACGTCGTACATAGTTTCCCACATATGGGAGATCAGCTCTTTCAGCTCCGGACTTTCCGGATCGGCGGGACCGCAGATGCGCCTTAGCACCGGGTTGCCGAATTTGACAATAGGCAATATCATAGCACTTTCTTTTTCTGCAAAATTCCTTCATGATCCGTCATCTCCTTAGTAAAAATTAGACGCCCGTGCCTGATGACGGACAAGCCTGCGATCCCTAACTTTGCAGTACCATGCCGATCAGCCTTTTCGAACATATTATCAGAAACATTGCCCCGGGGCTCACGGAGAACGTCGTACCCGCGCCTGAACTGCGTGATATGCTGCCCGAATGCTTCGTAGCCCGCTCCGACACGTTCCCGCGTTGCGGACTGGCATTTAACGACGCCATCCCGACAGCCGTATTTCTGCAAAACCCGTGTGGCACCGCCACTTTCCGCTCGGGCGAGCGGATATTGACGGTCACGCACGCGTGGGTGAGCGGGCAATACCTTGAAAATGTGGCGGTTGAACTTCACAACCCGGGGGAAAAAATGCTGGTCGTGCGGTTTAATCCCGTGTATTTCAACCAGTTTTCGGTTACGCCTGCCCGCGATCTGCGCAACCGGCTGGCCTGGGATTTACAGGCTGTGTTCGGCAGCCGGGTTAATGCGTGGCTCTCCGGGCTGGAAAAACAAACGGACTTAATGGCCCGGGTGCGCACGCTCGAATCGTTTCTGAAAAGCCTCGGAACCCACCGCGAGACGGCCAATCATCTGTTGCTCGATGCGGTTCAAAAGATAGTTGCGCGAAAAGGCCATATACAAATAGAGCCGCTGGCAGCCTCGCTGAACGTAGGCTACAAGTGGCTGGAACGCAGCTTCATGCGGGCCACCGGCGTATCGCCCAAAGAATTTGCCCGCCAGCAGCGGTTCATCCACACGTATTTCGATGTCGTGAACCGGCCGGAAATGGATCTGCCGGAAATTGCGCTCCGGAATGCATATTATGACCAAAACCACCTTTCTAAGGAATTCAAGAAGTTCACAGGTTGTTCTCCCGGTCGACTCCGAAAACACCACAGCCCATGCAGGAACTGATCCGCCTCGAAATCCCGATCAACGCCCCTGCGGCCAATATCTGGACCGCTCTTACCGACCCGACATCCATCGGCAAATGGATGCTGGATTCGCCCGTGGAAATCCTCACCGAATGGCGGCTGGGCGGCAGGATTTCGGAGCGGGGCGATTTGCACGGGCTGCCGTTTGAAAACAGGGGCGAAATTGTCCGCTTCGAGCCCGGGACGGCATTGGCATATACCCATTGGAGCACGCTTTCCGAGATTGCCGATGTGCCGGAAAACTACTCGTTCCTCCTTTTTGAAATACAAAACACGGACAAGCCGCCGAAATTAATGCTTACGATCGACAACCTGCCGACTTTCGCGGTCCGTAAACACCTCGAATTTTATTGGAAAATGGCCCTGTACTTACTAAAAGAGGTGGCGGAGAACTGAAACACATTGCCTCGGATGCAATTTGTTTGCATTTTAGGAGCTGTAAAACTACTCACTCCATAGCTCCCTATGTACATCAACCGTTACCTCTCACCGGTTATCGTCTACTACTATTCGTGGCGGATGGTACTGTTTTCGATTTTCACAGGCTCCACCGCCATTTTTGTGTACGAGTACCTGGGCTGGAAGTGGGTCGCGATCCCCTGGCTTCCGGTATCGCTTGTGGGTACGGCCACCGCCTTTTTCGTAGGTTTTAAAAACAACCAGTCGTACGACCGGAGCTGGGAAGCACGGAAAGTCTGGGGCGCCATTACCAACCACAGCCGATCGTTCTGCGCGGCGGTGCGGTCGTTCACGACCTGCTCCCCCGATACCGGCACCATATCGGCCGCTGCGGAAACCCGCATCGTTATACACAGGCACATTGCATGGCTCTACGCTCTGAAAAACTCGATGGCCCAGCGTACCAACTGGGAACACAAGGACCGTGCGAGCGAACGCCAGCGCAAGGCGCTCCGGCGGGCGCAGACACCCTGCGACGTCGAAATCGCCAGATATCTTCCCGAAGCCGATCTTGCGTTGATCAAAGACAGGAAAAATCAGGCCACACAAATCCTCGACCTGCAATCGCAACACATCCGTGACCTGCGCAGGGCGGGAGCGCTCGATGCCTACCAGCATGTAGCCCTGCAAGACCTCGTTTCGAAGCTGTACGACGAGCAGGGGAAAAGCGAACGGATCAAAAATACGCCGTTCCCGCGCCAGTACGCGACCACCTCCACACTCTTTATCTTTATTTTCATGACATTGCTCCCGTTCGGCCTGCTGCCGCAGTTCGTCGATCTGGGCGAAAAATTCATGTTCCTGCTGATCCCCTTCAATATGATCGTTTCCTGGGTCTTCATGTTTATGGAATATGTGGGCGATATCAGCGAAAACCCCTTCGAAGGCCTGCTGAACGACACGCCGATCAGCACCATTATCCGAAATATCGAAATTGACCTTAAAGAAATGCTCGGCGAAACCGACCTCCCGGAAAAGCTTTCAAGCTACGCGGGAACCGTGTTTTAGGGAAAAAATTAATCAGTCCGCAGGCTTCGGACCGGATTAACCAGGGCTGCCGTGATACTTTGAAAACTGACAGTCAACAACGTGATCAGCAATGCGCCTGCACCTGATAATACGAATACCGACCAGGGCAGTCCGGTCCGGTACTCGTATTTTTCGAGCCACGACGAAAGAATGTAATATGCCACAGGCGACGCAATGAGCATCGCAACGACGACCAGCAACACAAAATCCCGAGAAAGCAGGGCCCATACGCTCCAGACCGAAGCGCCAAGCACTTTTCTGACGCCGATTTCACGTGTGCGCTGTGCGGCCACGAAAGAAGCCAGCCCGAACAAGCCCAGGCAGGAAATGAATACGGCCAATACGGTGAATACCCCGGCCAGTTTGCCGATGCGCTCTTCCGCCCGGAACTTGGCATCATATTCCTGGTCCAGAAAACGGTAATCGAATGGCACGGCGGGGGCGTATTTCCAGAACACTTTCTCTACCTTCGCGAGCGCGTCGGATGCACTCGTACCCGGGCGCAGGCGCATCGTAACCACCCGCGCGGGCCAGGGTGCAATGTAGTAAATGGCGTGCTGCACCGGCTCATAGGGCGATTCCATGACCATTCCCTCCACCACCCCGATAACATGCAATGGCTGGTCGCCCCATACCACAGTCTCGCCAACCGGATTATCAAGCCCCATGAACCGAACGGCCTCTTCGTTGAGGATCACCGCAAGCTTATCGGTGGAATATTGGCGCGAAAAATCCCGGCCCTGCTTGATTTTCCAGCCGACCGTCTTGCCAAATTCCTCCGTGACGCCGAATGTCACGAATGGCTGGTCGCGATTCATGTCTTTGCCGCGCCAGGTAAAGCCGGTTTCATTCTGCCGCTTTTCGGTGAGCGGTGTGGTGGTTTTGGTAACCTCCACGACGGCACCCGTTTTCAGCAGCTCTTCCCGGAACGGTTCGAAATGGTTGTTGATATCGAGTGTAGGCATGTCGATCATCACCAGGCCACTCCGGTCGTAGCCGACAGGGCGGTCTTTGGTATACTGTATTTGCCTGAAAACCATCACCGTACCGATAATCAGCGTCACCGACACCGTGAACTGCACGACCACCAGCACCTGCCGGGGAATGTAGGCCAGCCGTCCTGCGCGGAAAGTACCTTTGAGCACGTTCACTGCCTTGAACGACGACAGGTAGAATGCCGGATAGCTGCCCGCCAGGAGTCCCGTAAACACGCAAAATCCCAGCACCAACGCCCAGAACACTGGATTTTCCCAAGGAATGGCCATCTTTTTATCGGCCACGTTATTGAAATAAGGCATCGCAAGCTGCGCCAGTCCAATGGCAAACACCGCTGCGATGAATACGACCAGGAACGATTCGCTGAAAAACTGTCCGACCAGCTGCCCCCGCTGCGAGCCTACCGCCTTCCGCACGCCTACTTCCCGTGCACGTTTCTCGGAGCGTGCGGTGCTGAGGTTCATAAAGTTAATGCAGGCCAGCACCAGTACGAATACGCCTACGATGCCGAACAGCCACACATATTGAATGCGACCGCCGGTATTGAAGCCATCCTTCCAGTTGGAATACAAATGCCATTGGTCCATCGGTTGGAGAAACACGAGCGCTTTGGTGGCGCGGTCAGTACCGGTGAGTTTGTCGAGCCTCGCCGGGGCGATGACGGACGAAACCGCCCCCATCCGGGTGCGGTCGGCGAGTTGTACGAACACTTCGGTGAAGTTATTGTTCCATTGGTCTTTGTTTTTGACCCCATAGGCGACGCGCGAGATGTACAATTCCCAGGGAGCGATGAAGGACGTGTTAGCGAATGTCGTATTATACGGCAGGTCGCGGTACACTCCTGTTACCTTTGCTACCAGCTCATTGTCGATTTTCACCACCTGGTTGAGCGCATTGCCCCTGCCGAACAAGCTCAGGGCGGCCGATTCGGAAAGCAATATCGAAGCCGGGTCCAACAGACCGGCCCTGCTTCCGCTTACCATTTCCAGCGACAGCATTTCCGCGATACCCGGTTCCATAAACCGGCCGGGCTTATTGAATTTCAGGTCTTTGAAGGCGAGAATATGGTTCTCTTCCATCGTGCTGCTAACTATATGCCTGAAATAGCTCCCATACGACAGCCTTAACTCACGACCCATGGGCGCCGGTACCCACCGCTCCGTCGAAATAATACCGCCGAGATCCTGCGTTTGCATTACCTGCGCAATACGCGCGTGGTTGGGAAACGATTTATTGAAGGAAAGCTCGTCGTAAACCCACAGGCCGATCAACATCGCTACGGCCATGCCGCTGGCAAGGCCCGTGATGTTGATGAACGAGTACATTTTATTCTTGGCGAGATTACGCCGAGCGACTTTAAAATAGTTGCTGATCATGGTCATACGGAAATTAACGGGTTCGGAATATTGCACGATCCGGCTGCGCCGGCGTACGAATGGCGGCAGCACCGAAAAGACATTGAGCACATAGCGAAGCATAGCACAGAAACGCCCGCTCCTGGTGTACCAGTAATCGTAAAGCTCGTCGAGGTCACCGCCGACTTCCTCACGGGTTTCTTCGGGGTGCAGCCGCTGGAACACCCACCGGGCCCAGCGTGGCGGTACAGGGTTCTTCATAGTTTTCCCAATTCGAGGGTGTGGGGTGGTACCTGCTTCCAGAGCTCGGCACGAACCTGCTGGATTTCCTGGATCGCCCGGCTGCCTGACGCGGTAATGCGGAAAAGGCGCTTTCTTCTGCCGCCGCGCTGCGTGGTGGCCCCGCCCAGCTCCGAACGGACGAAACCTTTTTCTTCCAGGCGAATGAGCGTATTATGGACCGTGCCGAACGTTACCAGCCTGCCCATTGCCTGCTCTATTTCTTGGCTGATCGTGACACCGTAAGCTTCGCCGTCGAGCACAGCCACCATCAGCAACACAATTTCTTCAAATTCTCCCAGATAGGTCCTTCGCATAAAACGGAAGCGCGTTGATTTGTTTATATTTTATCGTACAAATGTTGAGCCAGATTTTGCAATTGGACATAATGCATTAAAAATCAATTTATTATCCAAAACACAACATCCCGGCACCTGTTCATTTGCGGACATTCCCGTTGTAGCCCCGAACAACAGAAGAGGCGACTCCCGAAGGAAGATCCTTAACCCGCAGGGCCATTCTCAGCCAAAATTGCGATCGTTTCCTCTATACCGTAATTTGCAGAACCGAACGAAATCTTGCGATATTGCCGTCGTTTAGATTCTCAACGTTCGTTTATGATGAAAATACTGATAGCCGACGACCATTCGCTGGTACGTTACGGGCTTAAACTAGCGCTTCATAATTACTTCAAAGACAGCCAGATCGACGAGAGCTGGGATGGAGAGTCGGTGAAGGCGCAATTCGCACTGCACCGATACGACTTGCTGCTGCTCGACCTGAATATGCCCGAAACCGATCCGACAAGCCTGCTGCAATGGATCAGGGAGTTCCACCAACAGACGAAAGTGCTGGTGGTTTCCATGAACGATGAGAATATTTTTGGAAAACGGTCGCTGCAACAGGGCGCGCACGGTTACCTGGAAAAGGACTCGCCGCCGGAAGAGCTCCTGAAAGCGGTCACAACCGTTATGGACGGCAAGAGATACGCCAGCCCCAACCTGGCCACTATCCTGATCAACGACACGCTGAAAGGCCGGTCTGACAATCCGTTCGACGTGCTTACGCCCAGGGAATTTCAGGTGGCTACTTACCTCGCGAAGGATTATTCGGTAACGCAGATCAGCGAGATACTGGCAGTGCAGTATACGTCGGTAAACACCTTCAAGCGCCGAATTTTCAAAAAGCTCAACATTCCCAACAAAACAGCGCTAGTCAGGCTGGCAGAGGCCTATAACCTCGGCTGAATGCAAAGATTTGGCGAATGCATGGTGGCAAACCAGCCCGCTGATAGCCACAGAGGTGCCCACGCCCCTGGCACTCACCACATCCAGCCGGTAGCCGAGGGTATGCGCAAAATCGGCCATCAGCTGGTAGCCAAGCCGGCTGTTGGCTTCGACCGGCCCGTTCAAAGCGGGATCGGCCAGTCGCCGCCGGATCTTCTGGAGATCAGCCAGGGGCATCCCGCTCCCATTGTCCGAAACGGTGAGCAACGGGCCATCGTCGTTAAACGTCAGGGTAAGCCGCACTTCGCCCCCGCGCGTATGCTTGTTGGCGTTATCGATGAGATTTCGCAGAATGGCTTTCAGAATATCGCGGTTCGCATAAACGAAGGCGTCCTCCGGGTAATCGGCGACCAGCATGTTCCTGTTAAGCAGCAGCATATCCCCGAAAAACTGTTCCAGCTCCCCTACCAGCTCCGAAAACGGGAAGGAGTGTTGTGCCAACTGAAAGTTTTCATGCTGCGAGCGCGCCCACAGGTTCACCTCTTTTACAAAGGCATGGATATTGCCCGTGGCTTTTTTGATCTCTTCCGTGCCTGCCTTCACCTCCACCAGTTGGTTGTTGGCCGCAAAACGGGAAACGTGTTCGGAAAGGACATTCAGGAAATGAAGCGGCGATTGAAGATCGTGGGCGATCATCATCGTAATCTTCTGTTTAAGGCCATTGCTGTATTCGAGCTTCCTCGAAAGGTCCTCCACCTGTCGTTCGAGCTCCTTTTTGGCCCGATCGAGCCGGGAATAACGGTCGCGTGCCCATAGAAAAAACGCCAGCAGCACTACTACTGCCAATATCATGACACAGGTCCATTGCCAGATCATAGTTCACCGTGGGTTTAGTTGTGCATTTTCAATGAAGGCTATTCGTGAGTGGGGGGGTACTTTTCATTTACGCAAATAAACCGGTTTTGTAGTAAATATTGGTACATATGCTAAATTATTTTAATATGATTTCTACAAACACACTACAAATCCAAACGGAACCCTATTCAGCTAATACGGTCGGCGGTAAAACAAACAGTCCCGCGGCAGTGCCACGGGACTGTTTCCCATCCAGTTGCCAGGCGTTAGCCTGCCCCTTTCCACTAATCTATTCTACAAACCTGATACGTTTACATTCTTCCGCCGTCACCGACGCCGAGCTCGGTTTCCAGCTTCCTACCTGTTCGCTGCCCTTGTAGCGTTTCCCCGACACGGCATACGTTCCCACCGGAAGCATGAGGCTTACCACCGAAGCGCTGCCCTGCGCGTTGCATTCAGGCCTCACTGCGGCGGTTTCGGAGATAGAACCCATTACTTTGCCGTCGACGATCACGTCGATACGGTCGTATTTTTCGGCGGAATAATTCGTGTAGAACAGCAGATTTCCCTGTGGCATCGGCTCTTTGTCGTCCTTGCAAGCGAAGGCCAGCGTGATAACCGTTAACAATGCATAGGTGCTGAGACGGATGTTTTTCATGACTAATTAATAATAATGGTTGATAATGATTTGATTTCGGTGGCCGGTTGATTCCGACACGACAAAATTATATCGGGCCGGAGCCGTTCCGCCGCGTTACTGAGCAGCCCGCATTTTTCTTGAGCAGATGGGCCAAAACCGAAAATGCCCTGCATAACGCAAGGCATTTTTACCAAATTATATTTTACAACTCTTTGATTATTAATTAAATATCAAAACCACTTAATAAAAAAATCAACTGATTATCCGGTCAAAAACGGGCGAACATTTCCATGAATTCCTGGCGACGTGAACGCGAAATGGTGATGGCCACGTCGTTGTCCATTACCACATATCCGCCTTCGCCACGTACAAATTTCCTGATTCGGTTGAGGTTGATCAGATAGGAATTGTGCACGCGGAAAAAATCGGGGCCACTGAGCGCTTCGTCAATCTCTTTCAATACCTTCGACACCACCACCTTTTTACCATTGGCAAGTACGACGCTCGTGTAATTGCTCTCCGCTTCGCAATACAGAATATCCTGTGTAGGCACGAAAATCATCCCGTCGCCGGTGGTCAGTGCGATGCGCTGCGGGGTGTTCCTGACTTGCCTTACGCTCTGAAAAAGCAGTTCGATCTGTTCCCGCGAGGGAATACTCCGCCGCTGGTCGATCCGACGGATGGTTTCCACCAGGTCGTCCGGATCGATCGGTTTGAGGAGATAATTGAGTGCGCTGTATTTGAATGCCTTGATGGCAAACTTGTCGTAGGCCGTCGTAAAGACGACGTCAAAATCCAGTCTGTCGAATTTTTCGAGCATGTCGAAACCGTTCATGCGGGGCATCTCGATGTCGAGAAAGACGACATCCGGCCGGTGCTCGCGGATAGCCTCGATCCCCTTTTCCGCCGAACTGCACATGGCCGCCACCGATACCGAAGGCGCATACGTTTTTAGCAGCCATTCCAGCATTTCGAGGCAATTATTTTCGTCGTCGACGATTACACATTTGATCATATCTTTTGAATTATCGATTTCTTATCCACTTAAATACCGTTACACGGGAATAACCACAACCACCCTCGTGCCGGCTGCATGCCTGTCGTCGTCTTCGAGGTCGACGATCTCGACACTCGCGTTGGTCTGCGCGTACTGATTGAGCACCGCAATTCTGTCTTCGGTCAGTTTCATACCCAGCGACTTTTTTCCGGTTGCCGATTTGCTCCGGAACTCCGCCGCCTTCGCCCGCCCCACGCCATCGTCCTCCACAATGCATTCCAGTGTATTGTCGTCGAGCATTCCGAGCTTCACATAAAGGTTGCCCTGGCTTTCCTTATGCAGCAATCCGTGCCAGATCGCATTCTCCACGTAGGGCTGGATAATGAGCGACGGCACCTCGATGGAGTCCGCATTAACGCGCTCGTCCACGATAATGCGGTAGTCGAACTTTCCGTCGAACCGGAGCCGCTCCATTTCGATGTAGAGCTTCAATGCTTCGAGCTCGCTCGAAAGCAGCACTTTCTTGCTGTTGGAATTATCGAGGATGAGCCTGATAAGCTTCGCAAAGCGCGTCAGGTAAAGCGACGCCGTCGCATTATCGCTTTTAACGATATACCGGTTGATCGAGTTGAGGCAATTGAAAATAAAGTGTGGGTTCATCTGCGCGCGTAATGCACGCATTTCCAATTCGGCCATGTACTCGCGTAGCGCGGTCTGCCGCCGGATAGCGGCCACGCGCCGCCGGAACAGCCAGTAACCCGCCCCGCCTGCCGCCAGCACCGCCCCGGTAATAAACCACCACGTTTTCCACCAGGGAGTAAGGATTATGAACGACAATGGCCTGGCGGTTTCCGACCAGTTAAGGCCATCGAGGCTCGCCGCCACCGAAAATGTGTACTGCCCCGGCGGCAACGACGTGAACCTGACCCGGCTGTTACGGGCATTGTCGACCCAGCCGTCGTCCAGGCCTGTAAGGCGGTAGCGATACATGAGCTTTCCGGGGTTCCGGAAATAGGGCGTCAGGTACTGGATTTCCACCGAATTCTGCGTCCAGTCGAGCGAAAGCGGCCTCTGATCGCCGTTAAGCAACGAATCGTTCCCGTTGACCTGCACCGCGGCGATGATCACGTTCAGTTTTTCTTCCCGGTATTTAAGTTGGTCGGGATCGAAAAAATTCAGTCCGTTAAGCCCGCCGATATATATCCTGCCGCCGGCCGATTCGAGTATACTATTGATATTGAATGGTTTGTTTTGAATGTTGTCCCTGAAATCGAACCATTGTAGCCTGGCGGCATTCGGGTTCAGCAAGTACAGGCCGTCATCCCCGCCTATCCATATGCGTCCGGCTCTGTCGCGATGGAGCAGCGAAATGCGCTGGTTGGCTAGTTCGGGAAATATCTTTTTCCTGGACAACGTGTTTCCCTTCTTCACCACTTCGTACAACCCCACCGAGCCGCACCAGGCCACGGAATCGTTTTGTGGCAGCACGGCGCCGACGAGTTTACCCGGCGCAAAGTCCTGGTCGGCGATCGCGTTCCGAAAGCCCGGACCGGTCACCACCAACCCCTGGTAGGTGCCCATCCAGTAGTTGCCTTTCGTATCTCGTGCCACGGTCTGAATCAGTTTTTCGAATCCCGGAACGGGCATTCCGGCAATCCTGTACGACCCCGGCTCTACCCGATAACAACCCAATTCTCCTACGATCAAATAGTTTCCGGAAGGCATACGGATGATTGTGGCAAAACTGTCGGCCAGCAGTTTTGCGCGAAGGGCCTCCCCTGCTTTGCCTGCGGGGTAATTCAGATCCGAAAATTCCCTGCTGACCGGGTCGACGAGCTGAGGTAACGCGCCACTCGCCGCGAGCAGGAGATTTTTGCCATCGAAAATCAACGCCCTGACCTCACCCGGGCGGGATTTTTCCGGCCGGACCGGCGTCACCGTTCCGCGGCCGATATCGAGTACGGCCACACCCCGCGAGGTGCCCAGCCATATATTGCCCTGCCTGTCCTCGGCAATAGCCTTTACATTGTTGCTTAAATCGGGATCGGCGCCCGGAAAGCCATTGAGCCAGCCGATAGTATGGGCCAGCGGCCTGAAAAACAGGATACCTTCCTGGCAAAGTATCCATTGTGTGCCGCTGTTGTCGTAAAAATCGGCATAATTTTCATTGTTCGGCACGGGCTTGCCCGAATCGAAAAGTACCGCACGCGCAAATGCATCGCTGCCGATATTGTGTATAAAGCATCCCTTGGTCGTGTTGACGAGCCGCTTATCCGGGCCGAGCTCCGTAATGCTGATCAGCTCGGCCGGGGGAAGCCCCCGCCCGGTAATCGGCCTGACGGCGCCGGTTTCAAAATTAAGCTCGAATGTCTGCATCAGATTATTACTCGCCCAAGCCACATCGTCGCTGACGGGCACCACCGAGCGGACATCGGCAAACGGCACTTTGCGCACGCGCCTGTTTCGGGCGTCGAAGCAAAACACGGTCCTCACATCGGCCACGTATAACTGATAGTTCCGTCTGCTGAAAATTCTGCGGTAGTAATAATGTTTTTCCAAACCCGGCAACGGCTGGAAACGGAATGAATCGGTGCGAGGATCATATTGGTATAAACCACGGCCCGCATTGGCCCAGACCCGGTTGTCGGGGGTCACCTGCAACTTGTTCAGCTTGTTGAGCGGGGCAATTTCCGGACCGTCCAAAGCCACATTCCTGAGCGAACGATAGCCGATCCGGTATTTCCGGATGCCGCTGTCGGATGTCGTCCAGACCGTCCCAGAGCTATCCGACGCAATATCGAGGAGGTTTTCTCCCTCCGTTTCGATCCTGCGTACATTCTGGCCATCGAAGCGCTCGATATGCCTCGGCGCAAGGACCCATAAAAAACCGTTGCGGTCGCGGATTATGCGGGACGCGTTGGCGGTGCTTATGCCATTCTTGTCGTCGAGCAGCTGCACATTAAAATCAGGCAGCTGCCCAAAGCCGCCCGACCGCGCTGCAATCAGCATGGCAATACCTATATACAGACATTTGAAATGGTGCACCGGAGCCGGAGATTAATTTCGAAATACGCAAGTTGTACAATTTAAAACATCGGTGGAGAAACCGTTCAGTAAGTAGTCGTTTTTCTTAGTCTGTGGAAGGATCCGCCCAGCCGATTGCCTTCCGGGTATCGAATACCTCGCAGAAATATCCGGTAGCCCCGGGGCCATCGTCCATCGCGCGGATCGTTTCATCCATCCCCTATAATCCGGCCTTTGTCATATTTTCCTTTCAGACGAGCGCGTGTGCGCGCATTTTTGTTGTACCAATTACCAAACCATGAAAATGACAAGACTTCTCCTGATTGTTTCCATCCTCGCCAGCTCACTCCTTTCACCGGCATTCGCGCAGTTTCCGGCAGCAGGAACCAGCCAGCCCAAAGCCCTGCCGGGAACCGCCGGCGACCAAAGCCCAAAGGGATCGGCCAAGATTACCGGCTCCATTGTAGATTCAGCTTCATCCAAACCCATCGAATTTGTAAGCATTGCGTTGTATAACAAAGCGGCCAACCAGGCCGTGGACGGTACCGTTGCCGATGAGAAAGGGAAATTTACGCTTTCCAAACTCGTCGCAGGCGACTACCGGGTGCTCATTTCGTTCATCGGCTACGGCAACAAGACGATCGATAACATCAAACTTTCGAAAGGACAGGAGTTAGATCTCGGCACGATCGGCCTCGCCTCCAACACCAAAACCCTGAAAGAAGTGACCGTTACCGGCCAGGCCGCGCTGATCGAGGAAAAAGTAGACCGCCTCGTTTACAACGCGGAGAAGGATATTACCGCAAAAGGAGGCGATGCCACAGATATTTTACGTAAAGTACCCCTTCTCACTGTCGATCTGGACGGCAATGTTTCCCTGCGCGGCAGCCAGAACATCCGCGTGCTGATCAATAACAAACCCAGCACGATCATCGCCAACAGTGTGGCCGATGCCCTGAAACAAATCCCTGCGGACCAGATCAAATCGGTGGAAGTAATCACCAGTCCATCCGCCAAATACGACGCCGAAGGCTCCGGCGGTATCATTAATATTATCACGAAAAAGAACTCCCTGCAAGGCCTGAACCTGAATATCGACGGCGGGGTGGGTAACCGGGGTTCCATGCTCGCGCTGAATGGCGGCTACCGCAAAGGCAAAGCCGGCTTTACGATCGGCGGGTTCGGCCGGGGGATGTATAACACGGTCACCAAAACAAGCCTGGAACAAACCAGCATCGTTGACGACGTGACTACAAAAACGCTGCAAACCGGTGACGGTTCGAGCCACGGGCTTTTCGGAAACTATAACCTGGGCTTCGATTACGATATCGCTAAAAACCAAAGCCTGACCGCCGGTGTGAAATACGGGGTGCGGAACTTCTCGAACCAGCAGGACCTCGCTACGCGCCTGATGAAAACCGGTTCGCCGGACGTTCTCTCCGCCCGGAATGTGGCGGCCGACAACCTCTCGGGAACCGTGGATGTGAATGTCGACTACCTGCATACGTTCAAACCGCAGCAGGAATGGAGCGTATCGACCCTGTACAGCCGCAACGACCTTACCAATGATTTCGACGCCGATATCTTCGAGGGAAAGTCGCTGACAGCCCGCCAGCGCAATCTCAACAAGAGCATTAACCAGGAGTTTACGTTACAATCCGATTACCAGACACCCATCAAGAAAAACCAGATGCTCGAATTCGGCGGCAAAGGGATTTTCAGGGAAGTAAAAAGTAAATACAGCTTCCTCATTGCCGAGCCCACCGGCGACTTCCGCCCTGAAACCGATCAGCCTGCGGGTGATCTGACTTACCATCAGAATATAGCGGCGGCATATTCATCTTATACTTATACTACAAAAAAACGCTACACATTCAAAGGCGGCCTGCGTTACGAGCACACGTTCATCGACGCCAGCACTAATGAGGGCGTTGTGGGTGTCGGCAACTACGGGATACTCGTACCCAGCCTCAATGCATCGAAGACGTTCAAAGGAACGACCGTGAAACTGGGTTACAACCGCCGCATCCAGCGCCCCGGCCTGCAACAGCTGAACCCGAACTTCAATTCGGCCAACCCACAGAATATCACCATCGGAAACCCGGAACTTCGCCCGGAGCTGACCAACAATTACGAACTGGGATTGAGTAAAAACATTAAGAAGACGTACGTCAATGCCACTTTTTTCGGGCGGTTCACCAACAATGCCATTACGCAGGTGCGCCAGCCTTCGGATACGCTCGACGGCGCGATCGTGACCACCTATGAGAACATCGGCAAGCAGCACGCTTACGGGGCGAACCTCTTCGCCAATATCGCTGCCACCTCGAAGATCAACTTCGGGATTTTCGCCAACGTGTTTTATACCAAACTAACCGGACAAACGCTCGGACAGAACAGGCAGCAGCAGGAAATCCACAACGATGGCGTGAATATCAGCGGCGGTCTGTTCTCGCAGGCGTCGTTCGGAAATGGCTGGGGCGCCCAGGCTTTCGGTTTCATGCAGGGCCAGCAAATCCAGTTACAGGGTAAGCAGGGCGGATTCGGGTTTTATACGGTCGGCGTCAAGAAAGAGTTTGCCAATAAAAAGGCGAGCCTCGGACTCGCGGCCGAAAACTTCCTGAGCAAAAGGTTTAAAATGCACACCGAATTGACGTCCTTGCAGTTCAGCCAGGTGAATGACATATACCTTTACAACCGCGGCTTCCGTCTGACGTTCACTTATAAAATCGGGAAAATGACTATGGAACAGCCCAGAAAAAAGACGAAGTCGGTGAACAACGACGATGTGAAGAGCGACGGCGGCGGACAACAGCAAGGCGGCGGCGGACAAGGCGGCAACGCCCCGCGGTAAACGCACGGGATTACAGATCGATTTACACAAGCCTTTTAACTCAAATACAACTTCGGTATGAAAACAAACAAACTAATCTGGACAATGGCCGCGGTGTTCGTATCCGCCGCTTCTTACGCGCAGACCGTGGACGAAATCGTCGATAAACACGTCGCGGCCCTGGGTGGGCTGGACAAAATCAAGGCGGTAAACACCGTGATAACCGATCGCTCGCTGGCTGTTCAAGGCATGGAAATTCCCAACAAGACGACGTTGGTCGTAGGCAAGTCGGTCCGCAACGAATCCACCGTAATGGGCAACACCATGGTGCAGGTGGTGGATAACGGCCAGGGATGGATGATCCGCCCAACGATGATGGGCGGAACCGGCGAACCGGAAGACATGCCCGCCGATCAGTTGAAACAGCAACTGAGTTCACTGGACCCGTTCGGAGGCCTGGTAAACTACAAGGAAAAAGGCAACCAGGTAGAACTCGTCGGAAAGGAAACCCTGGATAAAAAGGATGTTTTCCACCTCAAACTCACCACGAAGGACGGACAGGTGATCGACGAATATGTAGACGCCGGCACGTACCTGGTAAGCAAGGTGAAAGTCTCGATGAATGGGCAGGATGGCGAAATCGCCCTGTCGGACTATAAGGAAGTAGAGGGTGTGAAATTTCCCAACACGATGGAGATCAGCAACCCGCAAATGGGCACAATGTCGTTCATTACCAATAAGATAACCGTCAACTCACCTGTCGACCCGGCGATATTCAAGAAACCGGCGAAATAACCGGCCAGCTATTGCCGACGGCACCGTACCGAATAGCGTTGTTTACCTGAACAACGCTATTTTTTTCGACAACTCGATAGGGTCTTTCACCTCCATCTTGTCGTAAATACGCCTTTTATAAGTGCTAACCGTGTTTTCTTTGAGATTCATGATGGCCGCGATCTCCTTGGTCCATTTACCTTCCGCCATGAGCTGCATGACGCGGCGCTCACGTGGCGAGAGCGAAACGATCGAATTGCCCCTAAGCCGACCACCGGCACCCGCGACACTCGACAGAAAGATCTGCTGGACTTCGTGGCTCACGTAACGGCCATGATCGAGGATTGCCCCTACCGCATTGCAGAACTCCTCCCGGGACGCCTGCTTTGAAATAAAACCATCCGCACCGGACTGCAGATAAGGCAACGCATAAACCCGCTCGTCGAAAGCCGAGTAGATCAGAATAGGCAGGCCGGCTTGCCTTTCGCGCATCAGTTTCATCATACTGATATTTTCGCCGCGGGGAATGTCGATATCCAGCACGGCGAGGTCGAAACGTTCATGTTCAAGGATAACCAGTGCCTCGTCGAAAGTGTCGGCATAGCTGACGGCAGCCTCCGGGTAAAGCTCGGCAAACACCGTTTTAAGCCCGAGCAATGTGAGCGGGTGATCTTCGATACACAGGAATTTCATAGCTTGCTGACTGATACAGACAGGGTTAATTATTTAACACAATAATAGAAATATATTTAGAAATAGCTCTCTATCGATTTGTAGAAATATATCTATTCTATTTGATCGTATTTTCACTACTCCCTTATCTGAGATCCCTGCCAGGCCGCGCTAAAAGTGTATTATACCCGCTATCAATATATACACATTCAACTCAACATCGTTACCTTCTCAATCAGTTTGATCAGGCTGTTGACCTGCATCTTTTTAAGTATCCGCATTTTATGGGTACCTACGGTGGTCTTGTTGATATTCAGGATTTCGGCGATCTCTCCGGTCGACTTCCCGGCGATGAGGTGGTTCATAACTTGCCGCTCCCGGTCGGAAATGCTCATGAGCGGGTTCACATACCGCACCGGCCGGGCTACCTGGCTTTCCTGTAACATCTGCTGCTGCAAAGCCGGGCTGGCGTATTTCCCCATTACCATCATTGCCCTGATGGCCTCGTCGAACTGCGCCGAAGTGGCCAGCTTCGACAAGAACCCGTCCGCACCGGCCCTCATATACGGCAGGCCGTAGGTACGTTCTTCAAGATCAGTAATGACCAGGATCGCGGTCCCCGGGTACAGCGCCTTGATCCGCTCCACGGCCCCCGCACCGGCTTTGCCCTTGATGTCGATATCCAGGATCATCAGTTCGTAGACATTGCGCCCCGCAAGCTCGCAAGCGGTGTCGATAGACGCCGCGGTATCGACTACCGACACAGGATTGATTTCCCCGATCTTTTGTTTCAACCCGAGCACGGTTAGCGGCTCATCCTCGATAATGAGTATATTCATAAAATGGCTGATTGGCGAACAACATAGCAACGGTTTTCTCCGCTCAATGTGTCATAATTTTGCTTATTCGGGAATGAAGTAATTCGTAATTCAAATATCCGCATTTGAATACAAATATTTCAAATTATTACCTACAATCATGTGTAGAAATTTTTCGGGTGCGAAACAAATAATCTCTATTCGAACATTTAGAAATTCAGGAGACCGGACATCGGAAATTTACGAAAAACCGCCCCAGAAAACGCCTGAAAGCTTTTTGACGGGCGTACCCGATAAATCTTTTTGCGACAATAAGTAAAACTTTTCTTGCCGAAGCGGCCAAATAACTGTAAACTTGTACAAACCGTTGAATAAATTTTACATTAAATAATAGGAGTTTTACTCAATATTTACTGCATTAATTTGGATGCCTGTTGGCATTCCGAAGGTTATAAAACGGTCGGAATACGGAATACAACTCCTCCTTAAAAGAATGAAAAAAATCTTACTGGTTGAAGACCATGCGATTGTCAGGCTGGCGACCCGGTTCTTGATCCTCGATTTGCTGAACCCGGTGGTCGTTCACGAAGCAGGCTCATTCAGTGAGACACTCTCCCAGCTCGCCGGTAATCAGATCGACCTGGTTATTCTCGACATCAACATTCCCGACGGCGAAGGCTTCAATATGATCCCGAAGATCCGGGAAATACAACCGAAAGTATTGATTTTGATCTTTTCCAGTCTTGAAGAAGAGATCTATGCATTGCATTACATCAAAGCGGGTGCCAATGGTTTCCTCTCTAAAAATGCGTCGCAGGATGAAATCAAAAAGGCAATATTATCTATGCTCGAAGCCGGCAACTACATCAGCACGGCTGTTCAGCAACAGCTGCTCCGGAATACGCTCGAAAACAAGCCCAACGGCGAAAATCCGCTCGAATACCTTTCACAACGCGAATTGGAGGTGATGGACATGCTCATCGAAGGTTACTGGACCAAGGAAATCGCGATCAAGCTGAATCTCACCGAAAGCTCTGTGAGCACCTACAAAGCCCGGATTTTCGAAAAGCTGAAAGTGAATACGCTGATTGAAATGTTCAAAAAAAGTCCAGTTTTACAAAAGCCAGAACCCGGGGATCTGAGTCCCGGAAAGTTACCTTTCTAATTTTTCCCCTAAAATTTGCCTTCATTACGAAATGTTCGTAGAATTACGAAAAATTCGTAGATATGGAAAAAATTAACCGCCCAGGAGGAAGACGCGATGCTGGCCGTATGGAAAACCGGCGAAGGGAATGTAAAGCTGTTTATGGAGGCGATGGCGCCTCCCGTCCCACCCTATACGACGCTCGCTTCCACCGTTAAAAACCTTGAAAGGAAGGGCTACCTCAGCAGCAGGATGGTCGGCAATGCCTATTTATATGCACCGGCCATCAGCGAAGAAGCGTACAAGCAAAAATTCATGGGAAACGTAGTGAAGGATTATTTCGAAAATTCCTACAAGGAGCTCGTGAGTTTCTTCGCACAGAAGAATAAAATATCGGCCGACGAGCTCAGGGAGATCATCGGGCTGATTGAAGGGAAAAAGTAATTCACCCCAAACCATCAAGGCTATGTCGGCATTCCCGGATTACCTGCTCAAATTGTCGGTCAGCTTCGCCGTGATCGCGATTTTTTACCATTTGGTGTTGCGGCGGCTCACTTTTTTCGACTGGAACCGGCACTATTTATGCTGGTATTCGGTGCAATGCTTCGTGTTTCCGCTCATTAACATCAATACCTTTCTCACGCCGTCCGCTGCTCCATCGCCTGCCCACGCATTCGTACAAAGCGTACCCGCCATCGCCAGCGTAGCACCGGCCGGTCCGGCACCCGCCTGGCCTGTGGTGCCCGCCGAACCGGTCATGCCCGAATCTGCCGACTGGGTTTTTCGGATCTGGCTCGCGGGTGCGGTGGTAATGCTGTTCAGACTGCTCGTCAACCTGCGCTCTTATCTGAGGATCAGGGCACAATCGCGCCTGTTTTCGGATGATGGCGTGAAAATCTATCATTTCGACCTCGAAATGAGCCCGTTCTCCTTCTGGAATGCCATTTTTTATAACCCGCGCCTGCACCACCCGGACGAATTGCAGGACATGATCCTCCATGAATATGTCCACGTACAGCAACGGCATTCGATAGACGTGATTTGGTCGGAAGTAATCTGCATTGTCAATTGGTTCAACCCGTTCGCGTGGCTGATCAGAAGTGCGATCCGGCAGAACCTCGAATACATCGCCGATCAGAAGGTGCTGGAAAATCACGGCGATCCGAAAGCTTATCAATACTTATTGCTCAGAACGGCGGTCGGCAAAGAATTTCCGCTGATAAACCAGTTCGGCTGCCATTCCCTCAAACAACGGATCGTGATGATGAACAGGCGGGCAAGTCCCCGTATGTTGCTCAGCTGTTTCCTGTTTGTATTTCCGTTACTGGCGGTACTGCTGGCCGCATTCAGGGCCGATCAGCCCGGTGAAAGTCCGAGGCGTAACTCGGTAAGGATCTGGTCGGGCGGGTTTGAAGAAAGTAAACGGAAGCCAAAAGACCTGCTGCACTTATCCGGCCTGATCCTCGACGCCGAAACACAGAAGCCGATCGCCGGCTATGTCATGAACCTTTATCACGACGACCGCTTTATAAAGACCGTAACCACCGACATGGATGGTTTTTACTTTGAAGAAGTGCCTGCAAAGCCGGAAAAGAATGTAACACGCGACTACACGCTACGTGGCGTGAGCGACGATTTCATTACGGGCAAGAGTTATCAGGAAGGCATGCCGTTCGGGGACGGGTTCACCATCTTTTTTCTGCGGAAACCCGAATTGAATAGTCTGCTGTTCACCTCCTATGGCGTATCCCCCAACCCTTTCTATGACAGCTACGACCCTCGAAACACCGCAAAGGAGCTCAAATCCTATCTGCTCGAAAGTGTCCCTCCGTTTGCCAGGGAAATGCAACTGAGGGTGGAATATTTTCGATTAAAACGGTGGCCAAAGGGTGTGATCACCGTTTACAAAGGTGCCTATTTCGACCGGAACCGGCGGCTAATGGGTTACCGGAATAAGACGAAATTGTTCTTAAATGGTAAACCGGCCGACTACACGCAAATCAACGCCGCATTCAAAGATTATCCCTACCTGCTTACAGAAAAGCAGGAAAAACGAACTTACAATCATCACATGAGTGCTTCGGAAATCAGCTATTTTACATTCCCGGTTTACCGCGATGCCCCGCCCGTTGCCCTCGTGAAAGGAAATGTGGAAATAAAAGATGTGCGGTCTTTCGATCCTTCGAGATTAAATACCGAACCCTACATGCTCGACGGCTTCCGCCAGGTTTACGGCGCGAGCAGCAACCTGATGCCCGCCAAACAGGAAATCAAGCAGGTAATGCTGCTCAAAGGCAGCCTTGCCAAATATTACGATCCGGCGCTCGACAGGATTTGGTGGATCGAAACCCGGCCGGTGAACGAGGTCTTCGAACGGCCGGATTTCGCTTTGAAATAGCCGCTGTACCGGCTAACACAACGCATTTTCATTGAACCGTTCCATTACACTACGCGTGTGTGCAAGTGTAAGGCTTGGCTTGATGAATTCTTTGAAAAACGGCACCACCGCCTCGCCCGAAGCCACGCGTTTGGGCCAGTCGGGCGAGGCAATGGCCGCGCGGCCGATCGATACCAGATCGGCCGCGTTACTGTTCAGCAACGTTTCGGCCAATGCGACGTCGTGCATTCCGCCGTTCGCGATGACCGGCGATTTCAGGATACTCTTCGCGATGCTGTTGGCCGACCGGCCATCCGGATAAAGGCATTCCCGTGCCCAGCGGCCGCCTTCGGCTGCGATATGCACATAATCCGGGTCGATTTCCGCCAATACTTCAAAAATGCGCCGTCCCGTTTCAGGGCCGTCGGGCCAGCGGTAAGCAAGGTTGTTCACTTTGCTTTCCGAAATGCGTATCCCCACGATGAACCCCGGAGGCGACGCGGCTTTTACAGCTTCATACACCTCCATTAAAAACCGGAGTCTGTTGCGTTCGTTCCCGCCATATTCGTCGGTGCGCAAATTGGTGTGCGGCGTAATGAACTGATCGAACAGGTAGCCGTTGGCGGCATGCAGTTCCGCCCCGTCGAATCCGGCCCGATGCGCCCGTAACGCGGCATCGACATAACCATTTCTTACGCTTTCGAAATCTTCACGCTGCATTTCGCGCGGCATCGGGAACGGGGTCGGCGGCACACTGGCATCCGTCGCCCGCAACCCCACGGGTTGTACGGCCGAAGGCGCGATGGTCTGCTCACGACATTCCGACAAGGCGCCTCCGTGCATCAATTGGCTTATAATAATGGAGTTATGCTTGTGCACCGCGTTCACAACCCGCTTCCAGCCTTCCATCTGCCCGGTGTCCGCCATGCCGGGCTGGTAATGATTGGCTTTACTGAACAAATTATCCGTATAGGTGCCTTCGGTAATGATCATTCCAAAACCGCCCGAGGCGAATGCTTCGTAGTAGTCGGCCATTTCCTGTGTAGGCACCCCTGCCCGCGTTGCGCTCACGCGCGTCATGGGTGCCACTACGAGGCGGTTGGACAGTTTCCTGCCGCCTATTTCGGTAGTGTCGAATATCGTTTTGCTGGTCGTTTCCATACATTTTTTTGATTGCAAATGTATCAGCGCGATCAGCCACGATGCGTATAACTATTTTAATAAAAAGCCTTAAACTTATTTAACAATGCCCGCCTGGATAGGTCCCGCCTGGCATAGCCTCACGTCCGCGAAGACGCCTTGCGTATCTGGCTCAGAAACACGGGCGTGATGCCCAGGTAAGAAGCGATATGCCGCTGCGGGAGCCGTTGTTCGAGTGTGGGATATTTGGCGATAAGGGCGTGGTAACGCTCGGCACCTGTCATGGAAATGGCATTCAGTATACGCTGGTCCTGCGCGATAGCCCCTTTTTGTTCGAGTATGCGCCAGAAGCGTTCGAATGCCGGAATAACCTTATAAAGCTGTTCGAGGTCGTTCTTTTCGATTTGTAGTAAAACGGAGGTTTCCAGCGCCACGATGTTCCGCTCCGCCGGGCGCTGCAAATGGAAACTGGTGGAATCGCTGATCCACCAGTCTTCCATCGCGAAATGCAAGGTATGATCGTTGCCCTTCCCGTCCACATAAAACGAGCGGAGAAAACCTTTGCAGACATAGCTTTCGTGCCGGCAGACTTCGCCCTGCTGGACGAGGTATTGCCGCGGAAGCAACTTCCGGACTTTCAAAACGGAGATAAAATGGGCCTGTTCGGCGGCCGTGAGCTCAATGCGGCGCAGAACATGGTCGAGGATCATCCTGTGCAATGCGGGGTCTGTTTCCAATGGTTTCACGGCCTGGTGTCGGTGGCAAATATTGGAAACTAATCGGTCCTATCCAACAGCCTTTCCCGGCTTAGCTGAGCGTACCGCCATCGATGGTGATCACCGATCCGGTGGTGTAGCTGTTTGCCGGGCTGGCAAGGAAAGCCACGGCATCGGCGATGTGTTCCGGGCGACCATATCTGGGGATCGACATCATGCCCCGCTGAAAGTCGGAGAATCCCGATGTGGCCGGGTTCATATCCGTGTCGACCGGGCCCGGCTGGATCAGGTTCACTGTAATTTCCTTCGGTCCAAGGTCACGCGAAAGGCCTTTTGTAAAGCCCGATAATGCAGCTTTGCTCGTTGCGTACAATGTAGCCTGCGGTACCGCTACCCGGTCGGCCATGCAGCTGCCTATCGTTATGATACGGCCTGCGCGTTCCATTTTGCGGGAAGCCGCCAGACACGCCTCGAATACCGATCTGACATTCACATTCATGACGTAATCGTAATCCTCGGTGGTATGTTCTTCGAATGCCTTTCCCACGTAAACCCCGGCGCTGTTGACGAGGATATCGAGCTTTCCGTAATGCTCGATCGCCTGGTTAATAGCGGCCGGAACAGCACCTTCCTTCGAATTATCGGCCTGAATGGCTACGGCGCTCAGGCCCGATCCCGAGAGTTCCTTTACCAGCGCTTCGGCCTGATCTTCGCTGTTGACGTACGTGAAAGTCACTTTTGCCCCTTCTGCCGCAAGCCGGCGTACGATCGCGGCACCGATCCCCCGCGAACCTCCTGTTACAAATGCGACTTTATCTTTCAAGTTTTGCATGATGGTAAATTGGTTTGATTTCATTGCAAAACTACCCTGACACCCTTAATTTTACAGGTACTAACATAATTATCAAGTACTAACATAAATGTAAGTTATGCGAAAACAGAGCTCCACGAACCTTGAAAACGAAATGCTGATCAACGGAAATTGCGACATGGCCTATACACTGGACCTGATCGGCGGCCGTTGGAAGCCGTCGATCCTCTGGCGGCTGGCATACGGGGCCATGCGGTACAGTGACCTCCGGCGCAGCCTTCCGGCCGTTTCCGAACGTATCCTCATATTGCAGCTGCGCGAAATGGAAAGCGACGGGCTCATCAGCCGTAAAGTGTACCCCGAGGTGCCGCCCCGTGTCGAATACCAGCTTACCGCCCTCGGTAAAAGCCTCGAACCGGTCCTTCGGGTACTTACCGACTGGGGTGCCGACAACCGGCCCGGTTCCGAACGAAAAGCGAAAAGATGTACCTTGCCAGCAGTTATATAACTGCCCGTTTGACGATCTACTGCGAAGAACTCCGACTGGTGACGGCGGATACCTTGAAACCGGTATGGCGCAAGCCCACCGACAGGCCGACCTGGTAAGGCTGAATCTTGAAAGGGTTGTCGGGATTACGGAGCTTTGTCAGGCTGTATTCAAAATAGGGCCCTATGGTCATGGCGGTATTGTTCCCGGCAAAAAGCTCTTTTCCGAAACCGGCATTAACCCAGGCCATATTTCTTCCCGAGGTCAGGTCCCGGCTCCATTCGGCACCGACGTCGCCGAAATAGTTACGCAGGAAACGCGACCGGAGAACAGTGCGCTTCCGGAGGCTCAGCCCGACCAGCCGTACCGTGCTCTTTTCCTTTTGCGGAATCCCCTTGCGCACAACCTGATAATTGCCGGACAAGTCAGGGCCGACGATAAATTCGCTGGTAGCGATTTCGTAACGGTACGATTGCTTAAACTGGCCATAATTGAGCAAAAGCTGAAACCCCTTGCGCTCCGCCCCGGCCGAAAACTTATACCCGACCGTTTCAGCCGAAATTCTGGTCGGCAGAACGAAGTTCTGGTAAATAACACCATTTCCCGGCCTCACGGTCAGGATCTGGAAGGTGCGGAGCGGTGTAAGGCCGGCGACAAAATTCCAACGGTCTTTATACAGAAATTCGTAACGTTTCCCGGTTTTACCAGGTGTAATCAGGCTATCGGCCGGGCCGTGATAAGATGGAAGGGCCAATGGCCTGTGATCCAGCACCCCGATGTCTTGATCGGCCATCGAAGGCCCTTCCAATGTCCTGGTTGCGTTTCCGGCGGCAATGCTGTCGGGCTGGTCGTCAACCAAACCCATTTTCTTCAATTCCGATACCAGAAACGCCCTGTCTTCCGGTGAAACAAGGTCGTCCCTGATCCAGAGTGAACCGAAAGAAGAACCGATTTCCCGAATCGCTTTGATCAGCTCCGCCCGCGTAACCCGATGTTTTTTTCGAGAAAGAATCTTTACGTCCGGCGTTGCCCTGTCCGACACCATCGATACCGGCTTTTTATATGGTAATACCGAATCGACCTTCGCAGGGTTTTCGGCAGTCGGCGCATCCAGCGGCGCTACCTGCGTGCCGGGCCCGTCGCCATTGCCGTTTGCATTCGCGCTCGCATGGGATTCCGCCGCCGCTGTCTCCGACCGGCTTCCCGAAACATTGGCTATTGCAACGATCGCTTCTTTTCTCTCCGGGGACCATGACACGAAGTACACGACGGCCGTCGCAGATATCAGGAGCAGCAACGTGGCGATCAGGCCCTTCTTGACCATGCTGCTGCCGTCGCCCAACTCTTTGAAGACTTTCTCCCGCAAGGCGGGGTCCGGCAGGCGTTCAAAACTATCGAATCGTTCTTTGAGGGCCTTCCGCAACTCCTCGTCGATACGCTCGTCAGAAGATTTCATATTGCGTTATACCTTTTTCCTGTAACTTCTTCATTAATAAATTCCTTCCCCGCAAGAATTGCGACCGCGACGTGCTGTCGGATATACCCAGCATTTCGCCGATCTCGCTATGTGTGTATCCGTCGATCAGATGCAGGTTAATGATCATCCGGTACCCGTCCGGCAATGTGGCCATTACGTTCAGCAACACATCGATATCGATTTGAACGATGATCTTCCCATAATCGCCCGACTCGATTTCCCGTTGAAAATCATCCAGGTTCGAATGCAGCTGCTGCTCCTTGGTGGTGCGGTGATAATAGTTGATCGCCGTCCGGATCACCACCGACTTTACCCAGCTATCGATCACTTCCACATTCCTTAATTCATTGATATTCTTAAAAACCTTGATAAAGCCTTCCTGAAAAATGTCCTCCGCCTCTGCCTTGGTCTTGGCATAACGCAGGCAAAGCCCCAGCAATCTGGATTTGTACCGCTCGTAGAATGCCGTCTGCGCCCTGGTATCATTGGCTTGGCAAGCCCGTACCAGGTCGGCAAGCGAACTATATTTCTTACTGCGGAAAAGGCTCATTCAAAAGGGGCGAGAAGTGTATCTTTGAAACAACCGGCTTTGTGCTTACCGATATATTGCTGTCTGGTATGTCATATTCACAAACTTTCCATCCTGATCGAAATTTAACCAGCAGTTTTCATTCGTCGCCTGCATGTTCATCACATAACCCGTCCCCAATACATTCGAAAATTTGTAACCCTGGATCAGTTTCATAGCCGAAAAAGCCGGAGCGTTTTTTATAAATGTCCTTATCTGCTCCGGATATTCTTCCACATTATAATAAAAAGCCTCGGCCTGGTATACGGTATTGATCAATTTACCCGCATTATCAAAAGTAAACTGATAATTCGTACCCGACGCCGTCGCGGCATTAACAAAGTATTGTTTTTCATTCCTTTCATTTACCGAAATCTGCGCAGTGGAAAGATTCAGCTTCTCTCTTTCCAGAAAACCGGTGACCGGTCTGGGCAAATCGCTTTGCTCCTCCGCGTGAATGGTATAAGAGAACTTGGCATAAGGTTCCATTCTTAAAAAATACCGGATGGGATTGTCGGTATCGTACTGGTACCAACTAAGCAGGTAGTCGACGTTATTCCAGGTGTATTTCGCAATGAACGTCGGGTACACATTCGGCTGGGGCACAGGCTCCCTGAAAAGGTCCGCGTTTCCCCCCCTGCACGCTGCGTGCGGGCAGCGCCCGTTTCATCGAATCCGGCACTGCGCCGTACATACGGTACACGCTCAGTATTTTCCGCGTATCGAGGGCCGCATAAAAAGGGTTGCCGTTCAATTTATAATTTACTTCGTAGAGCTCATCCTTTTCAACGGCCCGGAACGTCGCGTCGGTAGCGTCGGGATACGCATCCGACATTACCTTTATTACTGATTCGGGAAGGGTTTCCGGTGGAATGGATTGCAGGTCCTTATAATTGCTGCACCCCCAGAAGAACAGGGAGAAGACAATCGAAAGGATTTGAGTAAAAATTTTGTCATTCATAGCCAAATAGCTCGTTCGTGCGGGGTGCCGTTTATCATGAAAATGTCCCTCCCCAACCGCGCGGCCGGCAGGAGTACGCAGGAAGACACCGATAAACTGAAAACCGCTGCACGGGAGCGAAAAAATCCTACCCCATTCCCGGCAATTTGAGCCCCGAACCTTTCAGGGCTTCCATTAACCTTTCCTGAATCTCCATTTTGCTGTCTACGAAACCATGCGCGTTGAGCCACACGTTGACGCTGACCTTATAGCCGTCGGGCTCGATGGAAGCGATTCCGATACGTCTTTCGGGTACTTTCAGGGCATTTTGGGCATCATCGAGGACACTATTGATGATTCTTTTGACCTCCGCGAAATCGATACCGTTGCTGAATTTCAACTCAACGTCCAACCGCCTGTAACCCGAACCGCTGATGTTGATGATCACTTCGTTGGAGAGCTTGCTGTTGGGAATGACTACCGTACGGTTATCATAGGTTTTCACGACAGTGTAAAAGATCCTGATGGCTTCGACAGTGCCCTCCTGCCCTTGCGCCACGATGTTGTCACCCACCTGGAATGGTTTGAGAATCAGGATCAAAATACCGCTGGTGAAATTTTGCAGCGTACCCGACAGCGCCAAACCCGCCGCAACACCGATAGCACCCACCAAAGCGGCAAAAATAGTCATCTGAATGCCGATGATCTGCATCACCGCGATGATCAGTAACACGCGCAACGATGTTGCGGCCAGGCTTAACAAAAAAGGTGTCAGGGATGGGTCTATCCGCCGTTTGAGCATGTGCCCGCTGAGCCAGCGCGACAAAATGCGGATAAACCATAAACCGGCGATCAACACCGCGATACCTGCCAGAACTGCCGGTCCGGTTTCCAGAATCCAGGCATACGCCTTGTTATAGAACTGCTCGACTTTCATGATACGAGTGCGTTGGTTTCAAAACAACCGTGGGAGGAAAAATCCGTTCCAGGCGGGCCTGGCATGGCTTTTGAACCTGCTGTCCGCAAACTATTAAGGAAAAAACCCCAACAGACATGGAAATCCATCATCATCATCAACGAACCGGATCATACCGATATATCGTATACCTGATACTGGCCGCTATCGCCGCCGGCATCGGCATTTATTTTTATGCTCCCAAGCCGGTCAATAAGGCGGCGAATGAAAGCATGTCGCTGTTTTTGCAAAACAAGATCAGCGATATCGACACCAAACTAAGAAACGGCGAGGATGAAACCGACCTCGCCACCCGCTTGTCGTGGCATAAATCGAATGTGGCCTTATATAATGAAGCCGCGACAAATTCCGACAAAAAAGATCACGAGCCAGCGTGAGATCCTGAAAAAGAAAATGGTAGAAGTGCAGCAACGCGATTTTCCCGAGCTCAGGACAGCCTATGTCGATTCCAAGAAGGAGGCGTTGGGCGAACAGCATGTCGCCATAGGGCTGGCCGGAGAGCGCCGCGAAATACTCAAGTTCGAAGGCGGGATGTTCAAGCCCGAGCAGGTGCAGAAGGATTTTATGAAGAACATTTATGGTATCGTTAGCGACCTGCGCTTCAAGAAAGTCGTTTATAAATGGTCGGACGCGCCCGAAGGGCATCACCAGTACGAGATCCGGTCAAAGGAAGATACGGAGATCTGATAGCGTGTCACACAGCGCGCCCGCCGCTAAACTCGTTCTTATAGATCCTCACCAACAGCATCAGGTAACTGATCAGCAGCGGACCGAAGATAAAGCCCCAGAAGCCGAACAGCTTCAATCCGGCGATCAGACCGAGGATCGTGATGACCGGATGAACATTTCCGACCTTCTGTAAAAAGGTAATCCGCGCCACGTAGTCGATGTTGCCGATGACCGTGATGCTGTACACGGTCAGGCCGATCGCTTTGGCGTTTTCACCTTTCGAAAACAGGAATATGACCAGGGGAAGCCAGATCATCGCCGTACCGATTACCGGGAAAAATGCGAACAGGCCCGTGATCAGCCCCAGCAGCACGAAATCCTCGATCCCCACGACCCAGTAGCCGAGCAACGCTACCAGCCCCTGAATCAGCGAGATAAGCGGGATTCCCAAGGCGTTGGCACGCACCATCCCGCAGGTTTCGTCGGCGAGCGACTGGATATTCTTGTGTTTGAGTGGAATAAAATCTTCGACCGCTTCTTCCATCATCCGGCCGTTTTTAAACATGAAATACGCCAGAAAGAGGATCATCAGCAGGTTGCCGAGCATCGTGGCCGAACTGTTGAGGATACCCGGAATGAAACCGGTGGCTTTCTTACGGATGTCGGCGGTGGCCTCTTTGTTCAGCAGGTCCTGGCCCGTCCATTCGCGGAGCTGGGTGGCGATCGCGTCGATCGCGTGATTGACCTGGTCGGGGTTTTCCACGATCATATTGATTTTCTGAAAAATCATTTGAATCGAAAAATAAACCGGAGCGACAATGCAGGCCATAAAAAGCACCATAAAGAGGATCGCAGTGAGGCTTTTGTTCCACTTCCGCTTTTCGGTGAGGTGAAAGTAATACCGCCGGCAAAGAATGTAAAGGGTAAGCGCCCCCAGGAAACCGGGGAAGAAAATGTAAAGCTGCATGAAAACGATTACTGCCAATGCGGTGACAATCAGCAGAAAACTGATCTGGCGAATGCGGTTGTTAAAGTCGGGAACCATAAATAGCTGTTTTCTATCTATATACGCAAGGCAATTACCGTACCAGCCGCGGGGCTATCATGTAAAAAAAGCGCAGGACAACGGTTGCCCTGCGCTTTTTTGGATATCACGAGAATCAGGCAGCCGTTTGATCGTCCACCTCCGCCTCGGGCGCATTCTTTTTCACAGATTCGATACCGTTGTCACGGCTTGCTACGCTTTCGTACATTTCGCTGTTGCCGATCGCCTGTCCGTTCGTCGCCTTCAAAACGAAATAATACTTGTTGTTCTTTGATGTGAGGCGCTCGAAACGGGCGTCGTCCTGTGCATTTTTCTTCACCGATTCGATTCCATTCACGCAAGCGGCCTTCGTTGTATAACCTTCACTGCCGAGGATTACCTGGCCATTTCCGGCTTTGAGGTTAAACTGAAACTCTCCGCTGGCCCTTTTTGAAATTACAAATTTTCCCATATGTATTTTGAAAAGATTGGATTAGGCTTTCAAAATACAACTAACTTTTCTCAATGCAATACTATACGTTACCAATTTTATACTATACGTTTTCTGCCGCCGCGCGGGAGAGCCGCTGTACTTTCTCCCGGTAAGGCGCGCTCACAGGCAGGATATGTGCGCCTATTTCAATGGTCGTATCCCCGAATGCCGTAATTTTGTCGGTCGCCACAATCAGGGAACGGTGTATACGCATGAAACCATGTTCCGCCATCCGCGATTCGATTGCCGTCATGCCCTGGTGAACCACGATCTCCCTTTCGGTCGTTCTGAATTTTACATAGTTCTTCACCCCCTCGATGTAGAGCACTTCATCGAGAAATATCTTTACCGTGACCTTGCCCGAAAACAGGTAGATAAACGGTCCCCTGTTACGAGAAGCCTTTTTAGCCTTCGACTGAATGGCCCGCCGCGTCAGCGGGGGGACCGTCGCGTAATATCGTTCGATGCCTTCGAGAAAAGCCTCGAAGGCGACCGGCTTTACCAGCAGGTCAAGAATGTGATCGTCGCCTCCCCGTGACCAGCGTTTTCGTTTGTTGCTGAGGAAAATAACCTTCGGCCGGGCGGGCAGCAAGCGCAGGAACGCGTCGCCCGTCACTTTCGGCAGCATTACATCAAGAAAAAGCAGGTCGATTTTGTGCCTTTGAAGGTACATCAGCGCATCGACGGCATGATAGAATACCCCCACCAGTTCCAGTGATTCCAGCTCACTGATGTACGCTTCGAGAATGCTTGCCGCATGCGGCTCGTCATCGATAATCAAACATTTGATTTTGTTCATAAAAGCAATCCGGCCAAATGACTGTACTTCAAGAGTATAACCCGATACGGGCGGGATACGTCGGACGGGACGGGCAAGCGCCTGGCCGACCGGGGCGAAGTAATGGCAGGAAGCGGGTTGAGTATGAAGGCGGTCAAGTTCGAAATAATTCCGGAAATGTGCAACGCCCGGCTCCCGCAGGCCGCTTCATTGCACATCCGGCACTATTTGCCCAGCCATTTTTTAAAGTCCATTGCCTTCTCGCGACTGATGATCACCTCGCTTTCCGGCATCGGCGTGAGCGTCAGTTTAATTTTGTTATTGAAGTAAGGATTGATTTGCTGCACGCAATGCACACTGATAATGAACTGGCGGTTGGCGCGGAAAAAACTGTTGGGGTCCAGCATTTTTTCCAATTCGTCGAGCGTATAGTCGACCGGAAATTTCTGGTTGTTCTTCGTTTTGAACAAACTGGTCCCCTCTTCAGAATAAAAATAGGCGATATCGCCTACCTCCACCGGCACCCATTGCTGCAAGTGTTTTACCAGGAAACGCTTGCGATAATCCGAAGGCTGCATTTGCTGCCGCAACTGTTTCACCAGCGAATCGATAGCATCGCGGTCGAGATTCGCATTTTTCACATTTTCGCTTTCGGTATTCCTCGCCAGACGGTTGTATTTTGCCAGACTGGCTTCCAGTTCCTGCCTTTTAATGGGTTTCAGAAGGTAGTCGATACTATTCACTTTGAATGCCCTGAGCGCGTATTCGTCATACGACGTGGTAAATATCACGGGAGATTCTACTTTCACCTGATCAAAAATCTCGAAACTTTGTCCGTCGGCCAGCTCGATGTCCATCAGTATCAGGTCGGGGGCTTCACTTTCCTTCAAAAAATTAACCGACTCCTGCACACTCGCTGCTTTCCCCACGATTTCTATGTTTCCGTCTATTTCCATCAGTAGTTTGGAGAGTTTTCTCACGGCCAGATCCTCGTCTTCTATCAATAATACCTTCATAAACCGGTTTTTGCTGTTCCAATTGAAAGCCAAAATTTAGGCCAAATTAACCAATTCCCGAAGGCCGTGGGAAACGGAATCGCATAAACGGGCCATGAAACGGTAAATACCGGTGATGAAACGCCCGGGGAGCTAAAAACACGGCCCGAAGCGAAAAACGCGGATTTATGACGGTCCATGCGCCGCGTTGCACGTTTCATAGCCCGGTTGTCCCGTTTGATGCTCAATGCGGATGGCCGTGCGGGTACCCCTCGTTAATTTCGGGTAACGATTGCAAGTTCTGTTAGCCATGAAAATCAAATATTTATCGATATGAAAAAGCACTACATTCTGCTTTTCATGTTGGCGGCCGCACTTTACGGCTGCATCGAGTCGGCGCCGGTGGCCGATGATGTCAAATCCTCGGCACCCGGCTTCGGCAGCTCACAGCAACGGCCCGAAGGTACGAAACTCGACTTTCCGGCGGGTATCGGCATGAGCGGCAAGCCGCATCGGTCCCCGCATTATGCCGACGAAGCCATCGCCCGCAAACAGATTTACGGCAGCGGGCCGCTGCATTTTTGCCTCCGGCTTTCGAACGCCACGGGCGAATCCGTTACGGTGACATTGCCGGCCGGAACAATCTTTGTTTCCGAAGACGAACAGCTACCTAATGCATTACTGATCAAAGAAATACGGATAAAAGTACCGGAAGCCAGCACCATGTCGTGCTATCTGATGGCGTATTCCGTTAATCAGAACCGTACCTCCGCCTCCTCACCCGTTTTCGAGCCGCAAGCTATTGTGACAAGCCACTACGCATTGCCTGAACTGATGAGTTTCCTGGCAGCTAAAAAAGGTCGACGCCGCCGACTTCGGAAACGAATTTCCGCCTTCCGAAATATCGGATATGGTTCAGGAGGCCGTGCACGAAATCGCCCACACGGGTAAATGGTCGGTAAATTCAAGGAAAAAGCTAGCGAAGCTGCCCGAAAATTAGGCCGATGTCAGCAGGGGCAGGCTCACCGAGAAAGTCTGCGGATTCTCCTCGATGCTGATTTCCCCCTGCCCGAGCAGGTTATACTTTGTGGCAATGTTTGCAAGGCCGATCCGGCTCGAAGGTACCGATACCTGACGTCTCTGAAGGTTATTCGACACCACCAACCTACCGTCGGCAGTCGTGTTCAATCGGATGTAGAGCGGCTGCCGGGGCATTATCACATTGTGTTTCACTACATTTTCCATCAATAACTGGAGCGTCAGCGGCGGCAGCATATAATCGCGATAGGCAGGGTCGATTTCCTCTTCCAGCCGGAGGTTGGCGCCGTAGCGCGTGCTGAGCAGGTGAAAATAGGAGCCGGCAAACCTCAGTTCCGCTTCCAGCGTCGTAAGCTCCGATTCATTACTCCGGAGCAGGTAACGGTACACATTGCTCATTTCGTCGATAAACTGCGTGGCGAGGTCCGGGTCCTCCTCGATGAGCGACGAGAGCGAGTTAAGGCAATTAAAAAGGAAATGCGGGTTGATCTGCTGCTTCCAGACTTTCGAACTGGCTTTGCAAATTCGCTTTCCGCAGTTTTTCGGTTTCCAGCAACTTTTGCTGCCACAGCTCGAATGCGTACACGCCCTCATGTATACACGTGACCACGATATTCATCAGCGCGCCCAGCCCCAGGGCCCATTCGTAGCTCGTGCGGTCGAAGGCGTAACCGGGGAAATTAAAAGCCGCATAACCAAAGAACAATACACTTATGATCAATACATTACAAACAATATGCGCCGGAATCATGAGCAACATCCGCTTCGGCGTCTGCTTGAAATGCGAATAACGCTTGCGAAACCAGAAACCGATCCGGGCATGAATGAACTGATACGCCAAACTGAATACGACCGATGAAATGACGGTAGTTTTCGCAAAAACACCGATATTCGAAAAATAAATATCCCCAACCGCCAGATAATTCATTAATAGAATATATACCGGCAGCAGCGAAAGGGCGATCCAGATGTCCTGTTTGGTGTAGGTTACCAGCTTCACGTGGTTTCGAATTGATTACGGGGTGTTCCGACGGGTATCCGGACGGTGAACGTATCCCCGTCGTCAAAAAGCAAAGGTTCTTCCAGTTTCAGGTCACGAAAGCGCGTCAGCAATGCTTCCAGGCTTTCCCGGGCCGTACCCGGACTTTTAGGCTGGATCGAATTGCTGACCTCCAGATGTCTGCCCCGTGCGACGATCGACAGTTTCAGCGGTCTTTGTTTCATAACCACATTATTACGGACCGCATTGTCGACCAGCGTTTGCAAGGTCAGCATCGGCAGCATGCAATGGGTACAACTCTCGTCGATATCCACCTCCACCTCAATCGCCGCGCCGTACCGCGTGGTGGTAAGAAAAAGGTAGGAGCGGATAAATTCGCTTTCACTTTTGAGCGACACCAGTCCGTTCCCGCTGTCGTGCAGGAGGTAGCGGTAAACGCTCGAAAGCTCATCCAGGAATGCGCTCGCCCGGACACGGTCTTCCTCGATCAGGGCGGAAAGGGAGTTGAGGCTGTTGAATAAAAAATGCGGATTGACCTGATTTTTAAGGTTATCGAACTGATTTTGCAGGGATTCTTTCTTGATCGCCTCCTCCTCCTGCAATGCCATGCCATACTGGCTCAGCGAATAAATCAGCTCGTAGATCGCGCCTACCGAGAAAAGCGTAACCACACAGAGCGTGATATAGATGCTGTATTCCCTCAATGTAAAGACCTCCCAATCCCACCGGGCGAAATACATCAGCAAAAAGAAGAAAACCTGACTCAGCACTTCGATGACCAGGTAACCGGTGAATGTGCCGATGATCCTTTTGCGGGTTTGCATCATATCGGGATACTTCGCCCGCCATTTTTCGCTCCAGAGTGCCATCGATTGCCAGGTAACCAGCGCACAACCCAGCCATGCCATGGTGATAGTGAGGCTTTTCCAGTTACTTCCGACAAATTTCTGGACAAGAAAAAGGTTCAGCAGCGCTGCCCACACGAGGATCACGAGCGGACGGAACCATTTCCATTGCGAAGGATTTTTCAATTGTCACCGACAGGTTTAGGCACGGAACGCGATTTACCATATAAAGCTAACCCTGCCGGAGCGATTTGTCAAACCACTCGCCGCATTTTGACCGAAAGGAATATCTTCTTAAAATAATACACCTTCGTCATCCGACTTCGCCGGTGGCGTGTATATTTCGTCCGAAACGACCGTAGAATCGGTGGCGCACTCGCCCGCATAGCCTTCCGGTCGTGTGAAAGCGCCTTTCCGGTAATGAATGAGCGTCTGGTCGTTGTAAACTTTCTGCATGAAAGCTCCCCAGGCAGGCATGGCCACGCGTCCGCCCTGCCCGAGCGCGAGCGTACGGTAATGAATGCTGCGGTCCTCGCCCCCAACCCAGACACCCGCCACCAGGTTGTGCGTCATCCCCATAAACCAGCCGTCGGAATGATTTTGGGACGTGCCCGTTTTTGCGGCGATCTCGTTGCCTTCGGTAACACCGTATTGCCGCAACCGGCCCGCCGTACCGCCAGGGTCTTCTACCGCACCCCGCATGAGGTACAGCATATTATAGGCCATTGTTTCGCTCAGCTCCTGACTTTGCTGCTCGTGGAACTCGGCCAGAAGTTTGCCGTGCCGGTCTTCGATCCGCAGGATCGTCATGGGCATAACTTTGTACCCGCCGTTGGCAAACGAGGAGTAGGCCGACACCATTTCGTAAATCGACACGTCGCCGGTCCCCAGGCACAACGCCGGCGTTGCGGGCAGCTCGCTCGTGATGCCAAGCTTGTGCGCATAGTCCACGACGGTATTGGCCTTCACCATCTTCATGATATTGGCAGTGACCGAATTCACCGATTTTCCCAACGCCTGACGCAGGGACAGCGGCTGTTCGGAATAGACGCCGTTGGAATTTTTAGGCGTATAATCCTCCATTACGTCGTCGATCCCCGCCTGGAATGTTACCGGCGAGTCCATGATCTTTTCGCAGGGCGTGATGAAATTTTTGTCCAGCCCGGCCGTGTAAACGAACGGCTTGAATGTGGAGCCCGGCTGTCTTTTTCCCTGCTTCACGTGGTCGTACTGGAAGTATTTGAAATTGATGCCGCCAACCCATGCTTTCACGTGCCCGTTGCGCGGGTCCATGGCCATCATGCCTGCCCGCAGGAAACGTTTATAGTATCTGATCGAGTCGATAGGGCTCATCGTCACTTCTTTTTCACCGTCCCAGGAGAACACCTTCATTTTATACGGCTTCCGCATCACTTTCCACGCCTCTTCCTCCCCGAGTTTGTTTTTCAGCACATTGAAATACGGCAACCTGCGGACGGCCGTCTCGATAAAGCCCGGAATTTCCCTTCCGTTCTCGTCGATCCACGGATTGCGGCCTTTCCAGTGATCGTTGAAGATCTTTTGCTGTTCCTTCATGTGGCGGGTGAGCGCGTCTTCCATATACGACTGCATCCGCGAGTCGATGGTCGTGTAAATACGCAAACCGCTCGTATAGAGGTTCAGGTCGGTGCCGTTTTCCTCGTTATACATTTTTACCCAGGCTTTCAGGTAGCCGCGCATCGATTCCCAGAAGTACGGAGCCGGCCCGTTGGCGTGGGTTTCCATTGCGAATTCCAGGCCCAGCGGTTTTTCTTTCAGGGAATTGAAATCATCGTCGGTAAGGTAATCGTATTTGGCCATCTGGGCCAGTACGGTATTGCGGCGATAGGTGGCGTTCTGTGGAAACCGCACGGGGTTGTAGATCGTCGGGTTTTGCAGCATGCCCACCAGCAATGCCGACTGCGGTATGTCCAGCTCCGACACATCGGCGTTGAAATACGTTTTCGCGGCCACTTTGATACCATACGCGTTGTTCCCGAATGAGACCGTGTTCAGGTACATCTGCATGATCTCCTGCTTGGTATACTTTCTTTCCAGAATGATGGAGAGTATCCACTCCTTGGTTTTGGCAATTACAATTCGCACGACCGGTATTTTGCCCAGCACTCCTTCAAACTCTTCCGAACGCGTATTGAAAAGGTTTTTCGCCACCTGCTGCGTAAGCGTACTGCCGCCACCTGAGCTTGAATTACCCGTAATAATCCCCTTCGCTACACGCAAAAGGCTTCGGGGGTCGATTCCTGAATGGCTGATGAACCGGGTATCCTCGGTCGCCAGCAATGCATTGATCAGGTTCGGTGAAATTTCGGAAATCTCGACCGGCGAACGGTTTTCGAAATGGTATTTGCCCAGCGACTTGCCGTCTTCCGAGATCAGCTCGGAGGCCAGCTCGCTTTTCGGGTTTTCCAATGCGACCAGGTCCGGCATACCGCCGAAAAGACCAAGAAAATTGTAGTTAACCGCGGCAATGTAGAAGATCAGCAGGGCCAGCCCGATGCCCAATGCGCGCCATAGGAAGAGAATGCTACGCCGGTATTTCCCGGGTTTCAATTGAATCATGTATTTCCAGAGTAACGTCCAATAAACCGACCAAATAAGCGAATTTGATCCACAAATCAGCTATTACAACGTTACGGGAGTGTCATTTGCTATTTTCCGGGTAAAAATTTTACCTGTGCCGTTTCGGCAACGGCGTGGGACCGTCGACGGACAGCCGCCGGGCGCCCGCATTCCCCGAAAGTCAAGCGACACCCGGCCGGGTGGAAAATTCTACCCGCTTTTTATATTCGTTCGGACTGAAACCGGTTTCTTTTTTGAACAACCTCGAAAAATAGGGCGGATTTTCGAAGCCAAGCAAATATGCGGTTTCGGCAACGGTCTTGTCGGAGCTCAGTAGTATGTTTTTGGCCTCGGAAACCAGGAAAATATGGATCAGCTCGATAGCGGTCTTGCCGGTCTCCTGTTTGAGCAAATCACTCAGATACCGGGGCGACGTATTGAGCATGTCGGCCATGAGCTTGACGGACGGCAATCCTTTTTCCTGAAAACTGCCATTCTCGAAATACCGGGCGAGACTTTCATTAAAACGCGACACCGTCGTGCCCGACAACTGCGTGCGGTTGATGAACTGGCGTTTGTAGAAACGCTGCGAATATTTCAGCATCGAGTCCAGGTGCGTGAGCATGATGTCGCGGCTGTATTCGTCGGTATTATTGTAATATTCGTTCTGAATGCGCGAGAAAAGGTCCCAGATGATCTGCTCCTCGCGCTCCGACAAATGCAATGCCTCATTGGCCTCGTAGTCGAAAAAACCGTATTTCCGGATTTCCGAATGCAACGGGTGGCCGTTCAGGAAATCTTCGTGCACATAAAGGATAAAACCCCTCTCTTCCAGTTCGATATTGTCCATCTCGATCACTTGCCGGGGTTTTGTAAAAAGCATCGAACCACTTTCATGATCGTATTTGGTACGCCCGTAAAGCACATGGCCTGCCCTGATCTTCTTGAATGCAATCATATAAAAGTCCGTCGTAAACTCGCGGCGGCCGATGGTGCAACTCCGCAGCTGATCGCAGGTAAACAAGCTGACCATCGGGTTTTCGGGGCCGGGCAGGTTGCTGGCGCGGTGCAGCTCGCTGATGCTTTTATAATGTTCCATGATGTCTAAACGGTTAAATCTGCGCCTTTTAGCGGGCGCAGATTCCAATTCTATGAAAATATACCTGAAAATCAGACTGCCGCATGACCATGGGCGGCATCCGCTACCTCTTTCCACTCCTCCCAGGTCGCAAGGCGGTCGGCGTATACCTGGCTCAACCATGGAAACCCGACTTTGCCGAGGAAAATTCGCAGCGGCGGGTTTTCTTCGTCTACGACTTTCAGAATCGCGTCCGCGGTCGCTTCGGGCTTACCGATCGTGTCGGGCGTCAGTCCGGCGTAAAGGGCTTCTTTAATACCGTCGTACAATGCGATCGGTTCGCTGTGGATGGCCGAAGCGCCGCCCCAATCGGTCGAGAAGCCGTTGGGTTCGACAAGCGTCACTTTAATGCCGAAGTCTTTTACCTCCGAAGCCAGCGTTTCGCTAAGCCCTTCCACAGCCCACTTGGAGGCATTGTAAAGGCCAAGCACCGGCAACGTAGCCACGCCGAGTACGCTCGACACCTGAAGAATATGGCCACCGCCCTGCGCACGCATTACAGGAATCGCTGCCTGCGTTACCCAAAGCAAACCGAACAGGTTCGTTTCGATCTGGTCACGGGCCTCCTGTTCGCTGGTTTCCTCGATGGTCCCGAACAGTCCGTAACCGGCATTGTTGATCACGACGTCGAGGCTGCCGAAATGCGCATGGGCCTGGTTTACGGCTGCGAAGCTCGCGGCGCGATCGTTCACATCGAGCCGGATCGGAAGCAGGGTATCGGGGTATTGCGCTGCGAGGTCTTTCAGCGTTTCGATGTTGCGGGCGGTGGCGGCAACTTTATCCCCTCTTTTCAAAAAAGCCTCGGTCCATATACGGCCGAATCCCTTGGAAGCGCCGGTAATAAAAATAGTTTTTGACATGGTTGACAATTGTTTTTGTGTTTGATGCTACAAATTTACCGGGTCGCTCCCGCCGGCGACTTATACAAAAATCCGGAAATGCGATACACTTTTACGTGATGTTCCATCCGGCTTAAAGGCACTCGGGAACCGTTCGCACCCGCTTCCGGTTTTGGGAGTGATGAATGTCCAGACCTATTTTCCGATACCCGAACTGAGCCCATTTATCCAGTCCTATAAGGTGATAGAAACGCCCGCGGACGTGGTCAACCGGGTCCTGCCTGAAACCTCGCCGGTCATGGTGTTCCGGTTAAGCGGGCAGGTTTGCGTCGACCATCATGGCGAGGTCACCGCGCTCGGACCGGCCGTCGTGTCGGGGCTGCGGAAATCGGGCCGCGCGATGCAATACCGGTCGGGAACGATAAATCTCCTGGTCATTTTTCGGGAAGGCGGCATTGCGCCTTTCGTTCGCGAGCCGCTCCATGCATTCAGCGACACGAGTATTCCGCTGGATTGCCTCGACGGGTTCGGGGATATTCCGCTGCTGGAAGAGCAACTGGCCGGATTGCCCTCGCACGAAGCACGCATTACGCGGGTTGAACGCTTTCTGCTCGGGCGGGTCAGCGACAGGGCCGCCGACCGCCTGGTACTCGCCGCGATCGACAAGATCCGGTCTGCTGGAGGACAGTTGAGGATCAGGGAACTGGCCGCGTCGTTGTATGTAAGCCAGGACGTGTTCGAAAAGCGTTTCAGGCGTGTGGCGGGGCTTTCGCCAAAGCAATTCGCATATTTGGTCAAAATGAAATCGGTGATCGAAAAAGGCCGCTCGGGGCAAACGCTGGCGCAGCTGGCGCTGGACGCCGGTTATTTCGACCAGCCTCATTTCAATAAAGATTTCAAGCTGTTTACCGGCCTTACTCCTACCGAGTTTTTCAAATCGCCGGTGTTGTGGTAAATCAATGATTTTTTACAAGAATGGCAGTCTGCCCCTTTGGAATTTTGTACAAACAAAACCAACAGAAACGATTGCCAATCCAATTAAAAATCATGGAACTACAAGACAACAACCGCCCGGTCGCATTTATCGGCAAATACCTGATTCCCGCAGCCGCCAGGGAAACATTTCTCGAACGCCAGGAGATCAGCAGGGAGTTCATCCACACGCTTGCCGGCTTCATCCGCGACGATGCGTACGAGCGCATCACGGAAAATGGTGACACCGAATATATCACCATTGCCCTCTGGACAAGCGAAGACGCGCTGAACAATGCGCGGGAAATGGTGCAGGCCGAAAATCTCAGAAAGGGGTTCAACCGCGCCGAAATGCTGGAAAGGCTCAATATCCGCATGGAACCGGGAGTATTCAGGCCGGAAAGCGCATTCGCCTGACCGCATTGCCGCGTCGGCCTTCATGCGCGTGCCGGCGACGGGAGCCGGCACGCGCTTTTTCGATTGGTGTGTCGTATCTTTATGCCTCCACCGCATCATAGCACCATGAAAAACGAAGTACTCGACGTTTCCGGAATGCGGGCGCTCCCGCCCGACCTCGATTCGGCCATCTCGTTCATGCCGTATATCCGCTTCCTCGAACAGCGCATCACGGAGGAAAAGACGCTCAAATCGGCATTTTACAAGAATATACTCAACTATTTCCGCGACAACAAGCTCCCCGAAGGCGACGTGCCGCTGGAAGACGTCGGACGTTACGGCGACTTTTTCGAATACATTTACAGCAGCCTGTCGGCACCGCTCGTATCGGAACATCAACTGGCCTGGGGTATGAGTTTTCCACTTTATCCCACCATTTTTTATGGCACCGACCTGCTTTTCGAGATGCTCAATTTAAAGCCTGTCGACTCGCAGTTCGAACTGCAAAAAAAACCGGAAGAATATCAGCGTGAACGCCTGCACCTGATTTATACCCTGATATTGCAGCGGCTGTACAACTTTCAGGTACCGGTCAAAATACAGCAATACCACGCCTGGACCGATCACAAAACCGGCCTGCTACGCTATTACGAAGTGCTCGTAAGCCCCGAATTTGTAGAAGTTACCGCTAAGGAAGCGCTTCCGGAACTGAATTTTGTCGAAATCTACGCGCATTTCAGCGAGACGGACGGGCATTTGCAATTGCAGAAGGTATTGCCGCTGGATATGTTCCGCTTTCGCGGCTTCGCAGTGATCACGGTTACCGACATTACCGCGAAAATGGCGGTGGAGAATATCAAAAAGGTCCAATTTAACCGGATACCGGGCGACAGTCCGAACCGCTATCAACGCATTATCCAGTCGCTGAAAACGCTGGTGCAGAACAACAGCATCGAGTTCGACCTCTTTCCTTTCGTACGTGTGAACGGGCAGGCCGTGTACGGATACGAGCAGGCGGGTACAGGCGTACTTTTCCAGATCTGGGGCGAAAACCGGCTCACGCCGGAGGAATTCCGCCGGCAGGCCGAAGGCTACGCGGCCAGGCCGAACTCGTTTTTCTCGCCGGATATCCATGGGGAAGACGAACGACAGATCGGCTGGCTCGCACCCTTCCGTAACCTGCAAGTGCGCTCGCTGGCGTTGGTGCCGCTCTTTGTGGAGCAAAAACTCGTCGGCGTGCTTTGCATGCATACCTGGAAAGACGAGCGTTTCGACGAAAAAAAACTCGCGGCACTCGAAATGGCGTTCGCCTCGATAGCTCAGCTCCTCAACATATATATAGAAGAGTTCAACCTGGAACTGGAAAATATCATCAAGGAGAAATTCACCTCCATTCAGCCCGCCGTGCAGTGGAAATTCAATGAAGCCGCCTGGCATTACCTGCACCGCAGAAAAAAGGTTTGCCGGAAGTGAACGAAAACATTGCGTTCTTCGACGTGTACCCGCTTTACGGTGCCATCGACATCCGCAACTCCACCAACGAGCGCAATGCCGCCATCCATGCGGATCTGGGCCATTACCTCGACCTGCTCGACGACGTTTTGAATGCCCTTCTGCCATTCGACCGGTCGTCGCTGATGCAGGAGTTACGCTTCCATTGCACCCGATGGAAACAAACGGTAGCGCAGGGGCAGCTGAACAGCACGTCCGAAAACAATCTGAACACTTTTTTGAACGACGAATCGCGGAATTACCTGATCCATTTATCCCAACAGAACCCCCGAACAACGACTTTGATCGACGAATACCTGGGCGCCACCCACGTCGCACAGGGCGGAATACACCGCCACCGCGAGGCGCTCGACCGTTCGATGGAGCTGATCAACACGGCTGTCAACCGGTATTTCGAGGATCAGAAGGAAGCACTGCAGGAATCCTATCCCTGCTATTTCGAAAAGTTCAGGACGGATGGCATCGAATACGACATTTATATCGGCCAATCGATCGCCCCTGACAAGCCATTCAATCATTTTCACCTCAAAAACCTGCGGCTGTGGCAACTGTCGTCGATGATCGAGGTAGCGCGGCTCACGCGCGATTTGCTGTCGGAAATGCCCCGGGAGCTCCATACCACGCAACTGATTTTCGTGCATAACCATATGATCGATATCAGTTTCCGGACGGACGAGAGAAAGTTCGATGTGGAAGGCGCTTACAATATCCGGTACCAGATGATCAAAAAACGCATCGACAAAGTGAGGATCAAAAACTCGCAGGAACGCCTTACCCAACCCGGCAAGATCGCACTCATTTACCTGCACCAGCGGGACATTGAGGATTATCTGCCTTTTATCCATTATTTGCAGGAAACAAAATCCCTCGAACCGGTTACCGAAGAGCTTGAACTTGAAGATCTGCAAGGTTTAAGCGGGTTGCGGGCGCTCAGACTGGGCGTTGCTTACAGCTAAACTGAAATAGCTTTGTTGTAGCTGAATACAACAAACGGCCTTCCGCTTCCGACGCGAAGGCCGTTTTTGTTTGAATTTAAATTTAAATACTATTTGGACTTATTACAAATAAACTATATTTGTACGTCCACATGCGGAGCGGATATTGTAAATACACTTCGCTTTTTTACTACTCATTTTTTCAAATCATGTTCAAAAAACAACTTCTTCTTCTTGCCTTTTTACTTTGCTGCCCGGCGCAGCTTTTCGCCCATGCGCTTTGGATCCAGACGGCTCCGACAGGCAAAGCGGGTCAGAAACAAACGGTTAAAATCATCTATGCCGAACCGGGGGACACGCCGGAAAAGCTCGGCGAATGGTATTCGGATGTGAAAGACTTCGAGTTGTGGCTAACCACACCCGACCAGAAACGGACCAAACTGGCAACCGTAGCGGCCGAAGATCACTTTACCGCCGAGTTTACACCCGGGCAACAAGGCGTATACACATTATCGGTAGGGCACACGTCCAAAGACCTTGGAGGCGCGACCGTTTATCAGTTCAATGCCAGCGCGTTAGTAACTGTGGGAAAGGCTGATGCAGGTAATAACCCCGCAGCCAATGCCAACGAACTGAACATTTTCGCCGATCCTGCCAAAACCTACAAAGTGAACAGCCCTTTGAATCTGCGCGGTTTTTTTAAAAACAATGGAAATGAAAAATTGCAAGTGACCGTCGCTTCGCCATCCGGATGGAGCAAACAAATCACGACCGACGAAAAAGGTTTGGCCGAATTCATTCCGCTTTGGCCGGGCACCTATTACATCGAGGCATCGAAAAGCTGGAAAGAGACGGGGTCGCACAATGGAAAAGAATATAAAGCCTTCTGGCGCAGCGCGACCTTACTGGTAGAAGTAGGAAAATAATTTTAAGCGTCATTCATTCGCATGTCCCTGTACGAACAAATCAGTGCTTATTGCACGCGCCATAAAATAAGGCTGGCCGAAAAGAGGGTCATTGTGGCCGAGCAGTTGCTTGTTGCCAACGAATTTACCGACGGCGATACATTATGGCGCGACATGCGCAGTCGCGGGATTAAAATCAGTCCGGCGACCGTTTACGAATCGCTTAACTGGCTGGTTAGCGCTGGGTTTGCGGAGCGGCGTTTCGCGACCGACAGCCGTAAAAATCTTTTCGGTATTCCGGAGCCGGTCAGAAACGCGACAGGCCGCTGATGCAGATGCCCTGTTTACCAGTACTTAACAAAAAAGGGTCCGCGAAAACGGACCCTTTTGCATATTTATTCAGCTGCCACGGCATTCTTGGGTTTACGGCCCCGTGGTTTGCCGGTATAGGCTGGCTTGGGTTCTTCTGTTCCCAATGCGAGTTCAAAGCCTACGACACCTTCGTTGTAATTGAAAAGCGTTACTTCAAAAATGTACTTCGTATTTTCAAAATCGATACCGCCTTTGCGGAGAATCAGTTCCAGCGGGATCGAATATCCGCGGCCGCTTCTCGCTAATGCGAATGTTCCGTTTTCATCTGTGCTGGGGATCAGGTAAAGATACTTCAACGTTCTCTTGCCTTGTTGTGCTCCGATTTTAAAGCGTGCAGTTTCAGGTTCGATTCCTAATTCTTCCAAAGTTTTAGGAGGAAGAACAAGTTTTCCGGAGGTAGAAATGTAGCCGGTCGGCTTTGGTTTCTCCTGAGGTTTTTTCGCTACCGAAACATTATCCTCAGGAGAAAAGAATTTAATTGCTCTTGCTTTCATAAATAAATTACGGGTTGCTGGTGGATTATTACTTTCGCAAAAGTAATGAAGTTAACATTTTATTAAAATACTTTTGAAGATAAATAATGTACCAAAATTGCGAAAAAAAAATCTGCATCTTTATTCCGTCCGGCCATTTTTATTAACCGTTTTTCGGCGATTCATTTTTAAATCGGTTTTAAATAAATCAATTTTCACACGGATATTCCAATCGGTATACAAAAATACTTTTCGCGTACGACAGCTATTCGCCGATGCCAACGCCCGTGCTATTCCCCATTTAACCAGAACGTCGCCTGCGAACAAAATTGTCTCATACGGTTACAAAAAATCCGTCGACAATTCGCCATTCCCGTAATTACCACCCCGCCCCAACCCCGGTATTTTCTTCACAAGCAGGCGGTTATTTTTTTGATATAAATGAATCGAAAAGCGGAAATCGTCTGCCATTCCCCCTGAAAGTTGTAGAAGTAATTGGTTCGCCACTTTTCACCTAAGGATTAAGTTATATTATTGGTATTCCCGCGAAAATCGGCGCCGAACTACGCTACCAAAAAGAAAACCAACTCGCAATCAATGCATAAAGCAGTCGTGGCCCGAATTACGATTTGCCGTTTATTATTTTTAATCGAGAGTTACAAAGTGTACTCGAAGAGTTACTTGTAGTAATATTTATTACAAACCTAAATTCCGTGCCAGCAGTTTTCAGTCGGGTTAAACTTTTTACCAGCCGGCAGCGAAACTTGTATGAAACGGCTATTTTTTTTCACGAGATTCTTCATGATTTTTCTTCTTCGGCACTCCCGTTACCAGGCCGGCACCAACCCGTCCTTTCGTCAGTTTATTCCGTACATTGCAAATTGTATGGGACCTACCAAATCGCTATGAAAAAACTGCTGCCCCTGGCCCTTTTTATATTAACCCATTTCGGCGCCCTTGCACAAACCACCCGCCAGGTCGTTTCCCCGAATGGAACCATCCGGCTGGTTGCCTTTCTCGACGACCAGCTACGGTATTGCGTGTATTTCAATAACCAGCTGCTTTTGTCGCCGTCGGAAATCGATATGGTTCTTTCCGACGGCAAAAAACTTTCGGACGGATTGTCGAAACCGAAATTCATTGAACGGAACGTCAACGAAACGATCGTATCGCCGGTACCGGAAAAGCGAAGGCACATCCCCGACCATTACAGAGAGCTCAAAATCACGCTTCGCAATGCGTTCGCGGTGGTTTTCCGGGTATATGACGATGGCGTGGCCTACCGCATCGCCACATCGTTTCCTGCCGACATCACCGTACGCTCCGAAACCGCCGCGTTCCGCTTCCCGGCCAATCACCCGGTGTATTATCCCGAAGTCGCGCCTCCGTCGAATATGGACATTTACCATACCAGTTTTGAAGAACCTTACACGGTGAAACCACTGGAAAGCATATCTTCCAAAAGCCTTTTCTTCTCCCCTGTTCTTGTCGCGCCCGGGGACTCTCCCAAAATCGGGATTACCGAATCGGACCTTGAAGATTACCCCGGCATGTTCCTCACGGGCAACGAAGAAAAAGCGCTGTTCGGCCGGTTTGCCCCCTACCCGGCGGAAGAAGCGGAAACCAGAGAGCTGTATTCAACGCGGTATGTTTCCAGACGTGCCGACTTTCTGGCCAAAACAAAAGGCACCCGGCCGTTCCCATGGCGGGTGCTCGTTATCGCCTCCGAAGACCGGGACCTGCCCGGCAACGACCTCGTTTACCGGCTAGCGAGCCCCTCGCGCGTGGCGGATCTGTCGTGGGTCAAACCCGGCAAGGCCACCGACGAATGGATTATCGCTTCCAACATTTTCAATGTGCCTTTCAAGAGCGGTATCAACACCGCCACTTACAAATACTATATCGATTTTGCCAGGCAATTCGGTTTTGAACGCATTATGATGGATGCCGGATGGAGCGACAACAACGATCTGTTCAGGATCAATCCCGATATCGATATGGAGGAAATCGTTGCCTATGCCAGAAGTAAGGGTATCGGCATAAGCATGTGGACGCTTGCACTTACACTCGAAAAGCAACTCGAACCGGCGCTCGAACAGTTCAGTAAATGGGGAGTGGATTTTATCATGACCGATTTCATCAACCGCGACGACCAGAAGGCCGTGCAATTCTTCTATAAAGTCGCGGAAGCATGTGCCCGGCACAAGATCATGCTGATGTTTCATGGCGCATTCAAGCCGGCGGGCTTTAACCGGACATTTCCGCACGCGGTCGCGCGCGAGGCAGTGCTCGGTTCGGAATATAATATGTGGAGCGCCAAATCTACGCCCGGGCATAATGTACTGCTCCCGTTTATACGGATGCTCGGCGGGCCCCTGGATTACGAGCCGGGCATGCTCAACAACGCGACGCCGAAAGGCTTTCACCCGATGCCGGAGAATGTAATGTCGCTCACTACGCGCACGCAGCAGCTTGCCATGTTCGTGGTTTACGAAAGTCCTGTCCAGTTCTTTGCCGGGAACCCGTCGCAAGGCCTGAAAGAACCCGCATTCATGCAGCTTCTGGGCAGCATCCCGACGGTTTGGGACACCACCAGCATCCCCGACGCGAAACTGGGCGAGTACATCGTCACTGTCCGCAAAAAGGGTGCCGACTGGTACATAGGCGCGCTCAACGATTCCACGGCCCGCGAACTGACCGTTCCACTCGCCTTTCTTACCGCAGGAACAACTTACGAGGCCACGATTTGCGAAGACGGCATAAATGCCGACCGCTACCCGGCCGATTACCGCCTTTCCGAAGCGGCACTCACCTCGCGCGACAGCCTGAAAATCCGGATGGCAGCCGGTGGCGGTTATATGGCGAGGTTGCGCAGGCGGCGATAACCGCATTCAGAAATCTACAATCCGGGTCGTTGGGCTACTTTTTTTGGCTACCCGGCCCGATTGGGCTTGCTTTGTAAGGCAAGAACCGGGGGCAGGCGGAACACATCCGACCATTCAAACACAGATATTACCAGTCGTGTAGTATGCAATGCATAGTACCTAACATTACATAGTTTTGTATAAACTATTAGCCATGAAAACTTTTGAAAACCATTTCGACCCTTTTCCGTTTCCCGGGCGCTGGCTGGGCGGCATATCGCTCGTGCTGGCGCCGGTATTGCTGCTTTTGGGAGAAATCCTGAAACTCCGGTTCGATTTTTTCTTTCCGGAGCAATTGCGGGCTTATCAATCACACCCCGCATTGATGTTTACGGCTTACAGCCTTTTCCTGGCCGGGAACATATTACTTTGGCCGGCCATTGTCACGCTCGCCAATCTCATCGGGCGGACGAAACCGGTGTGGGCGGTATGGGGCGGCAGCCTGGTAATGTTCGGACTTTTTGCCCGGACGTTCCATTCGGGAATCAACCACCTGGCGTTTCAACTCGTCGGCATCCTGGGCTTGCCCAGGGCCACTGAAGTGGTGGCGCAGTCGTACGGGGCTTTTCACATCGTTTCGACGCTCTCCGGCGCCATTTTATTTGGCTGGGCGGTATTGGCCATCGGGGCGTGGCTTTCAGGCACCTTACGGCCCGTGGAAGTGGTCGCGTTGGCAATGATGTCGGCCATGATGATCGGCGTTCTGAAAGGCGGCACGGTCATGTCTGTAATTGCGACGGCTTGCCTTTGTAGCGCGTTATTGCCGCTGGGAGTCCGCGTGCTCGTATATGGCCACATGCCTCCGGCGAGGATATTCTGGGGCTGGGTGATATTTTTTTCGGCGGTTATCGGGTTATTTTTCTTCCTCGGACAAGCGGGATAACCCGGGCGTATAGCCTTGCACCGCCATCACCCGACGGGCCGCTTTCCGCTGCGTAGCCGGTTTCTTTTCTTTTTTCGCTTCCCGTGCCGACTTTCTACGCCGCCCCCACCAGATCACAAATCCGGTAACCGGTAAGCTCGCACATATCAAACCCGCGAAAAAAGTCAGGATTTTGCCCGGCAGCCCTGCCCAGGCGCCCACATGCAGGTCGAAGTTCAGGGCATACAGCTGCTCGCCGTTGGTGAGCTCCCCGAAGGAACGCGAACGTAGCCGCGCGCCGGTAAATTGATCGTACTGGCCCTGCACGCGGTCGTAGCGGTTGCTTTCGCTGAGGTAAGTAGAGGTATTGACGGGCAATTTGCCTTTTGCGGGAAAATTGATAAGATACCCGTAGGCCTGCGGCTTTTCTTGCTGCATTGCTGTAAAAATCCGGTCGATCGCCCCGGCGTCCGTTGTTTGCGTGGTATCCGAAAAGACCGCGGGCACTTCCGCCAGCTTGCCGCCGTCCACCGCCGTTTTCACGCCTTTCTCAAACCACTCGAATGCCCACACAAGTCCGGTAAGCGCACACATCATCAGGATAGCGCCGGCATAAAAGCCCAGCACATTGTGCAGGTCGTAATTACGACGTTTCCATCTGGCATTCCATTTGATTTTAAAGCTCCTATCGACATTCGGTTTGCCCCATTTCGCCGGCCACCATAATACAATCCCCGAAATCAGCATGAATACAAAAGCCAGCACGGCGTAGCTTACGACGGTGTGGCCTATCTTTTCGCCAAACAGCATCCGCATATGCAGCCCAAGCACAAGGGTAAAGAATTCATTACGGCTGTCTTCCAGCATGACTACCTTCCCATTGTAAGGGTTAACATACGCCCTCCAATAATATTTGTAATAATCCCAATGCGAAAAACCGTCCTTATCGACCTTCAATGCCCTGAAAATATAGGTCCTGTCGGGCCGGGAAGAGATTTCGGCCCGGGTGACCGGCCGCATTTCCCCTACTGCCTGCTGTGCTGCTTCAAGTAGCCGGCTCAACGGCAGTTTCGGTTTGTTTTCTGGCTCGATGAAAAGACGGTCGCGATAAACGAGCGGTTTAAGCTCGTCTGTAAAAACATAAATGGCGCCGGTAAGACCGATGACCATGATCACCGCGCCCGTCGCCAATCCCAGCCACAGGTGTAATGTTCCGATGAACTTGCCGAGGGCCGTCTTTTTCTGAGACATGAATACTATTTGAGTTGATTTGCGCATCGGACGCCACGCGCCGGAATGCTTCGGGAGCAAAGAAATGCCGTATTTAGTTTAATTACAAATTAATAAACACGGCGAACCTGATTTTTTGCGGATCATCCCGAAATCGGGCAGCATTACCCCAGCAACTGTTCCAATTCGTCCAGGAAACCGCGTTGCCGCTCGTTGATTTTACTACGGGCCGTGGAGAGGTCGAACCACTCCGCCCGGTCGATCTCGGGAAACCGCCGCATTTTGCCCGAACGCGGCGGCCATTCCATTTCGAAGACATTACTGACGACTTTCGCGGCATCGATATCCCCCTCGATCGCCCATGCAAGCACCTCCTTGCCACCCTTTTGCTTAATGGGCTGCAATGGCAAAAAATCGCCGTCGACCGGCAGCCCGGTTTCCTCCGCGAATTCGCGCCTGGCCGCCGTCAGCGGGTCTTCCGGGCCTTCGTACTCACCTTTCGGAATAGACCAGGCACCCAGGTCTTTACGGGCAAAAAACGGTCCGCCCGGATGTACCAGCAGCACTTCCAGACTTACTTTTCGCCGAAACATCAAAATTCCCGCGCTACGTCCCGCCATTGTTTCCGGTTTGAATATGTTTACCGGAAAATAGCAGCTGCCTTCGTTATTAACAACCGCTTGGCGATTTGTTTTAATTTTGTCGGTTGTTCCATCCGAATCCGAAACGCACCCTCATGAAACCCGCCTTTTTTTCGAAGTACGAATGGTGGTATCATCTCGCGATGATGCCCATCTGCTTTGCGCTGGGCAACTATTACCTGATCGGGGAACGCTATTTCACCGACCTTCCCACGTTCCTGACGGCCACTTCGCTCGCTTTCGCGGTTTACTGGTTTTCGGTGGTCGCGCTCACGCTCGTCATCAGGCGTACCGCGGGCAGTTCCGCGCAGGGGAAAATCCTCCGGCAAATGCTCGGCATGTTTTGGAAACTCGGCGCCGCTATGGCATTGCTCGCCGTTTTCGACACCTGGGTTTACAGCCTGGTCCCGTCTCTCGGTGTGGCTTTCGAATGGTCCATGATCTGGCCGCTGACCTTGCTGGGCCTTGTTTGCGATGCCTTTATCTGCGCTTTGCTGGGATTGTTCTACGCCTTGCAACAATGGAAAAACGACCAGGCCGACGATGAAAAATCGGCGCGGCAATCAGCGGAAATCGAGTTCGACGCATTGAAAGGACAGGTAAACCCACATTTTCTGTTCAACAGCCTGAATACGCTTTCTTCGCTGATCAGCGCCGATCCCGCACAGGCGGAAGACTTCGTAGAGGATCTCGCGCGAATTTACCGTTACATGCTTCAGGGCGCCCGGACCGACCTGGTACCCCTGCAATCCGAGCTGAGGTTTATGGAAGTTTACGTGCGGCTTCTGAAAGTGCGGTACCACGACGCCCTGCTCGTACAACTGCCGGAGCACTGCCCCGCCGACCTGACGATCCCGCCACTTATGCTGCAGATACTGGTCGATAACGCCGTTCAACATAATGTCCTGTCGGCCAACCGGCCGCTTACGATTACGGTGGCCCTTACCGACGACCGCAGTATCCGGATTACCAACAACGTTCAGATGCGCCATCGCACGCTCGGTGCCAAGGGCGTGGGCTTGCGCGGGCTTTCCACCAAACTGCTGATTTTTACTTCCAGAAAGCTGGAGGTGCGTGAGAACGGCGACACATTTTCCGTAGTCATACCGCTCCTACCGGATGCAACGGCGGTTACGGTGCAATGACAATTCATGCCAATAAAAATACAGTTGATGCAACTCGCCCCGCAGCTTTTCCCGGGATTACCCTATTTTTGAACCAATCGCCCGGCCGGCCCGGCGACTGCCTGACCATGAAAAAAAGAGCATTGTTTGAGAGAATTCCCGAAAAGATCCCTTCGGTAAACCGGTGGGCGTATGTGCCAGGCACAGCGGTTATTCTGATGCTTTTTAACTATATCACGGTAGGCAAACCGTTGGCGGGCAACCTCGCTTCATATTTCCAGGCAACCCTGTTGAATGGGTCGGTGCTGGCCCTGGTAGTGTGGGTGCAAATGCAAGTAGCAGGTTACATTGCCGGGCATTACAGCGACGTACGCCAAACGCTGGTGCGCGTTGCGTTGTCCATTTGCGCTCATGCGGTAGTTTCGGGGGTGTTTATGCTGGCCGTTGCGTGGATTTATATCGGCAACAAGCTGTTTGGTTCCACGCTGACCGTGCATACCCTGGTTATCGTTTACGTTGTCAACCTGGGGGCCATGGTATTGGCTACCGGCCTGCGGGAAACATTTCGCGCGCTCAGGCGCTGGCGACAGCACGAAATTAATACGGAGCGGCTGATGAAAGAGAATGTCAACGGCCAGCTCGAAAGCCTGAAAGCGCAGATCAGCCCCCATTTTCTTTTCAATACCCTTAATTCGCTGTCGGCGCTGATCGGCGAGGACCCTGAAAAGGCGGAGCAGTTCGTGGACGAAATGGCGCGGGTGTACCGGTATCTTTTGCAGACCAACCATTCGTCGGTAAATGAGGGCGATTTCGGGCAGTTAACGACGTTAAAAAAAGAATTGTCGTTCATCGAATCCTACGGGCATTTGCTCAAAACCCGCTACGGCGATGGCATGAAGCTGTACATCCATGTAGAAGACTGTTTTATGGACAGCCTCATTCCGCCGCTTACGTTGCAATTGCTGGTTGAAAACGCGGTGAAACACAATGTGATCCGGGCCAGCAGGCCGCTCACCATCTTTATATTGAGTACCGTGGAGGGCAAACTGATGATAAGAAACAACCTGCAAAAGAAAAACCTGACCACCGGCGCCGAAAACATCGAATCGACGCATGTGGGACTCAATAACATCGTTACCAAATACAAGCTGCTAACCGAATACCGGCCCGGACTTCCCCTGCCGCTGATCGAAAGTAATCACGAGTTTTTTACCGTAACCTTACCATTGATTTCCTGAATATATGAATGCGCTTATCGTTGAAGACGAAGATCTGTCGGTCCGCCGACTCAAAAAGATGGTTGGTGAGGTCGCGCCGTCGCTGGACATCGCGGGTGTCACCGACAGCATCGAGCAAACCGTGGAATGGGTACTCGAAAACCGCGCCGCCGGCCGGCCCGATCCGGACCTGATCTTCCTGGACATTGAATTGTCCGACGGGCAGAGCTTCGAAATATTCAACCGGGTGGAGGTTGCGAGTGCGATCATCTTCACGACTTCCTACGACGAATACGCCTTGCAGGCATTCAGGCACAACAGCATCGACTACCTGCTGAAACCCGTGCACCGCGACGACCTTCAACGCGCATTGCAAAAGTATGAAAGAATGAGAGCTCAGCCCGCTGCCGATCACTCGCTGGCCGGTATCCGGAAATTGCTGGAAGATTTCAAAAAAGCTTCGGCGGTGGAATACCGGCAACGTTTTCTCGTGAAGCAGGGGCAAAAAATGCTTTCCGTCGAAGTCGGCGAAATCGCCTATTTCTTTACCGACGACCGTTACAGCTTCTTCATGACCGACTCCAACCAGAAAATGCTCGTCGATTACACACTCGACGAACTCGCCGAGTCGCTCGATCCCTCACGTTTTTTCAGGATCAACCGGGGCATGATGGTCACACACCGTTGCGTCGACAAGATCGACCCCTATTTCGGCAACCGGCTTTCACTCACATTGCGGCCGGCACACAACAAAGAGGTGCTCGTAAGCCGCGAAAAAGTGAGCGATTTCAAGATCTGGATGGGAAAATAAAGCGGCAATTCCTAGATTTTCAGCACCAGTCTGTCTTCCATCGCCGCATTCACTCCCGGCTCCGCGCGCCGCTCGTGGGGGAGCGTGTAGAATTCGACGGTGATCGTAATGCCGGCGGAAGTCCTTTCCAGAAGCACTTTCAGGAAACCGTGCCTGGTATCGCAACTGTTTTCGAGGTTTACCCCCCGAAAGATGGGCAGCTCGCTGGTAAAACGGGAATCGCTCGTATAGGCCACCGGATGTAGTTCGTCGTAGCCACCGCTGCCCGCCACCACAAACGGCAGCACCCGGCCGTCGGGGTAATGCCTGCTAAAACGCTGGTAATTATGCACATGCCCGTTGAAAACGATGTCGGGGTAAATACCGGTTTCTTCAAAAACCCCTTCGAGCAGCCCGATCATCGGAATGCTCGAACCGTGGTTGACATCTGCCGAGTAGGGCGAGTGGTGCAGGCAAAGGATCACCGCCTTGCCGGGACGTTCGCTATCGGCCCTTTTCAGCTCTTGCACAAGCCACTGGCGTTGCGCTTCGTCGACCACGCCGAATTTGGGCACATTGGAATACATGCCGATGATATTCGCGAGCGGTGTCAGGAGGGTCCAGTACACGTTGGGCTGCACCATGCTTTTACGCCCGGCGTTACCGCTAAAAGGCACCGTACGACGTTCGGTATCACAAAACACCGCGGTGAACGCATCCAGGCTATTGTACCGCACCCGGCTGTCGGGGTTAATGTCGCTGTCGTGATTTCCGGGAATAGCAAAAATAGGCCCCGGGTATTTTTGATAAGGCTCGAAAAACTGCCGCCGGTACTCGCTCGCTTCCCCGAAGTTATAGACTACATCGCCGAGGTGAAACAAAAACTGCGGCTCGTACCCGGTTTTTTCCGTCGCCTCGAACTGCTTGACCATCTCCCCCACGACCAGCTTCTGGAAATCGGGCGTCCGGATACTGCCGGTGTCGCCCACCATATGAAATGCCAGTTTATTCCGGTCGGGCACGGAATCGATGGTTTCGAGGTCCAGGTGGTAGGGATATTTTCCCGACGGTTTCGGGGCGGGCTGGTACTTATAGGAATCGTCGGGAACGTCTCTTTTGAAAACGGGTTTTGAGAATTTCTTGGAAAAATCTGATTTCATTATAGATGGCTGCCATTTACCAGCCTTTTGGTAACATATTGATGGCAAGCTAACGAAAAAGCAGCTCGGAAGTGTAAAATTTGCATTAATTCAGACGGGTTTTCCGAGCAAAGCCGGCGTCCGGAAAGCAAAAAACTTCCCCCGCCCAAACGAGCAGGAGAAGCATAAGCTTATCGGATGAGCCACATCACGCTGTTTTGCGTGTCGGCCCCGTTGAATTGCGTTTTCAGCGAGGCTTTCAGATTTGCCTCGTTGGTGGTGTATTCCGAAGTCGGATAAGCCCAGCGGATCGGAATCTGATTATTGTTCGCGTTGGACTGGCCAATATCGAATACCGGGATCCCCGTGCGACGGAAATTGTAATACGCCTGCCGGCCCGAATTCTCAAAGAATGCCATGTATTTCTGTTCAAGTATCTTTTGCAAGCCTTTTTCCGTATTTCCGGGATAAGGGTTCGCGGCGATGAACTTGTCGATTTCCTGCTGTGCAATATTGTAAAATTTCATCGATTCGGTAATGCCCTTAGCATAGTAATCGGCTGCATTGCCTGTGACCCAACCGCGGTTGATAGCCTCGGCGATGCTGAAATGCACCTCGTGTGCACCAAGCTGAACCGCCGGCACACCGGCGGCCGAAGCCTCCCAGAAATCGAAATTGATCATCGAAAGCAACCCTTTTCCCGCTTGTTCGAGCAAAGTCGATTGCAGGTCACCGGTTTTGCCGCCGCCATAGCGCTGGTACTGGTCCTGATTGCCTTTCAATGCATCGGCAGGCAGCGCAACTACCAGCAGGCGCGGGTCCCGGGTCGCCCTGGCGATATCCGCAAAGGTGGCGCCCAGCGTATTACGTTTGTCGTTTTTCACCACTACCCCGTTGCTCGGCCATAGCGGATAGGTGTTAACGGTATTGTAAACCACCCGAAAATTATCCGCATTCGTGGTAATGAGGGGGTATTTGGCCGGATCATTCACGATAGCCGCAAACTGTTGTTTCACGTTCAGCTCCGGGGTGTCGTCGGCACGTTTGCTGAGGCTGATAAGCACGCGCAAACGATACGAATTGATCAGTTTCCGCCATTTTACAAGGTCGCCTTCATAGAGGTAATCACCGGAAATCGCCGGCTTTCGGGCAATCAGCGCCGGCATTTCGGCATTCGCCTCTTCCAGCCATTTCAACACCTGAACATAAATGTCCTTCTGGCTGTCGTATTTGGGCTTGAAGTTTCCCTCACTCACGCCCCTGATCGCTTCCGACATCGGCACATCGCCGAACATTTCGGTAGCGCGGCTATAAAAGTAGGCTTTGAAAAACTTCGCGAGCGTGAGGTAATGCGCACCCACATCGCCGGCTTGGGTTGCCACCGTTTCCATGCGCGCCACATTCCGGAGCGAGGTATAGAAAACGTCGTAGGAACCGGTGGTCCATCCATAAGCCTGGCCGTCGTAATAGGCCTCGTTTTGTGTCATAAACTGGTTATGGCGGTGATCGGCACTCCACGGGGCGTCCCAGGCGTTAGCCAGAATGCCCGTGAGGATCAGGTCCGCCGACGGGTTCGTGATCGCCCCGGGGTCCTTTTGCAAACTGTCGATTTCCTGGCAGCTACCCAGGCCCAGCCCCAGCGACAATAGGATGTATTTGATTTTTTTCATTGGTAATTTCGGTTAAAAGGTCACATTCAGGTTAGCACCGAAGCTCTTGACGGAGGGCGTCTGGAAGCTGGTAGTCGTGCCGGTGAACTGGTCGAGATCGATGTTTCTGGTGTATTTTCCCGTGAAATAAAGCAGGTTGCGCCCCACGAGCGAAATGCTGGCTGCATTGGCGAAACGCGTTTTGGCAAGCAGCTTCGCAGGGAAGTTGTAGGTCAGGACCACTTCGCGGAGCTTTACATAGGTGCGGTTCTTGGCGGCGATGTAGCCCGACTGGTAATAGTTCGTAGCCCACGCCTGCCACAATACCGGCACGTCGTTTGGCGCAAACTCCCGTGTATCCGAGATCACATTGCCGTCCTGATCGGTATTCAGCTGTCCTTTTACAATCCGTTTGCCCGTGGTCATCACCGAGCCCTTGTAGTCGGGATTGTCACGGTTTTGCCAGTCTTTCAGGCGGTATCCATTCGCCGATTCAGGCGCCGTTCCGCTACCGAACTGCTTGGTATACATATAGTTATTAACCTTTCCACCAAACCGTCCATCCACCTGAAAACTCAGCGTGAACGACTTGTGCGTGAATGTGTTACTGATACCAGCCGTAAAGTTGTTGTCGTAATAGCCGATCCGCGAGTTGTAAGGATTGTAGGCGGGCATGCCGTTCGAGCCTACGATGATCCCGCCGGTTTCGTCACGCTGGAAATCCTTGATATAATAGGCATCCGCGCGTTCGCCGACGTGGATATTGCCGTCGCGCTGTTGTACGCCGTCGATCCTGTCGAGCCATTTGTGGTTAGCCGACCAGTTGGCAGAGACATTCCAGCCAAAGTTTTCGTTTTTCACCGCCGTTCCGTCGAGGCTCAGTTCGATACCCTTTCTTACATAAGTGAACGCGTTGCGCTGCACCCCCGAAACACCCGAGGTGACAGAGGCGGGTACGCTCACAATGCCAGGCCCTTCGACATTCCGGAATACTGCCGCGTCGAATCCCAGCCGGTTATGCAGAAAACGCATTTCCAGACCCAATTCAAGCGTTTTCACGCGGGCTGCGAGCAAATCGTCGCTGTAAAGCGTTCCCGTATAGCTTACGCCCGTGTATGAGTTGTTCCAACGTGTTGAACTCGTGTAGGTTGGCAATAATTTATAAATATCATACTGGTAGTTTTCGTCCACGAAGTCGCTCGCCACATTCGCATATGCCCCGCGCAGTTTGGCGAACGAAATGGCCCCGGGCAGATCGATCACCTCCGACAGCACCGCGCTTAACGACGCCGACGGATAGAAATAGGTGTTATTCTTCTTCGGCATCGTGCTCGACCGGTCGACACGGCCGGTCAGGCTCAGGAAGAGAAAATCTTTGTAGTCCATATCCACGAACCCGTAAACACTTCCTACCCAGCGTTTGGCAAAGTCATTGGACGACGTTGCCGGTTGGACGGAATTCGAAAGATCGTAAACGCCCGGCACAATAAGGCCTTTTGAAGTGGTACCCGTCAGCGATGTCAATTTCACGGACCGGAGGTTTCCGTAGAGCGACGCATTCAGACCGAAATCATCCGTAAGGCGGTCCTGGTATTTCAAAGAAGCCTCTGTATTGTTCTCCCAGAACGTGTCATAAGTTTCCGAATACCCGCCAGCCTGGTTGGGAAAGCCGAAGTTGTACAAGTTGGACGAAATAGGGGCACGTGTGCTGCGGTTACGGTTCCAGGTGCTCACGCTGGTACGGGCATTGAAGGACAGCTTGTCGCCGATCTTGTAATTCATCTGGACAAAACCGTACACATCGTTTTTATAGTAAGTTTTCAGTGCCTCGTAGGCGGTCATCCACGGGTTATCATAAATGGTGTATTCGCGGTTGTACTGCTGGGCGTCCTCCTTGCCCGGTTGCCAGTAGTTGCGCAGGTCTTTCACGTCGTAATCCACCCCGCCCCATACGGTAAAAATATAAATCGGGCTGGCGGGGCCGTAGTCCAGCGTCGGGTAGTTGGGCGAATACTGGCGGTTATAATTGATGCTCGCATCGAAACGTACTTTTTTGCCCGCGTTGATACCACCGGAAATATTTACGTTCGTGCCGCCCAGCCTGGTGTTGGGCATCTGCCCGCGCTGGAACATTTGTGAGACCGAGAGACGGAAGTCACCGAAGTCGTTCCTGCTTGAAATCGCAAGGTTATTGGTGCTCAGCAAGCCGTTGCGCAGGAAGTTTTTGAGGTTATCCTTCCCCCTCGCCAGCCACGGAATGGGAACCAGCTCGCCCGTGGCTGGGTCTTTCGGACTGTTGTACTGCGTGATTAGCTGCCCCTCGAACCGCGGGCCCCATATATTGTAGTCGTTGTCGTTGATACCACCGCCGCGACCGTCCTTAAAAGCATATTCGTAATCGCTGCCAGGGCCATATTCCGTCTGGTATTTCGGAATGGCGTTGAAGCCCGTCTGCAACTGGGTGCTTGAATTGAAATCGACCGTAAAGCCTTTTTTCGCGCCGCTCCCCTTTTTTGTGGTGATGATAATCGCGCCGTTTTGTCCGCGGTTGCCGTACAAAGCCGCCGCACTAGCTCCTTTGAGTACCGAGTAAGTTTCGATGTCGTCGGGGCTAAGGTTCCAGGAATCGGTATTAACGGGCACGCCGTCGACTACATACAAAACCCTGTCGCGGCCGCGCAATGATACCTGCGGGCTCGAAAGCAAGTCGGGGCTCTGTGCAATCGTTAGACCGGCCACCTTGCCGGTAAGCGAGCTGATCGCATTCGGCTCCCTGGCCTTCACCATCGTAGCGCCTTTCACTTCCGAGACCGCATAACCAACCGCCTTTTTCTCCTTTTTAATACCCAAAGCCGTCACTACCACCTCGTTGAGCTGCCGCTGGTCGGCATTCAGCGCGATGTCGATGACCGTTCTGTTTCCCACTGCTATTTCCTGCGACAGAAAACCCAGGAACGAGAACACCAAGGTATCGCGTTCATGATCGACACGGAGCACGTAACTGCCTGTCGCATCGGTCACTGTGCCGCGCGAGGCCCCTTTAATGAGGATGTTGACGCCTACAAGCCCTTCTTTTCCGGCGCCGTCGGTCACTTTACCGCTTACCGTGATTTCACTGCCCGCAGCCATATTGGTTTCCGAACGCAGTGCTTTATACGTAACCCACTTTTGCGGCACGTTGCCGCGTTTGGCAGCGGTGGCCGTGTAGGCGCCAGCCGGCAGTATTGCCGTAACTCCCAGGCAGAGCATGAAAAAAGCCGACCGGCACCCGCCAGGGCCCGTCCGCTCAAATAACGTAATCATTTTTTTCATAAGTGATTGTTAATTAGCTGGTATTCCAAGGTCAATAAGGGTTCATAGAAGGTCGGCGGACCGTCTTGCGGGGTATACACACAGGGCGCAAGCACTTGCGTCACTATCTGACGCCTGTACCCATTGCCGGCAGGCCAAATGAGAAAAAGTCCCGGATCATTCCATGAAAAGTCCGGTTTGTGAATAAATACTGAACAATTTCAGAATAACACCGCCGCCAAACACGTCATTGTTAAGAACTAAAAGTAAAATATAAGTTAACAAATAAAAAATCCGGTGCGACTATTTTCCGCAAAACACGAAAAAATATCATTAAATAGAACTCAAAAGTTTATAAATATTGCATTTTCATAAACTACCCTGCAAAGGTAAGTTGTGAATCTTGAAAACAATTTATGCAAATGTTAATTAATATTTAACTTTAAACAGCCGATGAAAATACTGGCCAGGCAACGCGGGAAGTATTCCTGACGCATTCGATTGTTAAATATTGAAGAACGGACCGAAACTTTTCATTCCGCTAATAATCCCTTAACAGCGGGGAAGCATCTTTGCGGTACTTATGAAGATACTTCGCATTGCATTGCTCGTCTTTTCCTCGTGGGTAATATGGCTTCTGGTGTCCCAGTTCTTTTTATGCCCGCGCTACCAGTTCAACACGCCGATCCCGTTCGAGGGCCCGGTCCTCTATAACCCCTATGGCTCCATGAATCCCGCGCAGTGGGTCAAATGCAACTTCCACGCTCATACGCGGGCGTGGGAAGGTGTTACAAACGGACACGGGACCGCGCACGACATCCACAATGCCTACAAAGCCCTGCATTACGGCGTACATTGTGTATCGAACTATCATCATATCGACACCACCCATTCTACCCGTGCCAATTATCTTCCGGCGTACGAACATGGTTACAATATCCGGAAAACGCATCAGCTCGTATTGGGCAGCTTCCGGGTGCAATGGCTCGACTATCTCTTCGCCCAGACAACCCACAACAAACAACACGTACTGAGCCATCTTTCCGAACCGGGCAATGTGGTCGTACTGAACCACCCGGCACTTAAAAATGGCTACACATCTGAAGACCTCGCGCAGTTGGCACATTACGACTGCATGGAGGTGCTCAACCCTTCGGTAACATCCACCGCGCAATGGGACGCTGCATTATCTGCCGGCAAGCGTGTCTTTATCGTGGGCGACGACGATCTCCACGATGTGATCTCCCGAAAGCGCCTCGGCACCCGATGCACATTCGTGAATGTCGGAACCAACTCGCCGGAGGCTGTATTGGCAGCATTGAAAACCGGGCTTAGCTACGGGGTCATTGTCGGCGAAAACGAACGGCACGACTCCATTCCACAGCTCCAGGACTTTACAGTGACGCACGACACGATACGCGCGGTAATGTCGCGGGCGGCCAGCGAGGTGACGGTCACGGGGCAGATCGGCAAAGTGCTTGCGACGGCCCGCGGAACGGACAGTATCAGCTACCGCGTCCTTCCGGAGGACCGTTACGCACGGTTGACATTCAAATATCCCAACGGAACGGAGGTGCTGCTCAACCCGGTGTTCTTTACGCCCCGTAGCGGGTACCGACCTATGCCGGTTTATGAGGATTTTAACGAAACAATGTTCTTCCGCAGCGTCGGGACGTGCATTCTCGGTGGCTGGTTACTACTGATAGCCCGGCTGATAACCGGGCAACCACCTCAAAGCTACGGGCGACGCAGGTTATCATGGCGATAGACATTACGAAATATCCCGTCACAATCCTGATCGTCGTTTTTACGGTCATCCGCCTCCTCGTCGCCAACCTCATCGATCTCGGCAACGACGAGGTTTACTACTTCACTTACGCCGTCCTGCCCGAATGGAACCATTTCGACCACCCGCCGCTGGTGGGCATTTTCATCCGCCTTTTCACCTTCAACCTGAATTGCAATTCCGAAGTTTTCGTGCGAATGCCTGGCATTGTCGGGGCCGCCGTCAACACCTGGCTCATCGCGCGCTGCGGACAACTTGTCAAAAACAAAAATACCGGCTCGATTGCCGCGGTGCTTTACAACTCCTCGGTGTACGCAAGCATTATTTCAGGGGTCTTTATCCTCCCGGATTCGGTACAGCTCACATCCTGGCTGGCCGCATTGCATTCGATGCTTCGTTGCATCAAGGCCACCAGCCCGAAATACATTAACCGCCATCTGCTGCTCATCGGACTGTGGATCGGATTGGCGACCATGAGCAAAGTGCACGGTGTGTTTCTCTGGTTCGGGTTCCTGGGCTTTATTTGCTTCGAACATCCCGGATTGCTGAAAAGCCCGTATTTATATGTGTCGCTTGCCGTAACCGCCGTGCTGGCTTCCCCGATCCTGTTCTGGAACATCGGCAACGACTTCATTACCTGGCGTTTCCATAGCGAGCGCGTGACGGTAACCGGCGAAGGCATTAACCTGAAATCTTTTTTGCGGACAACCATCGGGCAAATCCTCTACGCCAACCCGTTCCAGATCATACTATTCATATTAATGGGAAGGGAACTGGTGCGGAAAAAAGTATTCGCCGATGCGGCCTCCGTCGTATTGCTACTGTGGTGCGGCCTGCCGATTATTATCGCCACGATACTGGTGTCGCTGTTCCGCGATACCCTGCCGCATTGGAGTGGGCCGGGCTTCATCGGGCTGATGCTTGTCGGTGCCGCCTGGACCGATGCACAGCTTTCTTCCTCCGGCCGTACCGTCCCCCGAAAGTTGCTGGCCGGCTCGGCAGGGCTGATCCTGTTCGTATTCACGGCGGGTCCGGTGCTCGTCCGTTGTTACCCGGGCACGATGAGCCGGAAGTCGTTTCCCCACACCGGCGCAGGCGACGCCACACTGGACATTACAGGTTGGGAGCAGCTGTTACCGGCCTTTGAAAAATTACGCAACGACGATATCGCCAGCGGCAGGATGGCCCGCGAGGCTCCTATGGTCGTCCATAAATGGTTTCCCGGCTCGCACATGTATTATTATGTCGTGTACCCGCTCGGAATGCGCACGGTGGGTATGGGCCAATTGGAAGATCTTCATCATTTTGCATGGCTCAATGCGCTTTACGGGCAGATAGCGCCCGGCTCGGATGCCTGGTACATAACGCCATCCAACAACTTTACCGATCCGGCAGAGCAATATGCAGGCCGGTTCGAGCGCTTCGAAAAAGCCGCGACGATTACACAGCGGCGCAACGGCCGGGTGGCCCGGTATTGGTTTGTTTACAGGCTAAGGAATGCAACCGGCGTGGGGTACAAATAAGGGTGGATGATGCTGTCGGATGTTGCCAGGGATTGTCGGTTTTGTCATTTGCAGTCATGTTTGGCCTGACCCAAGGAAACATCAACTTATTGATAATTAATGCATTGAAATAAAACAAGAACCTCGGGTTACGTTTTCTTCCTTTTCATACAACCATTTTCACATCTTGCGGCCTCTTTAACCCGAATACGCTAAACACCGCCGCATGACTTCGGAAGCCGATTTGATTTCTGGTTGCCTTTTAAACGACCGCATTGCCCAGCGGCAGCTGTACGACCGCTACAAAAAAGCGATGTATACCCTCGCCTATCGCATTACCGGTGATTTTGACGATGCCAACGACGTTTTGCAGGATTCTTTCCTCGAAGTTTTCAAGCACCTGAAGCAATTCCGCGGGGAGTCGACGCTCGGGGCGTGGATCAAGCAGATTATCGTGCGGAAATCGACAAAGAAAAAAGACTGGTGATGTGGCAAAATGTGGAGGACTGCGTCGGCGAGCCTGTCGACTGGGGCGAATCGGAAATCAATACGGCACACCTGGAAACGGCGGTGCTATCGTTGCCTGACGGTTTCAGGACGATTTTTGTGCTCGCGGAAATTGAAGGTTACACCCACCGCGAAATCGCCGTCATGCTGAATATATCGGAAGGAACTTCGAAATCGCAATTGTTTCACGCCAAAAGAAAACTCCGGGGGGATGCTCGCCTCCAATTGACATCGACAATCATGGAAAAGAACCATAATAACCTGCAAAACGCGATTCGTCGCTTCCCGTCGTACGAGCCGGAAGACGAGGTTTGGGACGCGATCCTGACGGAACTGCAAGCCGCTCCGCTACGGCAGGCCCTCTCCCGGATGCCCGAGTACGGACCGGACGATAAACTCTGGGAGCTGATTGAACGGAAAAATGTACGGAAAGGGCGTGTTAAATGGTGGTATGCCGCAGCCGCGGCCCTGCTCCTGACTGGCCTGGCCTGGTTTATGTGGCCCCGGCAAGCACCCCGCATCGCCTACTCGCAGGAGGTGGTCGACCAGCGCCTGCAGGTGGAAGGCACGCTCAAGACCGATCAGCAGTACCAGGTATTGAAAGCCTATTGCGAAACCGAAACATTGGTTTGCAACAGCCCGCAGTACAAGACATTACAGGAAGAATATGTACGACTCAGCTCGGCCTCCGGGCAATTGCAGCAAGCCATCGGCAGTTTCAATACTGAACCGGAGCTGCTCAGGCAATACAACGATATTGAACGACAAAAAGCGGACATTCTGAACGCAATGGCCAAAATGATTTAAGCACCGGAACGATGAAAAAATACCTCAAAAACATTTACAGACTGCCACTTGTCGCGCTTTTCGCGTGGCCGCTTACGGGCGCTCTCGCGCAGGGGAAGTTACAGGTCGCTACGAAAAAGATCGAAAAGACGATCAGCGCGCCGACCATTCGCACGCTCTACATCAGCGCGGAGAAGGCCGATATCGAGATCGTGACCTGGGATCATTCTGATATTACGTTCACCATGGAACTCTCGGCCCGCCATCCCGACCGCGCAACCGCCACCGAAGACCTCTCAAAGTTGCAGTATATTGCCGACCGTAATGGCAAAGACTATTTCCTGCGCAATTATATCGTACTCAAAAATGGCGAAAACAAGCCTGTTTCAAACCTGAAAGCGCGCTACACGATCCATTTGCCTGCGTCCTGCGCCGTCGACCTCAAAAATTCGTTCGGTACCATCACACTGCGCGGCCTGACCAACCAGCTCAATTTAAAAGCGGATTTCTGTACGACAAGCCTGACAGGATTAAGCGGCAAAGGAGCCCTCCAAACTACTTTCGGCGAACTTTCGGGCAGTGAACTGGCCGGCACCTTTACGTTTTCGAGCGACCATACCAACGTCCGCCTGGAACAGATCGCCGGGGCTGTCCGCATCGATGCCGAGTACGGCAATGTGGAAATTTACCCGACCGTGGGACTAACAAGCCTGGGTATCCATTCCAAAAAAGCCGAAGTAACCCTCCTTGCCAAAAACTGGCAGCATTTCGACTACACCATCAATGGCGCCTACGCCACCATGAAACTGCCCAACGGTTTCAAGTGGAAACGGAATACCGCCGATTTCAAGGAAGCATTTTTCTCCCGAAACCAGCTCGCCAGCGTCGACATCAACGCCGAGTTCGGAAAGGTGACCATCAAGTAATTACGGGTGCTTTAAATATTAGTCATGAAAGTAAAATTACTTGCAGTGTGTGTGCTGGGCTCCGTTTGGGGCCCGGCATCGGCGCAGGACAGCCTGGCTGTCAGCTTCTCGGAAGAAACGGATACGTTGATGAAGCAGCATTTTGTCGACCGATATGAAAATGTTTTCATGACCAAGGTTCCGACGAAGCATATCCTGAAAACCGACATGACGAGCTCGGAGATGAGCGGTAAGGGTATATACTTGGGTTATGAATATAAACCGTTGCCATTTCTTTCGGTAGAGGCAGGCCTTTTTGCCCAGGCGAGCAATTTCGACCCAAATCGTTGGGACGAAACGATCATTTTCCAGCTCAACAATCCTAGCCTTTGGGCGTCCGGCCGGCTCCGGTGGTATTACAATATGAATCGCAGGATACGCAGCGGGCTGAGCGCAAACAACTTTACCGGCAGCTACGCCGGCATTAACTACGACCACCCGATAAGTCTCGATTACTTTCATCCCAATCACAATGCCATGCTGGGCCGACTGGGGTTGATCATCGGACATCAGGGCCGGTTCCTGCAAAATGGCCACTTCGACTTTTCTATTGGCATGTTTAACAGACAGATAGGAAGTGAAATGCGCATCGGCCAGTCGCGACAATTCTTCAAGCTAGCCGAGCTCACTTTCGGAACCCAAATAAGCCTGGGCTTTGCGCTAGGTGACTGGAAGAAACAAAAGCGGGTGCAAATCTGCGACATACTGGTATGCGATGAGCGCATCAAGTCGCACTGGAAGCTACTCTTTCCCGACATATCTGTCGGATTGAGATATCAAAGAGCGTTGGCCGCAGTCATGTATGAGACACAAATTTCAAAAAGCCCTTTTTCGGTTCAATTTCAATTGGAAGGCAATTTCTGGAATCAGACAAACTATGGGCCTGTTTCGCGGCTTACCCTAATTCCCGGCATCCAGTTCCGGTCGTATTTTTTGAAAAAACGTCAGATTAGGAACGGTTCGGGAGGAAGCAGTCTTTCAGGACTGTATGCAGCACTTGCAGGTAATTACACCAGATTTGACGTCAGGGGCATTGCCACGACAGGCCCGAACTACGAATTCAGAAACAGGTACCACGACGAATGCGAATACGCCGATATCGGGGTTAAGATAGGCTACCAACAACGCCTTTTTGGCAGGTTATTTATCGATGTCTCCTATGGTTACAGTTGGCATTTCCCCGTCCGCCAGAAACTGCAGACCCGCAGCTCTATAAAAGGCGGCAACTATCCGGCGGCCTATGATGCATTTAATGTAAGTACCGGTATCGGATTAACGTTATGAAAGTTGAACTACTCACCTTCTGGCTGCTGGTGATTTGCAACGCAGCGCTCGGCCAGGACACCATCGTCGTCAATTTTTCGGAGGAGCGAGACACATTGAGCAAGCAGCATTTTGTCGACCGATATGAAAATATCTTCATGACCAAGGTGCCGACGAGGAACATGTTCAAGCTTTCGGCCGTTAGCTCGCACTTCGCAGGCATCGGCGCATACGCCGGTTATGAATACAAAGTCCGCCCGGCACTGTCGCTGGAAGCAGGTGTATATGGCCAGATCGACCGGCTTCCCCGATCGTTGTATCCTGAAACAAGCAGGTTACACCCCTTGCATGTGGCCTATTGGGCTATCTTGAAAGCGCGCTGGTATCTCAATATGCAAAAGCGGATAAAATCCGGACTGAACAGCAACAATTTTACAGGTATGTATCTCGGCATGAGCCACGAGTACCTTTTTAAAGACGGCATTTCGAAAGGCGTCTCCAGCCATATTACCGGACTCGCCTTCGGATTCAAAAGCCGGTTCCTGCACCATGGATATATGGATATCAGCCTCAACTTATATAACCGGCAACTTGGCCTGGGGGCCTCCTACCGGGGCGAACGTCAGGGAGTTTTTACGCCCAAGCACTTTGTATTATCTACTCAAAAAACGTTTGGAATTGCATTCGGCGATTGGAAACGTAATCCCAATCCGGCGCTTTGCGATGTTCTGGTTTGCGATGAGACGATAGCAAGCCAGTGGAAAATCGGACTCCCCGAAATTTCCGTTGGGCTTCTGAACCAGATGGCCAGCATGTCGGCCGCGTATGAAATGAGGATAGGAAAAACACCTTCCTCCATTCAGGCTATGAACGAAACTTCCTTCTTCCGATTTAGCAAGAATACACTGCGCGGAGAATTGTCAACCAGCCTGCAATTGAGGTATTACTTCCTTCAAAACATTAAAATAAACAAAGGCGCAGGCGGCTACAATTTTTCCGGTCTGTATCTCTCGTGTTCGGGTGAGCACTACCTGAGCTGGAACGGGCAGAAAGCCTTTGCGCTGACCAATAGGCACTTTTACAACCAGCCTGCCGCGAAGTTGGGTCTCGGCTACCAGCAACGCCTTTTTCGCAAGGTCTTTTTCGACGGCTCGGTTCTTTACCGGGAGTCGTATCCGACACGTAAATGGACAAACGCAGGAGCACCGCACAGAATCGGCGCTTTCCATTCTAGATTCTCAATCGGCTTCGCTTTCTGAATTTGCGCATGCATTGCCGGACTAATGCTATCTTGCATTCCAAATAAGATAGGAATGCCATGAAAGCCGCCGGCTACACCATATCCCGCCCCAAGCGAAACGGATCGCCAATGCGACCGGTCGGATGTATAGGTTTTTCGCGAATCATCTTTAACTCAATTGAACCCATGAAACACCTCTTTATTTTCATTATTACGCTACTCACATTGGCCTGCCAACCAAAAGAAACCAACCGCCGGGAGCCGGCAACGACGAATTCCGGAAATGAAAAGCTCGTCAAGCAATACTTCGAACATTTCAATAAGCACGATTGGCGACAAATGGCGGCAATGTATTCCGACACTGCGAAGTTTAAGGACCCGTCGCTTGGCGAGGGCATCGTTGATCAAACACATGAGCAGATCATCAGGAAGTACGGCGAGTTGCAGCAAATGATCCCCGACGTCCGGGACAGCGTCGTTGCCATTTACCCATCGAGCGACAAGCACATGATCGTCGAATTCATTTCAACCGGCACCGCTCCGGACAAATCAAGGTTTGCGCTGCCAATTTGTACCATTTTTACAATCGAAAGCGGCAAGATTACCGGAGATTTCACCTACTACGATAATTTCAGTGAATGAACCAAGCCCGCGATCCAGATCAAATGGTTTGGAACACATTCGGAATATGCCCGCATTAATGCCAAACAGTCCAATACAATAGAAAACTATTCTTCTGATGGAACCGATAAAAAAACGAAGCGGAGCACGATCAAATCCTCGAATGGATTGACAGTCAATTCGATACAGTACCGCGGCCGGGCAGCTTAGCTAGAACTCCCGCTCCTGATACGGCTGCCCCTTCCCTTTCTCGCAATAATTCTTCAAACTAAGCAGGAACATGGCCCAGTTGTAGTTGCACCACTGATAAAATTCAGTGAGCTCCCGCCAGCTGAAATGCTTTAAAACAATGGCCGTTACGCCGTTTTTCCGCTCAAAAAGCTCGAATGACACGCCGGTACCGACCCATTCGGGATCGGAATGGGTACAAAGCCATTCAATGCGTTTGTTTTCGGTAAGTTCCACAATTTGCATTAAAACCCGGTCGTCGTCGCCGAAGCCGAAATCGCTGATGGCACCGACCTCGTTTTGGACGGCCAAATCGGTAGTCCAGACGCTGCCGAGCCCTTCCTGCGTAGTTAATGCCTCATATACTTTGGAAACGGGAGCCTTAATGTAGTTGATATGCTCGATCTTTTCCATGGTCTTGATATTGAGTGGTTGATGACGGCAAATCTAGCCACGGCAAGTAACCGGCAAGTTGGGGAAATGCGACATTCGGGGGGTTAAGCAGGACAATCAACTCCCCGAATGTCTATCATTGACATTAATGAACACCCCGCAAATACGCCGCCGTCAGCGATTCCTTCGATTTCAGCAAGTCGGCCGGCGTTCCTTCGAACAATATCTGGCCTCCCTTGTGCCCGCCTTCCGGCCCCAGGTCGATGATCCAGTCGGCATGCTTCATCACTTCGGTATTGTGCTCGATGACGATTACTGAGTTGCCCTGGTCGACCAAATGGTCGATGATTTCCAGCAAATGGCCGGTATCCGACATGTGCAGGCCGGTCGTAGGCTCGTCCATGACGTAAATCGTGCCATTTTTATGCAGTTCTCCGGCCAGTTTAATACGCTGGCACTCACCGCCCGACAATGTGCTTAGCGGCTGGCCGAGCGTAAGATAGTTGAGCCCCACCTGGTTCATCGCAGTCAGCTTGTGAATAATGTCCCGGGTTTTAAAAAACGTCAACGCTTCTTCTACCGGCATATCCAGCACATCGGTAATCGATTTGCCATTGACTTTATACTCCAGTACCTCCGGTTTGAAGCGCTTGCCCTCGCAAGTTTCACAAACCGTTTTGACGGGTTCGAGAAATGCCAGATCTGTAAAAATAAACCCCAACCCCTGACATTCCGGGCAAGCGCCGTCCGAGTTGAAACTGAACAGCGACGCACTTACTTTATTGGTTTTGCCAAACAGCTTGCGGATGTCGTCCATAATGCCGGTATAAGTCGCTGGGTTCGAGCGAATGGAAGTACCTACCGCCGACTGGTCGATTACGACGGCCTCCGGGTGCTGCGAGAGAAATACGCCATTGATCAGCGAGCTTTTGCCCGAGCCGGCTACGCCCGTCACGACCGTAAAAACGCCCGTAGGAATATCTACCGATACATTTTTGAGGTTATGCAGATTGGCATTCCTTACTTTCAACGCTCCGGTGGGTTGTCGGAACGCAGGTTTTACCTTTAAATCGCGGTTGATGAACTTGCCGGTAAGCGTTTGCGCTTGAAGGAGCCCCTTATAATCGCCTGAATAGACAATCTCGCCACCGCCGCTTCCGGCTTTTGGCCCGACGTCTACAATATAATCGGCTACGCGGATGACGTCCGGGTCGTGTTCGACGACGAGAATGGTATTTCCCTTGTCACGCAGCTTTTGCAAAAGCTCGTTCAACCGGTGGACGTCGCGCGGGTGCAGGCCGATACTGGGTTCGTCGAAAATGTAGGTGATATCGATCAGGCTGCTGTTGAGGTGCTTTACCATCTTGATCCGCTGCGATTCTCCGCCGGATAACGTGCCCGTTTCACGGTCGAGGCTGAGGTAACCCAGACCGATATCCACCAGATGTTGCAAACGCTCTGTCAGGGTGTCGATCATCGGTTTCGAAACCGGATCGTGGATTTCGCGTATAATTTTTACCAGTTCCGACACTTCCATCGCCGACATTTCGGCAATATTCAGCCCATTGATTCGGCATGCAAGCGCCTTTTCGTTCAAACGCGTGCCCTTACACTGCGGACAATCGCCCATTTTCAGGAACCGCTCGACTTTTTTGACTGTCTTTTCCGAAATCTCGCTGCTGTCCTTCTGAATGTACAACCGGTTGAACTTGTCGACCAACCCTTCGTACTTCGTATCGAACGTCATGCCATTGTAATTGGACTCGTATGTCCCCTTTCCATACAGCAGGGTGTGCATTTCTTCGTCGGAATAATCTTGCAGCTTTTTGTCATTGTCCAGCATACCGGAAAAGGTGTAGGCCTTCCAATACCAGGTTCCGACGGCAAAAACCGGGAATAGGATCGCCCCTTCGTTGAGCGATTTGGTACGGTCGAGAAACTTGTCGAGGTCGAGTTCTACTTTTTTACCCAAACCATTGCATTCGGGGCACATTCCGGCCGGGTCGTTGAAAGAGAACGCATTCGAAAAACCGGCGTGTGGTTGGCCAAGGCGCGAGAATAGCAACCGCAACACCGCCGATATGTCGGTGATGGTACCCATCGTGGAGCGGGAGTTACCGCCAAGCCGTTTCTGGTCGATCACAATGGAAGTGGAAAGATTTTCAATGGCATCGGCCTCCGGCTGACTGATGCGTGGCAACCGGTTGCGGATAAACATGCTGAAAGTTTCGTTCAGCTGGCGTTGTGCTTCGGCGCCGATGGTGTCGAAAACAATGGACGATTTGCCTGAACCGGAAACGCCGGTGAAAATGGTAATCTTACGTTTAGGAATGTCGAGTGAAACATTTTTGAGATTGTTTTCCCTTGCACCGCGAATGCGGATGTACTCCTGTTGGCTCATGATGGTTGGTTTGAAGTTGGCTAATAGGTAACGGAAGGAGCAAAATGATTGAATGATTGAATGATTGAATGATCGAATGATTGAATAGCGAATATTCAGTCATTCAGTCATTCAGTCATTCAATCATTCAAAATAAGTGTCCGTCAAGGTTACAAACATAACCAAAACCGCAACTTTCACGAAGCACTCGCTGCCGAAAAAATCCATTGAACCGCGTAACGGTCTGTGAGCGTGGCCCATTGGCCTTTGAGGATGCCGGGCGAAAGCGGGGCGGTAATTTCCCCTTCCCTGGCCAGTTTTTGAAACACCGATTGCAATTGTTCGGGCGTTGTAATGCTGATCCACAGCGAAATACTGTTACCCGATGCGACCCCTTCCTCACCTCCCAGGTCGGACGCAAAGAGCCGGACATGCTCCGACACCAGGCTTGCATGCAATACCAGCTGCCTGATTTCCAGCGGGAACTGCTTTCCGCCGGGCGTATCGCCCAGGTACGTAAAATGCAGGTCGCCCCCGAAGCACGACTGGTAAAATCGCATCGCCTCTTTGCAATTGCCGTTGAATGTAAGGAAGGGGTAAATAGCCATTTTATCACTTATTGATTGTAAGCGCGTTCCATTTCGGCAATATCGAGCTTTTTCATGCCCATCACCGCCTGGAACATCTGTCCCGCCCGTTTCGGGTCGCCATTGGCCAGCCGTTCGTTGAGCATCGCGGGTACGATCTGCCACGACAACCCGAATTTGTCTTTCAGCCAGCCGCATTGGCTTTCCTGACCGCCGTCGGCGGTGAGCGAGTTCCAGTAATAGTCGATTTCCTGCTGGTCTTTGCAGGAAACGAAAAAGGAAATCGCCTCCGTGAACTTGAACATCGGCCCGGCGTCGAACAGATGTAATGTCAGTCCGTTGATCTCGATGACGCCCATCATCACCTGATCGGCTGGCATATGGCTGCCTTCGCCCCATTTTTTCAGCAATTTGATCCGTGAATTCGGGAAAAGGCCGGTGTAAAGGTTCATCGCTTCCTCTGCCTGGCCGTTGTACCAGAGAAACGGGGTAATGCCTTGTGTGGTTGACAATTCGCTCATTGTTTTGATTGTTGAAGGTGAATGGTTGGATAAAAATGGTTCCTGGTTGGCTGATGATCGACATTACAAATTTGGCAGGTTGTTTCTAAACAAACAGGGTGTAAATACGTCGATCCCGAGGGGTAAAAATGCCAAGTGAATATTTTTCTATATTTACATCTTCTAAATCCAAAATCGTCATGAAACATATTTCGGTATACGTCCCCCAATGCTCCTACATCGAAGCGGTTTCCCCTGCCTACCGGCTTTTCAACACGGCCAACGACTTTCTGAAAGCGTCGGGGAAAGATCCGAAATTCAAAGTTGAATTCGTGGGCCTCAACCACGATATCAAGGCGCAGGACGGCGAATACACGATCCGCATCGATAAGCTGCTCAATGAAGTCACCCAAACCGACCTCGTCATAATCCCCGCTTTGTGCGGCAATCTCCGCGAATCGGTCGAGCGCGACCGGCCGGCCATTCCGTGGATGCTCGAAATGCGCGGGAAAGGTTCCGAAATCGCTTCCCTTTGCCTCGGCGCATTCCTGTTGGGCGCAACAGGTTTGCTGGACGGTAAAAAATGTTCGACACATTGGGCTTACTACGACGAGTTCAAGGAAATTTATCCGCAGGTCGAGGTGGTAGACGGCACCATTATCACGGATGAAGGGAAAATCTATTCCAGCGGCGGCGCCAATTCGATCTGGAACCTGCTGATTTATATTCTCGAAAAATACACCAGCCGCGACATCGCGATCCTGGCCGCTAAATATTTCGCCATAGACATCGACCGCGATAATCAGCGCGCATTCACGATTTTCAAAGGCCAGAAAAACCACAACGACGACGGCATCCTCGCCGCGCAGGATTACATCGAAAAGAACTACACCGAAAAGCTGACGATCGTGGAACTTGCCGATATTGCAAGCGTGAGCCGGAGGAGTTTCGAACGGCGTTTCAAGAATGCAACCAACAACACGATCAACGAATACGTGCGCCGAGTGCGCGTGGAAGCCGCCAAACGAAGCTTCGAAGTGTCGCGAAAGAACGTAACCGAGGTAATGTACGACGTGGGTTATACCGATACCAAGGCATTCAGGGACGTTTTTAAAAAAGTCACGGGCCTTACGCCCATCGAATACCGGAACAAGTATAGCAAAGAGAACTAGAAGTGGCCTCCAAGCCACTTTTTTATTGAATGGTATTGCGCTAACCGATTGTTTTTCAAAGAAAAGCAATGATTTACCGGTAGCTCATTTTATTTGCTCCCTCTCTTTCCAGTGTGCAATTTTGCACCGCCAATTTTAAAAATCGAACCAATTTATCATCATGTCAAAATCCATTTTGATCGTCGTGCTCGCATGCATGACAGGCATCTCGCACGCTTTTTCCATCCTGCCAGCTATAAACGGTAAAATTGCCTACACCGAAACGGTCGATTGCGGCAGCGTTTCCCTGACCGATATTTTCAGACGCGCCCGCCTGTGGGTAAGCCAGTCGGCGCCGGACAATAAGACGCTCGTCGACGATAAGGAAACCGGCGACCTCGTAACGCAGGGCTACATCACGGTCGTTGTCCCGAGATCGGAAAACAGCGCAGGCGGTGTGTACAAATTTGCCTACGTGCTGTCCGTCGAATGCGCCAACCGCAAATACCGCGCATCGCTGGCCAATGTGGAATATCTGGACGGGAATGGCGGCCGCCCGGTATCTCTGGAAATTTTCAGCCAGAAAAACGAGCATAAGGCCACTGCCGCCGAGCTCGACGCCAAACTCAAAGCACTGCTGGCGGATCTTCAAACCGGCGTGAAGGATTACAAGCCGTTCTGACCATGCATATTAACCGCATTACAACGTTTCTCCTCGGTCCTGAACTTTCCTGGCTTTTAATGTACACCGTTACGCTGCTGCTGGTGGCGCCCAACCAGCCTCCTACCGAGGCCGGCAATGCACGCCTGGAAAGCCTTGCCTGGTATATCCTTTTTTCCGCTATCATCCTTTCCTTTGTGCCATTGTATTGGTCGCACGGCGGCCTCGGCTGGTGGATGCTGCGTATAGGCGTTGCCGGTCTGATCGGCATCGTGTCGGTCAGCAACCGTTTCTGCGTTGCTATCGACTACCAAGATTCCCGCAATTCGGGGGTCGGAACGATGTTCATGATGATGGTTATCTTTGGCGCGTTCTTCCTGTTTTTGGGCATGATCGGGACAACGCTGTTTATCAAATTCAGAACGTATGCCGTGCCGGTTCTCAAATGGGCCGGAATCGTGGCCGGTGTGCTGCTCATTTTCTGGATCATCATTAACCTGCTCGCCAGGGCCAGGTAACTTACAGATATCAAGCATACTCGTTATTTCCTCTGTTCATGACCGACGAAGTCCCATCACCGCAAAACACTTACACTGTCCGTTTCGGCGCCTATGAAGTGCGCATGAGCCATTGGGTCACCGAGCCGGGTATTTACCGGGTTTCCGACAACCAGTTGATTTTTGATATGCCGTCCACGTGGAGTGCCGACGAGGTCAACTGGATCGACGATTCGACCGTTGAAATGAAAACGCGGCTCTATCCGGGCCGGGAGTATTGTCACCTCCGCCTAAACCTGAAAACAGGCGCCGGCACCGCGGTCCGCGGCACTTATCCGTTCGCTAATTCCTCCGGCACGCCGCCCAGGCAATTCGAAGGCACATTGAAGGAGATTTACCAATGGCTTTAACCCGCGGAACAACAATGGAAACGAGTAAGGAAGTACCGGGCTTCGCGCTGTTCATTCTTTTGTTTTTCACAATCGGGGCAGTGTTTGCGATCATTTCGTATACTATTTACCGTAACAACCGTAACCTGGTTGAAAATGGCATCGAAACCAAAGGCGTCGTAATCGACCTGCATCGTCTGAAGCCGCGCGAATATCCGCTGGCGCCTTCGATCCGTTATATAAAAAAGGACGGCACGTGGCATGTCTTTCACAGTTCGGAAGCCCGTAACCCGCCCGCCTACCAGGTCGGCGAAGAAGTGACACTTTATTATGATCCCAATGACCCCGACAATGTGCACCTGCAAGGCAATTACCTGTTTGTTTATGTCTTTGCCGGAATGGCCGCCATGTTCTGGCTGTTTTCGATATGGAACATCAGTTCGGCGGTAAAAGCGGTGTTTCAATGGCTCGCTGGTTGATGTTAAAACAAAAGGACGTCCGAGCGAGCGTCCTTTCATTTCTCCATATCAAGCCAAAAGCGGCTTCACAACCTTGCCGTGCACGTCCGTGAGGCGGTATCGCCGCCCCTGATGCTTAAATACGAGCTGCTCGTGGTCGATGCCCATCAAATACATCACGGTAGCCTGAAAATCATGCACATGCACCGGGTCTTTGATGATATTATAACCAAAATCGTCGGTCTGCCCGTACACGAATCCTTTTTTGACACCGGCACCGGCCATCCAGATCGTGAAACTTCTCGGGTGATGGTCACGGCCGTAGTTGTCACGCGTGAGTTTACCTTGCGAATACGCGCCCCGACCGAATTCGCCGCCCCAAACTACCAGCGTTTCATCCAATAGCCCGCGTTGTTTCAGATCATTGATCAATGCGGCCGATGCCTGATCGACGCTTTTGGCCATAATCTTGATATCGTTGGGCAGGTTACCGTGCTGGTCCCAGCCCTGGTGGTACAACTGCACGAATTTCACGTCCTTTTCGATCAGTTTGCGCGCCAGCACGCAGTTGGCCGCAAATGTGCCGGGCTTGCGCGAATCTTCACCATACATATCGAAAATATAGTCCGGTTCTTTGGAAATATCCATCGTCTCCGGCACGGCGGTTTGCATGCGGTACGCCATTTCATATTGCGCCATCCGGTAATTGATCTCCGGGTCGAGCAGCTTTTCGAATTGCCCCTGTTGCAATTTGGCCAATGAATTAAGCATTCTGCGGCGGCTTGTGCGGTCGATCCCTTCGGGGTTGTTGAGGTAAAAAACCGGGTCGGGGCCGGAGCGGAATACCACCCCCTGATGGATGGACGGCAAAAAACCATTACTCCAGAGTTTGGCGTACAGAGGCTGGTCGCCGCTGCGGCCTTTGGAAAGCAGTACCACGAACGCCGGCATATTCTGGTTGTCCGAGCCGAGCCCGTAGCTTACCCACGAGCCCCAGGAAGGCCGGCCACCCTGCTGGCTGCCCGTTTGGAAAAACGTAACGGCCGGATCGTGGTTGATGGCCTCCGTAAACATGGAGCGAATAAATGTGACGTCGTTCACGATGCCTGATGTGTACGGCATCAACTCACTGATCATCATATCATTATCCCCATACCGCTGGAATTTGTATTTCGAAGCGGCCAGCGGAAAGCTGCTTTGCCCGGCCGTCATGCCGGTAAGGCGCTGGCCTTTCCGCACCGACTCGGGCAGGTCCTTGCCCCACATTTCTTCCAGTTTGGGCTTGTAGTCGAACAGTTCCAGTTGCGACGGGGCGCCACTTTGAAACAAATAGATTACCCGTTTGGCTTTCGGGGCGAAATGCGGGTGGCCGACCGGCAACCCGGCGGCCTCGGGGATTTTCTCCCCTGCTTTTTTGGCCAGCGAATTGTCTGCATTCAAAAGCGACGCCATCGCTGCCGCACCTAGTCCAAGGCTCGTTTTCGAGAGGAAATTACGCCTGCTCAATTGCTCGTGAACGTGGTTTTCAAGTTCTCTGTATAGGCTCATTGCTTTGATTTTTATCGCTTGATCAAAAATTCGTCGAAATTCATCACCGTGCTGGCCACGATGGTGCCGGCGGCTAACTGCGCCGGGTTGAGGGCTTTGTCGACAGGATATTCGCCGACTGCCAGAATCGACTTCATTCGTTTCGGATTGTGGCTGAAATCCTTCAATTCTTCGTCGTACAACTCTTTCAGCACCATTTTTTCCTTCGGATCGGGCAGGCGGCTCGTCAATGCGGTGAACGCGTAGTCGATCTGCTCGTCGATGGTCCGGCCGTTTTTCAGCATATGCTGTGCCAGCACGCGCGACGCTTCCACGAATTGCGGGTCGTTCATCACTACCAACGCCTGCAACGGCGTGCTGGTTTTCTGCCTTTTCGTGATGCAGAAATGCCGTTCGGCGGCGTCGAAGTTGAGCATCATCGGCGGCGGCGAACTGCGTTTCCAGATTGTGTAGAGGCTCCGCCGGTAAAGTGAATCGCCGTGCTGCTGCTTGTAAGTCACCTCGTTACGCGTCGCCAGCGCTTCCCATAGCCCCGCAGGCTGGTACGGGTAGGCGCTCTTGCCCCCGATCCTGCGTGTGAGCAAGCCACTGGATGCCAATGCATTGTCACGAATCTGCTCCGCACTCATGCGGTAGCTTGGGCCTCGCGCGTATAACCGGTTGTCAGGGTCCAGATCTTTGTTGTCCGGATCGATCCTGGACGATTGGCGGTAAGTGGCCGACGTTACGATCAGCTTTTGCATCGCTTTCACATTCCAGCCCGATTCCCGGAAACGCGCCGCAAGGTAATCCAGCAGTTCGGGGTGCGTCGGCAATTCGCCCTGGTTACCATAATCGTCGCTCGAAATGACAATCCCTTTACCAAAATACATCATCCAGAAGCGGTTCACGGTCACGCGGGTAAACAGCGGATGGTCCTTATCGAGCAACCATTTAGCCAGTCCAAGGCGGTTGCGGGGGTATTCTTTCGGTATCTTGAAGAATGCATCCGGTGTATCCATCGTGACCGGCTTGCCCGGTGCATCATAGGCTCCCCGGTTGAGGATGAAGGTCTTGCGGGGATATTTGCGCTCCTTCATGACCATCACGTCTATCTGCTTGTCCATGATTTCCGTCTCCTCTCCGATCAACGCCAGACTTGCGGCAATCTGCTTTTTGTAGCCGGCATCGATGTTGGTGAGATAATAATCCCTCAATGAAGCGAGCTGTGCGGGCTTTAACTGCGCCGCGGGCGTTTTCAATGCGGCCAGCAGTTCGTTTTTCAATGTGAAAAGCCCCTGCATTTCTAGCGGACTGATCGCACGGGTGTAAATACGGAATTCGTCGACCTCGAAATTCTTAGTCCGCTGGTCCGACAGCCGCCCGATATTCAGCCGGTCGACGTACCAGTTGGTTTTATTCTTTCCATACAATATACTTTCCGTCAGGTGGTCGTTATGCACGGTAACCTTCGCCTGCTGGCCGTTAACATAAAGTTTAAGCCCCGCTGCCCTGCTCATACCGTCATAGGTGAAGCCCAGCTGCGTCCATTTGTTCATCGGGAACTTGTCGACGGTTTGTATTTCAATGGCGTTCTCCGGCCACACATGGCTGATCGTCAACCGGATGCGACCATCCTTTTCCCGGAACACATTCCATCCGCGATAGCCGTTCATTACCCCGTTCGACTTATGCACCAGCGAACCGCTCACCGCCGGATCGTGCAGATTAAGCCAGATACTGATGCTGAAAGGCTGGTTACGCTCGAAGAATGCGAAGTTGTCCCCGAAACTCACGGCATTCTCCCCGAAAATATACCGCGCCTTGCCGATACGGCCGTTGCGGGAAGCCATATTCGACAGGCTATCGTCTCCTTCGGCAGTCGCTTTATGTTTCGGATTGGCGAGATTCGCAAACTCCTTTCCGGCCGGTTCGTCAAACGTAAAATGGCCCAGCAAATCGGTTTTCTCGGGAAGTAATGCCTTTTCCGGCGCCATCCGGGCAGTTGTCAGCCATTGCTGGAAACTGCGTTCGTAACTGGCCGCATTGGCCGTCATGGCCGATCGCTCTTTTGCCAGATTGTCGTGAATGTATTTCAATTTCGCTTCGGCCTCCGGCGTCGGCAGCGTGATAGCCGGGCTCGCCTCGCCATTGTACGGGATCTGGCCGTTTTCGTCATTGTTGTTAAAAAATGCGTACAATGAATAGTAATCCTTATGGCTGATCGGGTCGTACTTGTGGTCGTGGCAGCGGGCACATTCGACCGTCAGGCCGAGGAATGTTTTGCCAAATGTATCTACGCGGTCCGAAACGTAGGCGGTGCGATATTCTTCGGGAATAATGCCTCCTTCCTGGCTCTGCTGGTGCATACGGTTGAATGCGGTTGCTACCATCATGTCGCGCGTGGGGTTGGGTAACAAGTCGCCCGCCAGTTGCCAGGTTACAAACTGGTCGTAAGGCTGATTTTTATTGAACGAATTGATCACCCAGTCGCGGAACGGCCAGGCGGTGCGCAGGCCGTCGTCCTGGTACCCGTGCGTATCCGCGTAGCGCGCGGCGTCCAGCCAGGGCACTGCCATATGCTCTCCGTAATGCGGCGACGCCAGCAAGCGATCGACAACCTTTTCGTAGGCATTCGGCGATTTATCGTTCACAAAGGCTTTCACTTCTTCCGGTGTCGGCGGCAAGCCGGTCAGGTCCAACGAAACGCGACGCAACAAGGTAGTTTTAGCGGCTTCCGGTGAAGGCCTGATATTCTTGTCTTCCAGTTTTTTAAGAATAAACCGGTCGATGTCGTTACGTACCCACGCCTCGTTCTTAACCCTGGGCACTGCGGGTTTTTCCACTTTGGTAAATGCCCAATGCGGTTTGTACTCGGCCCCTTCTTCCACCCAGCGGATTAGAATAGCCTTCTCGCGTGCCGTAAGCGACAAATGCGACTCCGGCGTTGGCATGACGATATCCGGATCGGCGGAGAGAATCCGGTGCACCAGCTCGCTATTGCCGGGTTTGCCTGGCTTAATGGCCTTCAAACCGCTTTCCGCTTCCTTTTTATAAGCCACTTCGGCCACGTCGAGGCGCAAACCCGCCTTCTGGTGATTGGCATCGGGCCCGTGACAGGCGAAACAACGGTCGGAAAGGATCGGTTTCACATCGTAAGTATAGTCGACAGGCGCCACCAGCGTGTTCATTTCGGCGGCTACGTCGTCCGGCAAATCGACCCTTTTTTCACACGACATGAAAAAGAACCCGGTGACAGCGACCAGCGAAGAATATTTAAACCACGAATTCAACATCATTCAAGAATCTTATACTAACGGGCAAATTTCGGCGAATAACAACTTAAAAAGCACAAATCAGTCCTATTTTCCATTTTCTTAATCCTAATTTAATAAATTTCCCCCTATTGCCGTCGACTTAAGTCGACGGCAAGGGGATGTAAATGGCTAATAGCCTGTGTTTTGTGTCAATGTGGCTTTGCCATTTTTTGTGCTGTACACAATGGCTTGCTGGGGAATCGGATAGTATTGGTGCTTTTCTTCGAATTTGGCGCCGCTGAGATAGGTGCGGAGATTTTTTTCTTTTTCGAGATAGGCATTCAGCACCTGCGCCGCGATTCCCCAGCGAACGAGGTCGAAGAACCGGTGGCCTTCCATCGCAAATTCCAGGCGCGTTTCGAAGCGCACCGCATCGCGCGCGGCGGTTGCGTCTTTCCAGGGTTCATTGTAAACCCCTACCACATAATTCGCCGCAGGTTTTCCGTCGTCGGTTTTCACAAAACCGTCCGGGTTCGCGGCGCGCTTGCGGATCATATTCACATATTCCCGGGCTTTTTCGAGGTTACCAAGCTCCACCTCGCATTCGGCGAGCCACAATAATACATGGTCGTAGCGCATCAGGCGATAGTTATTGGTGCTCAGGCGCGGATTACCGGTCTTGCCCGATTCCGCCTTGCTTACGATCTGCTTTTTGGATGAATAAGGCCCCGCGTACGACTGGTCGCGGATCCAGAACCGCCCGGGGTGAATGCCCCAGTCGATATAGGGAATACCCCGGCGGCCCACAGTCCAGTCGAGGCGCGCGTCCAATCGGCCGGTATAAGGCTCGAATGGTGCGGAGGACAGCAAGCCTTCGTCGTTTTTGACATTCGAATCATTAAAACTCTTGATCAGCGGCAGGCCCTTATCATCGGTTTTGTAGGCGTTTACCAGATTTTGCGACGCCTGGAAAAAGCCACAGCAGCCTCCCGGCCCATTCGGGTACATATAGGTAAGCTCATCGCCCGCATTCCCGCCCGAACCGTCGGCCGCCGTGACGGTATATTGTACTTCAAAAACCGATTCGGCATTGTTCCGGGTTTCGGCGGCGAAGTTGTCATGGAAACGGTCCACCAGCTTGTATTTTCCACTGTTGACGACCTGCAACAACGCTTCTTTCGCGGCAGTGAGGTGTTGGATATTGGGCTGGCCCTTCGGGAAACCCTGGTACATGTGGCATTTCCCCAGGTAGGCATAAGCCGCGTATTTGGTCGGACGGCCCGGTTCGGTTTGCGCTATCGGCAGGTTTTCCGCCGCGAACTGAAAATCCGCCTCGATCTTCGGCCAGGCGTCTTCGGTATTCGGCACGAGCACACTTTCGGGATTTTCCGGGTCCCAGGTCTGCTCGTCGAGGTACGAAATATTGCCCCACATCTTCTTGGCCTCGAAATGGTAATGACCGCGCAGGAACCGGGCCTCGGCCATGATCTGTGTTTTGCGGGCGTCGGAAAGGCCCTGCACTTTGGGCAATGATTTCAAGACGTCGTTCGCACGGGCAATGCCGTCGTACAATGTGCGCCATTTGCCGTAAATATGGGTGTTGGTCGAAAGCCAGACGTAACGTTCCAGGAACGTCTGCTCCGGCTGGTCGCCGGCGTCGGAACCTTTATAGGCGTCGTCCGACACGACGCTTCCGAATATCCAGTTGGAAACCGCGCCGTGCCACGAGGTGACGCCGCTCGTGCCGATGCCGTCGAGCAACGCATACGCGCCCACGAGTGCGCCTTCGATGCCCGAAGTGGTAAGAATAATGTCGGGACTATACTGCCCCTGCGGCCTTTTTTCCAGAAAATCGTCCCCGCAGGAAGTAGCAATGAGCAACAGGACCGGTATGAATATCTTTTTCATATGAATCGATTTTAAAAACCAAGACTAATACCAACGATGAACGATTTGGGAGTGGGATAAACACCCTCATCCACGCCAATCTGGCGGTCGGAGCCGCTGTTGAAGTTGCGGAGGTTAATCTCGGGGTCCAGGCCGGTATATTTGGTGAAAGTCAGCAGATTCTGTCCCTGAATGTATATCCGCAGATGATCGGCCCCGATTTTGGATAAAACCGATTTGGGCAGCGTGTACCCCAACTGAATGTTCTTGAAGCGCAGGTAAGAGCCATCCTCCACAAAATAGGTCGAAGGCTCGCCGCTTTGGGCATCGTTCGCGTCCAGAATCGGCAGTTTGGCATCCGGGTTATCGGGCCGCCACGAATCGTAGAGCATTCTTTTCGAGCGGTTTCCCTGGAACACTTCGAAATCCGTCCAGTAACGCACATGGTTGAAAATGTCGTTGCCCTGTACCCCCTGCGCGAAAATGGCCAGATCGAAGTTCTTATACCCCACATTCAGGTTCACCCCATAGGTAAAATCGGGATGCGGGTTGCCGATGTAAGTCTGGTCCTGAGCGTTGATAATTCCATCGCCGTTCACATCGCGGTATTTGAACTTGCCCACGCCCTGTGTACGCTTGCCGTCGATGTAAATGTTGGAATCGTAGTAGCCAGGGAATTTCGCATGGTTTTGCACTTCTTCCTCGTTCTGCATAATACCGTCGATGATGTAGCCGTAAAACGACGAGATGGGCCGTCCGGCAATGGAGCGGGTAACGGGCGGCGTCCGCAGCGAGAAACCGGGAAGGAAATCGTCGGGATTCTGCGGGTCGAGGGCGACGATCTTGTTCCGGTAAGTCGAGAAGTTCACGCCGATGCTGTAAGTAAGCCTGCCGTCCAATGCGTGGTCCTGATAATTCAGGCCCAGGTCGACGCCCCTGTTTTGCATGGAAGCGATATTCTGGGCAGGAATGGCGGCGTCGCCGAGCCTGGGGTCGTATGCTTTGGTATACAGCAAATCCCTGGTTTGCCGGTCGAACACGTCCAGACTGAGGTCAAACTTTCCCTTGAACAAATTGGCGTCGATACCCACGTTGACCGTCGTAGTCGTCTCCCATTTAGCGTTGGGATTGCCGAAACGCCCGAGGTCGAAGCCCTGCATATACCCGATCGGACTGCTGCCCAGCCCGTAGCCGCTGCTGTTCGGATTGCTTTGGTAGGTGGAATAGGCATTGAAATCTCCAATTTCCTGGTTACCCGTTTGTCCCCAGCCCGCACGGATTTTCAAGTCGCTCACAAAATCGACGCCGGACATAAAACTCTCTTTCGAGATACGCCAGCCTATGCTCGCCGCCGGAAATGTCGCATAGCGCGATGCCGCCTGAAAACGGGAGGAAGCATCCCGCCGCAAAGTAGCCTGAACGAGGTATTTGTCGTCAAATGCGTAGTCTACCCGACCGAAATACGAGAACAACGACCACGATGACGAGGCGTACCCGCTGTTGGTTGCCGTTGCAGGGTTACCCGCGTCGATATAGCGCAGGTCGATATTGTTGGAGAAAAAGCCCTGGCGATAGGCATTCACGAAATCGCCGTAGGAATCAATCGATTCCAGGCCGACGAATGCATTCAAATGGTGCGACTCGCCGAAGGTTTTATCATAAGTAAGGGTGTTGGTCCAGGTCCAGGAATAGCCGTAGCTCCTGTTTTCGCTCAGGCTGTTCACATTGGTCCCGTGCGCGAGTTCGATTTCTACCGGGGTGTAATATTTTCCGGCGGAAGCGGTCAGGTCGAGGCCGAAGCTGGTCTTTGCGGTAAGGTTTTTAAGGATGTCGAACTCCGCATAGGCATTACCGAAAAGCCTGAGGTCCTTGTAACCATTGTTTTTGTTGCGTACCAGCTGCCCCACGGGGTTGTTCGCATTGCCGAGATTGCTTCCGAGCGTGCCCGCGAAATTGCCTCCGATGTCGTACACCGGAATGATCGGCTGCGCACGGTAAGTATTCGAAACCTGGCTTGTTTCGCTGTTATTGCCATAGTTACCCTGCCGTTTTCCATAGGCAACCTGTAAATTTTCCCCTATGCGGAGTTTCTTTTTGATGGTAAACTCGGTATTGGCCCGGACCGAATAGCGCTGATAACCATTGTAAAGCAAAATGCCCGCCTGATTGAAATAATTGGCCGAAAACGAGTAGCGGCTCACTTCCGAGCCCCCCGAAACGCCCAACTGGTAGTTCTGAATAGGCGCGTCGTCGAAAACCTCGCGCATCCAGTCGGTGCCCTGCTTGTTGGCTTTCGTGATGGAAAATTTGGTTTTTCCGAACTGCGGGTCGGTATAGCGGTCGTAGCTGTAATTGGCCGGGTTTACGCGCGGATCGCCTTCCGAGGCGCCGTCGGGGATGATGTAGTCGGGAATAACCGGCTCCGGCCCGTTGCCGTATTGCGAATGCTCGGGGTTGCCGGTCGCCGGGTTCACAACGTTCGCATTCTTTTTACTGCGCCAGAGATATTCGCCATATTCGCGGGTGTTCAGCAAATCCATCGTTTTGGCCAGTTTCTGCACACCGAAATAGGCGTCGAACGTCAGTTTCGGCACGCCCGACTTCCCTCTTTTGGTCGTGATGATCACCACCCCGTTCGCTGCCCGCGAGCCGTAAATGGAAGCCGAGGAAGCATCTTTCAGTATCTGGATCGACTCGATGTCGTTCTGATTGATCGTATTGAGGTTACCCTTCGTCGGAACGCCGTCGATAATGTAGAGCGGGTCGTTGTTACCCAGGGTTCCGTACCCGCGCACACGCACGGCCACACCGCCGCCGGGCGTATTGTCCGTGCCTACGGTCACGCCCGCCGCACGCCCCTGCAACTGCTGCGCGAGGTTGGTAGCTGGCACCGAGAGCAGTTTTTCCGCGTCGATCACGCTTACAGAACCGGTAATGTCCCTTCTCGACTGCGTGGTATAGCCGGTCACCACCACTTCGCTCAACGCCTTGATATCCGGATCGAGCGCTACATTGATCACCGACCGGTTGCTCACCGGGATTTCCTGCGAAATATAGCCTACAAAACTGAACACCAGCACCGCTTTGTCGTCGGGTACGACCAGTTCGAAACTACCGTCGCCGCCGGTGATGGCCCCTTGTTGCGTCCCCTTCACCACCACGCTCACGCCGGGCAGCCCTGCCGCGTTATCGGAGCCTGTCACCTTTCCTTTAACGGCAATATCCACCCGATGCAGGTAAGGCAAGGGCACCGGTTCAAACAACTTGGGGGATTCGGAAAACGATTCGTCGGGCTTGCGGATCAGTATAATGTAATTGCCCGACACCGAGTAATGGATTTGCAGGGGCGCAAGCAGGTCTTTCAAAACCTTGCTCAGCTTTTCGTTGGATGCTTCAATACTTACTTTCTGGTTGGAAATCAGGGACGGAATGTATGAAAACTTCACTTTGGCATTCTTTTCAAGCGTTGTCAGCACCTGTTTCAGGTCCTGTTGCTTCGCTTGCAGCGTCACCTCCCGGTTCAGGATTTCCTGGGCTACGCCGTCATTGGCCAGGGCCAGGCTCTGAAAAAAGAGGGACACCAGAAATGGTATGCATGTAACTTTCATCGCAGCTACCAAATATTTAAATGGTAAACTATTTTTTTTCATACTTTTACGATGGTTTTTGAGTGTTCACAAACGACAAAGACCTTCCTCGCTCCCATAGCGGGAGCTTTAAGTTTCGCTTAAATCAAGGGGAATTTTCAAAGCCGGAAACGCTGGACCCGTTCCCGGCTTTTTGCTTGTTATAATCGGTATTTAATCATGCGGTAAGGGTTTAGGATGAATGGGTCAAGTCAAAAATGAATGTTATCTGCAACCTTCGCTGGAAATCACCACCTGTCCGTCGCTGACGCGGTAGGTGGCCCCCAGGGTTTGCGTGATGATATCGAGTTTGGTAAAAAAAGGTTCGTTGCTGAGTTCGACACGGAGCGAGCATTTCTCCATCACCGCGGCGTCGTACACAATCGGAATCCCGTAAACTTTCTCCAATACCGAGAAAACCTTGCTTACGGGCTGGTTCTCAAATACAAACCCCGCGTCCTGGTCCGGCTTGATCAGTTCCAGCGGCATATGGGTGATGGATTTGGAAACCAGGTTGTCTTTCACGGAAAAAATCGCCTGCTGGTTGGGCGTCAGCAGCAGTTCGGTATTGCGTTCCCCGGGGTTTTCCAGGTCTTTCAACGGCAGTACCGATACCCTCCCGCTCCGCACGAGCACCTCTACGTTCGTATCGGTGGCCCTGACAACGAAACTGGTGCCCAGCACGCGCGTTACGAGCCCGTTGGCATACACAAAGAAAGGATTCTGCGGGTCCTTGGTCACTTCAAAAAACGCTTCTCCCGAAAGATATACTTCGCGCTTTTTCTCACGTACGAACCGGCTTGCGTAGCTGATCCTTGCCGAAGGCGCCAGGCTTACCCTGCTGCCGTCGGGCAATGCAACTTTCATGGGCTTTTTCCCTGTGTTGGCAACCTCTTTCAGCGCTCCGGATGTCGGCGGCACATATGCCGCGCTTCCACCCGGCGTGTCGGTTCCTCGGTATTGTTTCCAGAAAAAAGCGCCCCCAAAACCGGCAATCAGGGTTACTACCGCCGCTACCGACAACCACCTCCGCAACCTTAGCTGCCCGGTGGGCCGCTTCGTGCGGGTGGTATGCAGAATGCGTTGTACCTGATCTTCCAACTGTTGGTCAGTGACGATTGCAACAGGCTCCTGCCACGCGAGAATGAGCTCCCGGGCTTGCCGCATAATCACCCTTTTATCCGGATAGAGGCGAACGATCTCTTCCCAAAGACCCTCCGTAGCCTCCGCCTCTCCGGTTACCCAGCGACGGAAGCTCTCGTCTTGCAGGAAGTCTTCCAGATCGTAATCTTTATAATATTTCATACAAAAACACCATTTGGCGTATTTACAAAAAGATAATCGGCAAATGCCCGAATCATCATCGAAAAAACCGAAGATTCTTTCCGGATATTTACATTAATATATATAAATATCTGATAATCAGAATATTAGTACAATTAAAAAGGACGACAGGATGGTTTGCCATTTGTCGCGGAAGAGCCGCAATGCCTGAGAAAGGAGATTGGCGACGGCCGGTCGCGAGATATCGAGTACCCCGGCGATCTGCTCGTGAGAAAGATTTTCAAAAAATTTGAGATGGATAATTTCGCGCTGCCTGGGCGTCAGCGAATGCAGTACCATGCCGATCTGCCGCCGGCGACGTTCGTCGGTTTCGGTGGAGATCAGCCTGCTTTCGGTATCCTCTTCGACATGGCCGCTCTCGTGCCAGCTCTCGAAGGGTGTCAGCGAATGCGCCCGATCGATCTCTTTCAGCAGGCGGTTCCGGAGGCTTTTCAGCAAATAGGGCCTGATCCTGTCGGTATCGGCCAGAAAACGCCGGCGGTCCCAGAGCGAGGCGAAAAGGTCGTGAATGCAGTCGTTCAACGTGTCGCGATCGTGGATAAAACGCGAGCCATATTCGAACAACGCACGGAACTCCCCCCGGATCATCTCTTCAAAAGCGGCCGCGTCGCCATTCTTGAATTTTTTCCAAAGTTCCAGTTCCTGCTCCATCGGTTAGCCAATGTACAAATGAGTGCTAAGAATGATCGAATTTCTTTATTAAGTAAAATTTAAACATGAATTACTGCAATAGCCCAAAATAATGACGGTCACGGCCTGGGGTAACGTTTCGCCTCGTCATCCACGACAAGCACCCAGTCGTGCCCGTAACCCGAAGTAGGCGGAATAAACCGGTTTACCGATTTGTTATCGAACTTCCCCGCATCCCTGACTTTCCCTGTACGGGGGTCGTACCAGAACGCATCGAGGCTGGTGCCCGAAATTTTTCCGGGATTCACCGAAAACGGTTTCCCCGAGGCCGTATAAATGAAGAGGTAATCCTTGCCGCGCGCGGCCTGCACGCGGTCGGCGGCGGGCAACGCGTTTTCGGCAACCACCGACTGGTCGGGAACGCGGTCTATCATAGGGCGGGATTCGATGAGCCTGCGGACATACTTCATTTCCAGGGCCCCCGGAAGGTCGAGGGCTTGCTGCCAGAATACGTGCGGGCCATTCACGGCTTCCCGGTCCGGCGCATACATTTGCCAGATGTCATGACAGCCGTATGTATGCCCGAATGCCCCGGCGAGAAGATCGAGATAGGCCGACTTTCGGACGTCGTATGCGCTGGACGTGCCGTTTTCCTTTGAGTTGAAACAAACCGGATGATCCTCGTAAATGGGCTCCCCGTCGATAACCGGCTTGGCAGGCATACGATTATAAGCCCGCTGAATGTATTCGTAAACAGGTGTATCGCGGCAATGGCCGGTCTGGAACATATTGAAATCGAACCACTCGTCGCTGTGGAACCACTCGCTGGAACCTTCTCTGTTGGGCTGCGGGTGATAGGTTATCAGCGCCTTGTCGTGGCCGCCAACCCCTTCGGCGATACCGTCCGCCATTGCCCGCCATATTTCGACGTCCCGGCTGTCTTTCCGCGGCTGGCGATCGCCTCCCAGCACCCATATCAGGTTCGGCCTCGATTTATAGCGGTTGCCGAGCCATTTACCGTAGGTCCCGGCATTGCTTTCGTTGAATATTTCCGGGCCTTTACCCCAGGTGTTTTTAAAAACCTTGTCGCCCCATGTGGGCAGTAGCGCAATCGTGAGCCCGTAGGATGCCGCTTTGTCGATAATATAGTCTACGTGTGTGAAATAGCGTTCGTTCGGCCGGGCGGGATCGTTGCCGATCAGCGGTTTTTCGCCATACGCATTCGGTACCTCCAAGCCGTCGAACTCGGCGAGGACCACCGCCTGGATTACCGTAAAGCCCTGTTCGGCCCTTTTTTGGAGATAATAATCGGCATCGGGACGGCTGAGGCGGTGAAAAAGCTCCCAGGCGGTGTCGCCGAGCCAGCAAAACGGTTTGCCGTCTTTAAGCAGGAAATGTTTGTTTTCGCTTACCACATAGTGCTGGGCGCGTGCAATCGTGAGCGAACATGCAAGAATTGCGGGAAAAAGTAGCCTGCGTGGACTCATAAATACCGGGATTAGGAAAGTGTGATCAGCCAATAAAGGCACACGGCCCTCATTCTTAACATGCGGTATTTGAATATCTCACAAAAAAATGAGTCGCGGGGCTAATGGCCGCCGGTTCTGCGCGGCTCTTCCCTTAATAACTTTTTTTTCCCAGCTAAACCCGTCCCACTATATTCAGTACCAACCTATTACTAGAAAATCAGTGTATCGCTGAATAGCGCTATACGTAGAATAACTATTACCGTTTAGTAATTTCTTTCATTTAAATCGTAATATATCTCATATAAATGATGATATATCGCTAATATTGAAGTACTAATTTTACAAAAACCTAACCTAAACGCACCTCCGAACATGAAAAGAACTTCTACGCTTTTTATTCTGCCGCTCTACACTCACTTTCCTGGTCTCGCATTCGTGACGCACGGGCCGCTTTCTCCGCAAAGCTGATTTTCCGCTACTTACCCGGCATGGGGCGGCTCCGGCTGCTATTTGCCGATCTGTAATAATCCATCCATCAATCTAAACTATTTCTTCTATGGCAGAACCATTTCTAGCAGAAATCCGAATGGTCAGTTTCAACTTCCCTCCCAAGGGCTGGGCATTCACCAATGGACAGCTTTTACCCATTGGTCAAAACCAGGCATTGTTTTCTCTGCTTGGCACAACCTTCGGCGGCGATGGCAGATCCAATTTTGCATTGCCCGATTTCAGGGGAAGAACGCCCATTCATGTAGGCAACGGCCACACCCTGGGGCAACGTGCCGGCGAAGCGGCGCACACCCTTAATATTCAGGAGTTACCGTTGCACACTCACTTCGTTTCAGCCATAGATAATACATCGGTTACGAACAGCAATAACCCGACGAGCAACTACTTTTCCAACACGCAGCCTAACTTCCTCTACACGAGCAGCAACAGCAATCTGGTGACGCTCAATCCGGCGACAGTGGCGAATGTCGGAGGAAGCCAGCCCCACATAAACATGCAGCCGTTCCTTACCCTCAGCTTCTGCATTGCATTGCAAGGGATTTTTCCAAGCGCGAACTAGCCGTCCGGCCCGTTTTCTATTCTTTTTTAACCTGAAATATTAATCAATATGGCACAACCATACGTGGGAGAAATCAGGATGTTTGCAGGGAATTTCGCCCCCGCGGGGTGGATGTTCTGCGAGGGACAACTGCTCCCCATATCCGAGAACGACACGCTTTTTAACCTGATCGGCACTACTTACGGCGGGGACGGACAAAGCACTTTTGCACTTCCGGACCTCCGGGGGGCGTATTCCCATTCACCAGGGAACAGGCGGGGGCGGCAATTATATACTGGCAGAAACCGGCGGTGTAGAGGAAGTAACCCTGACGGTCCAGCAAATTCCCAGCCACTCGCACGGTTTCGTGGCGTCCAACAACCTTGCCGACGTCCCGAGTCCGGCCAATGCGATACTGGGCGTTTCCACTACCACCAACGTCTTTTTCTCCGATCCGCCGTCGGCGCTGATGGCCACCAATAGCGTATCCGGAAACGGCGGAAGCCAGCCTCACACCAATTTTCAGCCTTATCTCTGTATCAATTTCATCATTTCGCTATTCGGGATCTACCCGTCTCAGACCTAGTCCGTAAATGAAACCCGAACCGTTAAACCTCAATCGACTATCATGGATCCTTTCGTAGCAGAAATAAGAATATTCCCGTTCAATTTTGCGCCCAAAGGCTGGGCCTGGTGCGATGGGCAGATTTTGCCGCTTTCGCAAAACACCGCATTGTTTTCACTTCTCGGCACAACCTACGGAGGCAATGGCAAATCCACCTTTGCATTGCCGGATTTACAGGGGTCCGCTCCTATGCACCCGGGGCAAGGGCCCGGCCTTTCGCTTCACGACCTGGGCGAAGCGGGCGGTTCTGAAACAGTGTCGTTGATCAACAGCGAAATTCCCTTTCACAACCATCAGATCCGGGCCGTGGCGGAACCAGCCGACCTGAAAACCCCTGGCGGCTACTCGCTGGCCGCGTCGACACAAGGCAAAGTATACGCCTCCGGAGCGCCCAATACGCAAATGGCGCCAAACCAGATCGCGCCGGCCGGCGGAAGCCTGCCGCACAACAATATGATGCCATACCTGACGGTCTATTTTTGCATCGCGTTGCAAGGGGTGTTCCCGCCGCGCGGCTGACAAACCGGAATCGAAATTGCCGATGTTTTCTGAAAATCAATGAAATTCACGCTTACCAATACCACTCTTACGCTCAGGCCTGTTACCTCCCGAGACCTCCCCGCCCTTTTGGAAATTTATTCCAGCACACGGGAAAAGGAACTGGAACGGGTACCTCACTGGACGGATTTAATGAAAAAGGAATTCGTTTCAAGCCAGTTCAATGCGCAGCATGAATACTATCAGAAAAACTACGCCGGCGCCGATTTCTGGGTAATCGAGTCCGGGAAGAAAACCATCGGGAGGCTTTACCTCCACGAAAATTTCCAGGGCAAGGGTATCCGGATTATCGACATCAGTATCCTGCCGGAATACCGGAACCAGGGACTAGGCCAGGGTATTTTCAAAGACCTCATGAACAAGGCCGCCGAACTTCGGCGGCCACTCAGCATTCATGTGGAAACTTTCAATCCCGCCAAAAATCTGTATACCCGCCTTGGATTTAAAACAATCAGTGAAACCAATGGAGTTTATCATTTAATGGAATGGAAGCATACGATTTAAGCCAGATAGCCGCAGCAGATTTTCTGCCGTACGTGGGGCAACCGGTAACTATTCAGTTTGCCCGGGATTTTTCGCTGCCGTCGACCATTCTGAAAGTAACGGAATTGAATAGCTACACCCCTCTGGAACGGGGCGCATTTTCGGTGGAGTTTCAGACTACCGGCGAGAACCGGGCCATCGCCCAGGGGATTTACCGGGTTGTACATCCCATCGGCAAATACATGGACATTTTTCTTGTGCCGATCGCACCGGATTCCAATGGTGCGCGCTATGAAGCAGTTTTCTCGTAAGCCGGCCCGTGCCGGATCAATTATCCTCAAAAATCCTATGACTCAATCTTTTCCCATCAAACTGAAACCATGAGAAATTTCTACGTATACCTGACGGGGATTGTCCTGCTGGCGTCCGGCGCTGAAATAGTCAGCAAAATTTCTGATGACGCCGCCGCCCCGCAAGTGAAGTGGCTGGCGAAAAAGGAAAATCCGTCCGATAGAAAAAAGCAGGAGAGGGTCCCCTTTGCCCGTACGCAAAAAAAACGGGTACGAAGGCACTTCTCGCACCCGGTATCAGTGCTACCAATACCTACGCGATCACCAATAATACCGGTCCTGCCGGTGCGTCTGCCGGTGACGAACTGGAATACACCGTGGTAATTACCAACAGCGGCCCTGATCCGGCCAACGGCACCACTTTTACCGAAACCATCGACGTCAATACGACACTGGTGGCAGGTTCCGTCAAAGCCAGCCCGATCGCCCAAAACGACAGTTATTCCACGATTGGCAACGTCACGATCGACATTCCCGCCGGCCAGGGGTTACTGGCCAACGACGTCAGTCCGGCCGGCACGGCGCTTAGCGTGAGCAGCGCTTCCAATTTCACAACCGCCAACGGCGGAGCGGTAACCATCGCAGCTGCGACGGGCGCATTTACATACCAGCCGGCGGCCGGCTATATCGGAACCGACACGTTTACTTACGATATCCAGAACGGCTCCGGCATGACTTCTACCGCTACCGTTTCGATCACCATCGGAAACGGTGCCAACAATGCGATATGGTTCATCAATACCAGCGCACCCGGTGGCGGAAACGGTACACTTGCCAGCCCGTTCAACACGATGACCGCATTCCAGAATATTAACGATGGAGGAGTCAACCGGCCCAAGGACGGACATGTCATTTTCTTGTACAGCGGGAACTACAACGGCAACATTACCTTGCGCAATAATCAGAAACTTTTCGGGCAAGGCGCTGCGGAATCGCTGCTTGCGCTCACCGGCTTTCCCGCGCCGAGCGGCACCAACCTGCTGCCTGCGACGGGCGGCGCAAGACCGGTCCTTACCAGTAGCTCGGGCGATGTCCTCAATGCAACGGGTACCGCCACCATTCGCGGAATCAACATCGGAAACAGCGCCGGTGCGAAAATCGCGGGGACAGGCGCCGGAACATTGACGACGAGCCATATCAGCCTGACGGGCACCGGAACGGCACTCAATCTCTCCGGCAAAGTCCTGGCCGCTTCGTTCGACGAGGTGTCTTCCAGTATTGGCTCCGGTGTCAGTCCGGTCAAAATTACGTCCGGCAGCGGAAACCTGACTATTTCCTCGGGTACGCTCACCGCCTCGGGCCTACCTGCGCTGGATGTCGCCGGCACTGGGGGCGGAATCGCCCTGGCGGTTACGTTGAATGCCGTAAACGCCAACGGCGGCAACAAGGGAATGATCCTGTCGAACACGACCGGAACATTTCAGGTAACAGGAGCTGGAACGACGCCTGGTTCCGGTGGAACCATCCAGAATATCGCGCAACGTGGTATCGAATTGCTCAATGCAACGAATATCACGCTCAAAAATATTAACCTGTCGAACGCCAACACTGTCGACGGGATCACGCCCACCAACCAGGACAACTCCAATGCCAATGCTGCCGTACATGCTTTCAATGTAAACGGCCTGACCATGGACCGCATAGCAATCAGCGGAACAGTGGCGCAAGAGGGAATCAACCTGAGAAACAGCAGCAATTTCAATTTCACCAACGGGTCAATCGGCTCGTCGGGGCAAACGAGCGAGGAGGGTTGTATCTACGCGATCAACACGGGCGGTACCAACTCCATCGTAAACTCCACCTTCACCGATCCGGGCGGCCGGGCGGCATATTTCAGCAATACCAACACCAATATGGCACTGCTGACGGTCGACAACTCTACATTTCAGGATGCAAGCAACTCAGGGCTTCAATTTTTCGGGTACGGCACTTCGGATATGAAACTTAAGGTACAGAACAATTCCAAGTTCTTGAGAAACTCCACCGTGGGTGTGTATGTGGGCGCTAACGAAAATGCGCAAATGCAGGCGGATATCAAAAATTCCAGCGTCGATGTCGGCAATGGCGTCGGGCGGGTTTTTGACATGGCAGCCGCTGGGTCGTCCACCCTGAAGTTTAACATCCTGAGCAATACCGGTAATTTTTTCGGAGGTATCGGCCTCAACATGTTCGCCTATCAGAACGGATACCTCGAGGGCAATGTAACCGGCAACACGCTGATTAACAAAACCGGCTCTTCGGGCGTTTCGGCAATCGTGCACTCCGCCGAGGGTGTCGGTGCGAGGGGTACTTTCCTGATCCAGAACAATACGCTCACCAGCGTGGACTCTCCCGGTATTGCGGTGACGACGACCTCCACTTCCGGCGCACAGAGCAATATGAATGTCAAAAACAACAATATTACGGTGACGGACTCCGGTTCGGGAGATATTTACTTCGGTATGGATATGGTGACAACCGGCGCAATAGGCAACAATTCCAAACTCTGTACCAATGTCACCAGCAACACTGTTAGCAAGCCTGCCGCCATTACTGCCTACCGCACCCGATCGGGTACTTCCACCACGACGATACTGGTGCAGGGAACCGGCGGCACTATTGTGGATGTGTGGAACAACGGCGGAAATACCCCTGCCGGCAGTGCCGTTCAGAGCGGCTCGGCCAATCCTTATCTGTTCGGACAGACTTGCGCGGTTCCCAATGTCGGCACCTTGCGCGAAGGCATTATAGAAGAACCTTCGCTGGAAAACATCGCTGCCATGGAAGCGCCCGTACAGGAAGCGCCCAAAGCAGCGACGACGATTCCGTCGTCCGGACCGGAAAAGGAAGCAGTTTCCGAAACCGCGGCGGCAACAGCACCAAACCCAGCCAGAACAGAAGCCGCGCAAGCCGGAGAGACTGTGACCGTCAACGGAACCGGCAGCGGTTTCACCTTGCCCGCCGGCAAGAATACGACCATCAAATTCCGGGTTACGATCAATAACAATATCCCGGCGTCTGTTTGCCAGCTCTCCACCCAGGGTACCGTCAGCGGCAGCAACTTCGCCAGTGTGCTGACCGACGATCCGAACACCCCGGGCACGAACAACCCGACCATTACCCCGGTTGTCTCCACGCCGGTGATCACTTTCTGCCCGGGTAACCAGACTTTCTCACCCGACGCGGGTACCTGTACGTCCACACAGACGTTCGCAGCAACCGCCGACGCATGTCCGGCCGCGACCATTACCTATACCGTCGACGGAAATCCGATTACGTTCCCGTACGCATTTCCCGCGGGCACGACAACGGTGCTCGTAACGGCTTCCAACGGGATCGGCACGGCGCCAACGTGTTCGTTCACTGTAACCGTAACCCCTACCCCGGCGCCGCCTATCACGGACGAGCCCGACGCGCAAACCATCTGCGCAGGTGCAAGCGCTTCGTTTACCGTCGCCACCTCGCAATCGGGCGCGACTTATCAATGGCAGAAAAAACCATCAGGCGGCTCATTTGCGGACATCACTACCGCTGAAAACCCCACCGCCGACGATCCGACACTGACGCTGACCAATGTCCCCGCCACCGACAACCTCGCCGAATACCGTTGTATCGTTTCAAATCCTTGTAACGATAGTACTTCGGCATCCGCCGTGCTCACAGTGAACCAGATTACCGGTTCCACCTTGACCGGAAGCGCGACGGTCGATCAGGGCGCACCGGCTCCCTTGGTTACTTTCGGCGCTACCGGCGGTACTTTGCCTTACATATTTACTTACAAGGTCAACAACGGATCGAACCAGACCGTGAGCACAACCGGGGTCAACACCACGGCTACCGTGAGCCAATCGACGGCTGCCATCGGCACGTTCACGTATGAGCTGGTGACGGTAACGGACGCGCAGGGCTGTACACTTACGCCGTCTCCGTCCCAGACCGCCACGATAACCGTCAGCAACAACCTCTCGGCGACCATCTCCGGCAGCACCGACGCCTGCGAAAACGAAACCGAGCCGGTGATTACCTTTACGGCCGTGAATGGCGTAGCCCCGTTCACATTCACGTACCAGATCAATGGCGGCCCCGACCAGCAGGTCACCACGACCGGCTCCAACACCTCGGCAACCGTGAATGTGCCGACAGCCGCCACGGGATCATTCGTTTACACACTCACTCAGGTGAGCGGAGCAGGCGGCGCTTCGACGCCGGTTTCCGGACAGACGGCGACCGTTACTGTCAATGCAAAACCGACAATCGCATTGACCGGTGCCGAGTACCAGTGCGATTATTCGACCGATCCGCAAACTTATACCGTTTTCTTTACAGCTACTCCGGGGGCCGTGATTACCACCGACAAGGGAACTGTCAATGGGAACACCGTTGTGGGCGTACCGAGCAAGCAAACTGCGACCATTGTGGCGACGCTTAACAATTGCACGGACACGCTCACCGCTTACAAAGACTGCTCGCTCCCGGTAACATTAATTGATTTTTCAGGTGAAAAAGTGGAGAACACAGTTTCCCTGAAATGGCGCACCGCCGAGGAAATGAACAGCGACCATTTCGAAGTCCAGCGCAGCGCCGACGGCAAAAAATGGAGAACGATCGGCACCGAAAAGTCGCATGGCGAAAGCTATACCGTGGTGAACTACACATTTGTGGACAAGAATCCGGGCCAGGGCGACAACTTCTACCGCCTGAAAATGGTCGACACGGACAAAACCTTCGCATACAGCAAGATCATCAATGTCCGCTACGGCGAAGACGCCCTGAAATCTGAATTTTACCCCAACCCGGTTTCAGACGTTCTGAACCTGAAAAGCACGGATTGGAACCAGGTTAAATCGGTGGAAATGCATAGCATGACAGGGCTTTCGGTTTACAAATCGGGTAACACCGCGTCCAAGAGCATCGATGTAAAAAATCTGCCGGTGGGCATGTACATCCTCACGATCACGCATAAAAACGGCGGGGTGGTCAACCGTAAAGTGCTTATCAACCGATAATTACGGCACCGAACGCACTGCTGATATATCGTTTGAATTAATGAATCAGGCGGGGAGCTTCTCTCCGCCTGGTTTTTTATATAGCTGCCCATTTCTTTTATTAGCAGACAATTTCCTGCAAATTTGGATTTACGCTCAGATGGCATCTTTAAACACGCGGCAGAAACGGGAGGTTGCAGTCCATATCGGCATATGGGCCACTATTCTGCTCCTGCCTTATCTGGTGTCGTCGGCCGGTGAAGGGTACAAGATCGGTGGCCTGCCGGCTGCGTTTTTTGTGATGGCGGGAATAATCCATGCGGCCATTTTTTATTTCAATGCATTTTATCTCTATCCCGAATTGGCCAATAGCAGGCGCTGGTGGCTGTATGTGCCCTGCGCGGCCGCGTTGATCGCGGCTTCGTTCGCCGTTAAATACCAGCTCATTGTCCGGTTATTTCCCGAAATAATGCTGAAAAATTCGGGCGGGCTGGTGTTTGGTCCTTCCATATTTGTTTTCGCGGCGAGCATTGCCTACCGACGAATCACCGACGGAATACGCAAAGAACGTGCACGGAAAGAATACGAAGCGCAACAAGTGGCCGCCGAACTGAAATTGCTGCGGTCGCAAGTTAACCCGCATTTTCTTTTCAACGTGCTGACGAACATGGTCGCACTGGCAAGGCAGAAGTCCGACCGGCTCGAAGGGGCGCTCATCCGCCTGGCCGACCTCATGCGGTACATGACGTACGACACCCAGGCGACGCAGGTAACCCTGCAACAGGAAACGGATTATCTCAAAAGTTACATTGAACTGCAAAAGCTGCGTTTTTCGGACGCTATGCGCATCGAGCTGGCTATTCAAACAGACGCCGACGGTTTGCCCATTGAACCGATGGTGCTGATCCCTTTTGTGGAAAATGCCTTCAAGCATGGTGCCTCCTGGCTCGACGAACCTTATGTTTCAATCGATCTCAAGGTAGCCGGCGGGCTTCTCGCGCTCAGGGTTGAAAATCCCTACGATTCCCATCCCGACGCCGCGAAGGACGACCACTCGGGTATAGGCTTGGAAAATGTACGTACAAGGCTGAAACTTATCTACCCCGACAAACACAGCCTGGTTATCGACGATCGCAATAATATTTTTACAATAACCCTGAATCTGAACTTATTATGATGCGATGTCTGGCCGTTGATGATGAAAAACTCGTGCTCGACCTCCTGATCGATAATATCCGGCAGGTGCCCTACCTCACCCTGGTCAAAACGGCGCGCAATGCGATGGAAGCCATTGAAATATTACAAAATGAGCCTATCGACCTCCTCTTTCTCGATATCCAAATGCCGCGGCTCAGCGGTCTGCAGTTCCTGAAAAGCCTCCCCGACCCTCCCCTGGTGATCCTCGTTACGGCCTATGACAAATATGCATTGGAAGGTTTCGAGCTGAATGTAGTCGATTATCTGCTCAAACCCGTGAGTATGGAGCGCTTTCTGAAAGCCTGCAACCGTGCCTACGAACTGTTTCAACTCAAACAGAAAACGCCGGATTCCAATCCGCCGAAGGCATTACCCGATTTTTTCGTGAATGTCGAATATTCATTGGTTAAAATAATGGCCGCCGATGTCGCCTGGGTCGAGGGATTAAAGGATTATGTAAAAATCTACCTCTCTTCGGCACCGAAGCCTGTTATTACCCGCATGACTTTCAAAGCATTGGAGGAAAAGCTGCCGGAGCCGGGATTCGTCCGTACCCACAAATCATACCTGGTGGCCGCTCAAAAAATTACGGCCGTGAAGCGTGACTTTGTCATGATCGGCACTACCGAAATTCCCGTCAGCGAGCATTATAAAGACAATCTTCGCAAAATCCTAAATATCTCCGGCGAATAGTCGTCGCAGGATTTCACCGCTTCGTCGCGGGCATTGACCGGCTCGTCTACTCGCCCTGAAACGCATTGGTACATCATATAGCTTTGGTCAAAAAAACAAACAAAGGCATGATTTCCAATGCATTTACAACCAAACTCATCGTAACGGCGACCGGCCTGGTGTTGGCCCTCACAGCCGGGGCGCAGACGCGCATCAACGGCGAAGTGACCGGCCCGCTCGGCGAAGCCATTCCCGGTGCCCATATCCGCTTCAAAGGCTCACGCACAGGCACCGTGGCCGACTCGCTGGGCAAATTTGAATTCACGACAACCCGGCGTGGTACCCAGACGCTCCTGGTCTCGTCGGTCGGCTTCAAAACGCACCAGCAAACGATAACGCTCACCGACAGTTCGCTTACACTCTCCATTGTCCTCGATGACGCTGCCAATACCCTCGAGGTAGTCACCGTCAGCGCCGGCAGTTTCGAGGCCAGCGACAAGGCCAAGGGCGCTTCGCTCACGCCTATCGACGCGTATACCGTGGCCGGCAATGGCGGCGACATTTCCAATGCGTTGCGGGCGCTCCCGGGTGCACAGCAGGTAGGCGAGCGCGAGGGGCTGTTTGTACGTGGTGGTACCAACGACGAAACGAAGATGTTCGTGGACGGTACGCTGATGAAGAACCCCAACTATGCTTCTGTGCCGGGCATTATGCAGCCGGCACGCGTTAATCTGTTTCTTTTTAAAGGCGTACTGTTCAACACCGGTGGTTATTCGGCATTGTACGGGCAGGCCATGAGCAGCGCGCTGATCCTGGAAAGCATCGATCTGCCGGAAAAGAGCTCCGCCAATTTCAGCGTATTTCCGTCGAACCTCGGAGCGGGCTTCCAGCATTTGTCCAGGTCGGGCCGGAGCAGTTACGGCGGCGGGCTCGCTTACAGCAATCAGAGGTTATACAACAAAGTCGTGCGGCAGCGCCCCGACTACTACCGGGGCCCGGAATATACCAGCGCCAATGCCAACATTCGCCTCAAAACCGGAAAAACGGGAATGCTGAAAGCATACGCCGCCTACGCCGAAAGCAATATCGGAATGCGCAATGCCGATGTCGACAGCGCGTCGCTCCGCTCCGATTTCAGGTTGAAAAACCCCAACTTTTACGGGACCACCAGCTACCGGACGGATTTAGGGGCAAACTGGCGCTTGGACGCGGGCCTTGCCTATACTCTTGACAAAAACAGTATCCTCAACCGCCTTCTGACCGGAGACAACGAGCCCATAGCCATTCCCCGCGCACCATTTTCAGCTAAAAACAGCGATATAACCGTCCGGTCGCATTTCGCGCAGGCGCGGGCGGTGCTCACCCGCGGCTTCGACCGCAACCAGGCGTTGCGTTTCGGCGGCGAAACTTTTTATTTCCACGACATTCAGAACTACAATGGCGACAAAAAAGTCTCTCCGCGACCAGCTATCGGCTATTTTTATCGAGAGCGACTTGCACATCGGCGAGCACGTTGCATTCCGGCCGGGGTTACGGGGCGAGTATTCGACCCTTCTGCGCAAAGCGGTGATAGCCCCGCGGGCGAGCCTGGGATACCGCCTCGGTGCCGGCAGTCAGCTGAATCTGGCCTATGGTATTTTTTACCAAAAACCCGAAAACAGGTACCTTTTCCAAAATCGGCACTTAGGGTTTTCGCAATCGGAGCATTATGTGCTGAATTATTCCAAAAAGGCTAACAACCGGTTTTTCAGGACGGAGGTTTATTACAAGAAATACAGGGACCTCGTGCGGACATTTCCCGAAACCTCGATGGGAGGCGACGGCTATGCGAAGGGACTGGAGCTTTTCTGGCGCGACAAAAAAGACCGTGCGCAACCTGGATTACTGGCTGACTTACACCTACCTCGACACGAAGCGCGACTACCTGGATTATCCGCAAAGGATCAGGCCTTCATTCACGAGTCCGCACACGTTCACGGTCGCAGTCAAACGCTTTTTCCAGGGAATCAGCACCAATGTCAATGTTTCGTACTCCTATGCCGCCGGCCGGCCGTATTATGACATCCGCCCGGGCGGTGAAGCAGGCACCCGCGTTTACGATTCCGGTACCACCCGCCCTTATAATGTGCTTAACCTGCACGTGTCGAAAATGATGACCTTTTTCAAAAAATCGAAATTCAAAGACTATTCGGGATTCGCATTCGGGGCCAACAACTTGCTCGGAACTAAACAAATATTCGGGTACCACTACGCCTACAACGGCCAGTTCAAGACCCCTGTCACTCTCCCCGCCCCCCCGTTTCTATTTCATAGGCGTCTTTATGAGCCTCGGCATAGACCGCACCGAAGACCTGCTGGACGGAAGCGGATAAAGTCGAGCGTTCGGGAGTTGAATTCAGAGTTTAAAGTTTAAAGTTTAAAGTTCAGAGTTAAGGGCTCAAAGTTGGGAATGACCCTGGCAAAGGCAATACCTGACAACACCTGACCTCACTCCCCGTTCCACGGTGGCTCATTCGCAATTCACTCATTCCCCGTTCCACGGCGGCTCATTCACCCATTCATTCATTCAATCATTCAATCATTCAATCATTCAATCATTCAATCATTCAAAATTCAACCATCATGAAACGTCTCATCACCACCATCCTGCTTATTTGTACCGTTGTATTCGCATTTGCGCAAAACGGAGATTATTCGGCCCGGTTAGAGGCCTCGGTAAAGAAACTGGACCAGGCGAAGTCTGTCGGGGACTTCGAAAACCTCGAAAAAGCATTCGTCCAGCTCGGCAATACGCAAAAAACCGAATGGCTGCCGTATTACTATGCCGCTTTTTGCAATGCTAAAATCGGATTTCTGCTGCAAGACGACGGCGAAAAGATCGAGCCGTACAGCGTACGCGGCGAGGCGCAGATCAAGAAAAGCGAATCGCTCGTAAAAGGCGACAACAACGCATTGGCGGAAGTTTACGTAGTACAAGCCATGATCTACCGCACCAAAGTTTTCATCAGTCCGATGACCATGGGCAGGCAATACGGTCCGCTTTCCGACCAATTTTTAAAGAAAGCACAAAATCTGGACCCCGAAAACCCGCGCGCCATTTACCTGGAAGCCTGGATGAAATACTACACGCCCAAATTATGGGGCGGCGACAAGGACCTGGCCAAAGAGCTCGCCGGCAAAGCGATCCGGAAGCTCGGCCCGACGACGTTCAGCGTAGCACCACATTGGGGAAAAGCTGAAAGCGAAGCCCTCCTAAGGTAGGCACTGCGCGGCGGGCAATGCCCGATAGTCAGTTACACTTCATTGTTTCACTTAAATTTTAAAAAACCATGTTTTTCGGATTATTGATTTTCGCACGAATTCTTTTTGTGGCCTGTATGGTATTTATCATCGGCTATATTTTCGGACCGTTCTCCAAGCGCCGCGGCCTTACGATAGCCGCCCGAATCGCCTCGATCGCGATCATTCTCGCCTTCATCATGATGAACATTTTTGCATTCCGCGGCGGCCCCCGCGGGCCGTGGCAACACCGCGGGCATTGGGACGCATGCGATCATGATCATCCCCGCGAGCATGTAGAAATGAAGCATTAAAACGACCACGATTAACCCCAACGCCTCGCAGCCATGTGAGGCGTTTTTTTATGCTTTTCCCTGAAATTCCCCAATATTTTACCGGGATAATGTAAAAATCAGCCGGATTAAGCGGGGCGTTAATGGTTTATTAACCAATTCTTAATCAACCCCCGATTACTTTGACCCCACGGTTCGGCCGACCGTTTCATCATCTGTTTCATTCAAAATCCAAATATGATAGAGCCCTGCACCGGTGCGGGCAGGGGTGAAAAACCATGCTGAATATATTCCGAAGCCCGCCGGGCGGCGAAACAGAACGAACGTCATGAACGCATTTAAACGAACAGGAACTTAACCCTACGGTATGAACAAACAACTTCTATCAAAACCTTTACCCAGGCCTCGCCGCCGGACGATATTCTGGCGCGTGTGCCTGGCATTATGCGTAACGCTGCTCATGCAAGCGGGCGCGCTGGCGCAATCGGGCGCGGATGAAACGCTCATCAGCGGCGAAGTAAAAGATGAAAAAAACAGCGCCATTCCGGGTGCCAGCATCGTATTGCAGGGCACCACGAAGGGCACTACCACCGACGCCAATGGAAAATTTTCGCTCTCCGTCCCTAGATCGGGATCGGTCATTATTGTCAGCTTTTTGGGCTACAAAAGACAGGAAATCGCCGTCGGTAACCGCACGACTTTCGATGTGCAGCTCGAACCGAGCAGCGACGAATTGCAGGAAGTGGTGGTGGTAGGCTACGGCACACAACGCAAGCAGACACTTACCGGCGCTATTTCGAACATTGTTTCGGAGCAAATTAAGACGACCACGCATACCAGTTTGGCCCAGAGCCTGCAAGGCAAAGTCGCCGGCGTGCAGATCCGCCAGAATTCCGGCGAACCGGGATCTTTCAGCACCAATATCAACATACGGGGCTTTGGAGAGCCGTTGTACGTGGTCGATGGCGTGGCGCGTGATGGCGGGTACGAGTTTCAGAAGATCAATCCGGACGATATCGAGAGCATTTCGGTGCTGAAAGATGCTTCCGCGGCGATTTTCGGTATCCGTGCGGGAAACGGCGTGGTGATTGTCACTACGAAGAAAGGCAAACAGGGCAAGCCGCAGTTCAGCTACAATGTGGTATACGGCCGCCAGAGCCCCACCGACGTCCCCAAAATGACCAGTGCCTTGCAATGGGCCGAAATGCGGAACGACGCGGCGAAGAACCTGGGCGAGAACCCGGTATTTTCCCCGGAGGAAATCGAGAAGTTCCGCAGCGGCGCGCCGGGTTACCAGGGTACCGACTGGTATAAAGAGACTTTGAACAAATCGTCCGGACAGCAGCAACATTTTATCTCTGCCTCGGGGGGTGAAGGCGTCGTGAACTACTTCACCAGTTTCGGCTACCAGAAGGAGAACGGCCTGCTCAAAAGCGGCGATATGGGCTATCAGAAATACACGTTCCGGTCCAATATCGGCATTGATTTAACCAAAAACCTGAAAGCGGACCTGATCCTCTCGGGGCTGTTCGATAAACGCGACCAACCGGGTGATAACTTTTTTTAACATCTATAAAGGAACCCGCATTGCGTTGCCCACCGAGCGTCCCTATGCCAACGACAACCCCAAATATCCCGCATTGCTGAGTGGCGGTTATAACCCGGTGGCGCTGGCCGACAAAGACCTGACAGGCTATACGCAGGAAGTCAACAAATTTTTCCAGTCGACATTCGCATTGACCTACACCGTTCCATTCGTTCCGGGGCTGCGTATCAAAGGCTTGGTGGCCTACGACAGTAACAACTACCGCGCCAAATCGGTCTCGAAAGCCTATAACCTTTATACCTACGACGCCGCGACCGACAAATACACGGCACACGCGCAACGGAACCCGTCGCGGATCGGCAACAACTTCACCGATAACAACCGCATCACTTTCCAGGGACAATTGCTTTACAATACCGTAATCGCCAAACACCATAACCTCGGCGCGACGCTCGTGTATGAGCAGCAGGAATCGCATAACCGCTGGGCGGGACTCGGGCGGGAATATGCGTTCTACACCAACGACCAGATCGATCAGGCGGGGCTGAACAATCAGACCACCAGCGGCTCGGAGGCTGAGTACGCGAGCCAGTCTTATGTGGGTCGTTTGAACTACGATTTCAAAGAAAAATACCTGCTGGAAGTAGCTGCGCGCTACGATGGTTCGTACCGCTATCATCCCGACCGCCGCTGGGGCCTGTTCCCGGTGGTATCGGCCGGCTGGCGGGTTTCGGAGGAAGGTTTTATGAAACGCATTCCGTTTGTTTCGATGCTGAAACTGAGAGGGTCGTACGGTCTTGTGGGCGCGGACGCGGGCGCACCGTTCCAGTATGTACCGGGCTTCTCGCTCACGGGCGGAGGCGGGTATGAGTTTACCAACGGCAACTATACCACCGGCGCCGCTTCTCCGGCGATCGTGAACGAGAAGCTCACGTGGTTCAAATCGACTATCAAGGATATCGGTATCGACCTGGGGCTTTGGGACAACAAAATTGATTTCACCTTCGATATTTACCAGCGCGACCGGAAGGGCCTGCTGGCACGCAGAAACGTTTCTTTGCCCAACACCTTCGGCGGTACATTGCCCGAAGAAAACCTGAACAGCGACCGCGTGCGGGGGATCGAGTTTTCGGCGGGCTATAACGGGCAGATCCGCGATTTCAAATATGGCATTTCGGGTAACTTCAACTTCGCACGCACGCAAAACCGCTATGTGGAACGCGGCGAGTTCCTGAGCAGCATGGACAAATGGCGGAACGGCGCTGCCAACCGCTGGAACGACGTGGTGTGGGCCTATCAGCTCGAAGGCCAGTTCCAGAGCAAGGACGAAGTCATTTATGCGCCCATTCAGAACGGCGACCTGGGCAATACCCGCGAGTTGCCTGGTGACTTCAAATACAAAGATGTGGATGGAAACGGCGTTATCGACGGTAACGATGCCGTACCGCTGTTCTTCGGTGGCGACCCGAAAATATATTACGGCGTGACGCTGAACGCTTCCTGGAAGGGATTCGATTTCACCGCATTGTTTCAGGGCTCGGGCAAGTACAGCGTGCGTTTCCGCGAGGTTTATGCCGAAGTGTTCGCATTCCGCGGCAATACGCCCGAATATTTCTATGACAGATGGCACTTGTCGGACGACGGGCAATGGATACCCGGCACCTGGCCGGCTTCGCGCTTCAATTACAATGTGGGCGCGATGTACGCGGAAAGCGGCGCATGGCGCAAGGACGCGTCCTACCTCCGCTTCAAAAGCGCACAACTCGGCTATACTTTCAACCTCGGCTGGCTGAAAAAGATCGGTATCAACGATGTCCGTGTGTATGCCAATGCACACAACATCTTCACCTGGGCCGATTCATTCGTGAAACCCTTCGATCCTGAGAAAGTGGAGGGCCTGTTCGGGGCGGGACTTACCTATCCGGTTACGCGGAGCTACAATTTCGGGATCAACGTCAAATTCTAATATTAGCTGATAATGAAATATTTAAAACATACCATTACCCTGCTGATCGTCTGCCTCGCGATGAGCTGCGGCAATGTACTCGACAAGCAGCCGCTCGACAAGTTGCAGGGCGAGAGCCTCTTTTCGAACCCGGAAGGTGTAAAACTGTACATGGCCAACCTCTATTACCAGCTTCCGATCGAGGATTTTACATTCTTTCGTCAGGGCTTCAACTGGAACACCGGCGACCCGAATAACGGCGGCTTCGCGCCTGCTATGTCGACCGACGAAGCCGTGCATACCGAATTCGGCGATTTCATCGGTAACGATGATTTTCAATGGTGGGACCAGGGTTATAAACTGATCCGCGACGTAAATATCCTGATCGACATCATTCCGACGCTGGACATTACCGACGACGAACGTAAAGCGTTGATCGGCGAAAGCGCATTCATCCGCGCCTATGCCTATTTCGCATTGGCCAAACGCTACGGCGGCGTGCCGCTGATCACCTCCGTACAAAAGTATGAGGGTGATGTGGAAACGCTCAAAGTGCCCCGCAGCACCGAGAAGGATACCTGGGATTTTGTATTGAAAGAATGCGATACCGCCATCGGGAACCTGGGCGATTCGTGGCCCGGCGGCGAACGGCGCGCCACCAAATGGGTAGCCTATGCATTGAAATCGCGTGCCGCGCTGCATGCCGCGTCGCTCGCGAAATACGGCGACCGCGCGCCTATTTCCGGCACCGCTGTGGACCAGAAGCTGGTCGGGCTGGATAAAGCAACCGCAGCCGAATTTTACAAAGCAGCCATCGACGCATCGGAAGCGGTCATCAATTCCGGCAAATTCGGGCTGTACAAGCCTTCGCCGGCCACACCCGAAGAAGCGGCGACCAATTACCGTCTGCTTTTCGAAGACCCGAACAATGCACCGGAAGAGGCCATTTTTATCAAAGGTTACGCGAGACCAGGCTCCGGCACGGGCCACAACTATGGCATCTGGTACCAGCCCAACCAGACCGCCAACGGATGGCCGCACCCCGGCCGTATGAACCCGACGCTCGAACTGATGGATATCTACGAAAATTACGACAAGCCCGGCGAAAATGCCCCTCTCGCTACGTCGGCAGCAGCCAACGACCTGACCGACTACACGGGTTTCAATGCGTCCAAACAATACAAAAGATTTGATACCGAGAACGATATCTTTAAAGGCAAAGACGCGCGCATGTGGGCGACGATGATCCTGCCCGGCACAGCGTGGAAGGGCCAGAAAATCGTGATTCAGGCCGGCTTCATCAAACCCGACGGCTCCGCGCAGATCATGGGCGGCGACCCGTTCACCCATGCCGGCAAGACCTATTACACCTACGGCGCAGCCGATCGTACCCAGTACTCCGGCTTCGATACCTGGGGCGGCAACAATACCCGCACGGGCGTGAGTTTCAAGAAGTTTTTGAATGAAGGCCTGAACATCCCGCCGGGCTGGAACCAATGCACGACCGATTTCGCCGATTTCCGCTACGCCGAGGTCCTGCTCAACTATGCCGAGGCCATTGCGGAGAGCGGAACCGGCGACAAGGTAAAAGGGGCAAAAGCATTGAACGACATTCGCCGACGGGCCGGCCACAAAACCGAAATCCCCCTTACGGTCAACAACGTGATCCGCGAAAGAAGGGTCGAGCTGGCTTTTGAGAACAAACGTTTCTGGGACCTGATCCGCCGTCGCGAATACCACACGGTATTCAACAACACCATGCGCCACGCGTTGCTCCCGATTCTGGACCTGCGCGTTACGCCCGCGAAATATATTTTCGTACGCGTCAATGTGCCCCGCAGCAACCCGGCCACCTTCGATTACCGCCAGTACTACCGCTATATCCCCGGCATCGGAGCGAACGGACTGGTGCAGAATCCGCAGTATTAAACGGCTATAAGCTGTAAGCCATAGGCTATATGCCTTTTCCAGAGACACGAAAAGCTTAAAGCAAAACGATAATATTAAATGGCCATAAGCTGTAAGCCATAGGTTATATGCTCATTTCCTGAGACGCGAAGAGCTTAAAACAAAACGATAACATTAAACGGCTATAAGCTGTAAGCTCGTAAGCCATATGCTCATTTTCGGAGATCTAAAGAGCTTAAAGCTTACAGCTTATAGCTTAAAGCAAAACAATTCAACAATGAACCGCATACTCCCCTACACCTCCGCCCTGCTGCTGTTTTTCGGCGTGACGGCGTGCAGCGTCGACAACTACCCGGCGCCCGATTCGCAATTATACGGCACATTTCTCGATATCGAGACCAACGAGCCTGTTGAGCAGGACATTATCCGGGGCAGTACCATCGAGTACATCGAACATGGTTACGCTTCGCAGACCAAGCAGACGATGATCGTTAAAAACGACGGCACCTACCGCAACAACCTGATCTTCGCGAATACGTATACGATCGCGCCCGTACGCGGGAATTTCGTACCGATGGCCCCCCCAGGAGGTGACCATTAAAGGTGAAACGAAACTGGATTTCAAGGTGCAGCCTTACATTCGTGTGAAGGACGCCAGCATCGAAAAGGTGGGAACGAAAGTGATTGCCAAATTCAAATTGCAGCAGACTGTGATGAACAATGTAAGAAAAATCGGATTGTACGCCCATCCGGAACCGTCCGTAGGCGAGCCTATGCGCGTAGCAATGGCCGAACAGGAAATCAATGGCGCAATCGACCCGAACAAGGTATACCAGCTCGAAATCGACCTGCCTTCGAACAGCAATGTGCTGAAAGCCGGAAATCAGTATTTCTTCCGCGCCGGAGCCCTTATCGACGCGCCGGAATCGAAGTTTAACTACGCGAAGGCGGTTAGGGTGGAATTGTGAGTGAATTGCCGTAGGCCGTAAGCTTTAAGCCATAGGCTTTTTGTCACAGACTTACGGCTGTAAATATTAAAAACATTATCTAAACCTACTGCATACAGCTTAAAGCATACAGCCATTTATGAAACTACTCCATCTCCTACTCTTCGTTTCAATCCTCTCGTTCGGTTGCAAGGGCGGCGATGAGGATTCCGGGCGCCAAGAGCCGAAACCTGTTGAAGAGGTTACATACGACGAATCGCGTTCGCTGTTCAAAAGTTACAAAGGCCTCGTCATGGCCGGTTACCAGGGCTGGTTCACGGCCGAAGGTGATGGCGCGGGCCGGGGCTGGCACCATTATCAGAAAGCCGGCAAGTTCGAGCCGGGCTTCGCTTCCATCGATTTCTGGCCGGATGTGACGGAATATACCACGACTTATAACACCGCATTCAAACATGCCGATGGTGAACCGGCCAGGGTTTACAGTCCCTACGACGAGGAAAGTGTGGACTTGCATTTCAAGTGGATGAAAGAACATGGTATCGACGGCGTATATATGCAAAGGTTTGTATCGGAAGTGAAAGGTGAAAGCGGTAAGCGACACTTCAATAAGGTGCTGGCCAACGCGCTGAAAGCTTCCAAAAAGTACGGCCGGGCGATCAGCATCATGTACGATCTAAGCGGTTCCAATTCGGATGACATGGATTTTATCGTCCGGGATTGGGAAGAGCTGCAACGACAGTTCAAGCTTTTCGATGGCCGGGAAAACCCTACTTACCTGCGGCACAATGGCCGCCCGTTGCTGGCAATCTGGGGAGTGGGCTTCAACGACGGCCGGAAATACACGATTGCCGACATTCAGAAGCTGATGGATAAGGTGAAAGGTCCGACCAAAAAGGCCTCCATTCTTCTTGGTGTGCCCTACTACTGGCGCGAGCTCGGCCGCGACACCGAAAATTCCCCGTTACTACACGCGGTTATCAGGCAGGCCGACATTATCATGCCCTGGGCCGTGGGCCGTTACAATGCATCGAGCTACACGAGCGTCGCCGGAATGAACCTGCCTGCCGACATTACCTGGTGCAAAACGAATAAAATCGATTACGTACCGCTCGTTTTTCCCGGATTCAGTTGGGGGAACCTCAAAAACGACAAATCGCTGTACAATCAGATCCCGCGCAATAAGGGCGAGTTTCTGTGGCAACAGATTGCTGGCGCCAAAATGTCCGGAGCCGAAGCATTGTACGTTGCCATGTTCGACGAAGTGGATGAAGGCACCGCCATTTTTAAAACACTGAAAGAAGGCCAAACGCCGCTGAATGCCGACGGAAAATTCATAGGCATCGAACCCGAGCTCGCCACCGACTATTACTTGTGGCTGGTGGGACAAGGAGCGAATTGGTTTCATGGCGCAAGCGGATATAGCAGCGTAAAACCAACTCGTAAATAATTGATTATCAGGCTTTAATTTGTGCAAGCGACGCTTGCACAAATTACCTTTTTTGTGGTTTTTAAAGATTTAAGTGATTAGTACCTTCTGCTAATTCAGCCGGGTAGTTTGATAAATGCGTGCGGGGAGCCCAGTCCAATAAGACCGGTTTAGCACTAACTTGTGGCTTCACCCTCGCATTATTTCTATGATACTCGAAAACTTGCCCGTTGACTACGGCGATTTTCTGGATCGGATTAAATCCGAGATCCGGCTGGCAAGATTTAAGGTAAACCTGTCTGCTAATTCGGCGTTGCTTCAAATTTATTGGCAAATCGGCTGCTGGATACTCCACCAGCAGAACCGCTCCGAATGGGGGGCTAAGGTAATCGACAAGCTGTCGCAAGACCTCCGAAAGGAATTTCCGGACATGCAAGGTCTGTCGGCCAGAAACCTTAAATATATGCGGCAATTCGCCGCCATTTACCCCGACCCTGAATTTGTGCAAGCGGCGCTTGCACAAATTCCCTGGTACCATCACATTACTTTGCTCGATAAGGTTAAAAGTCACGAGGAACGGCTCTTTTACATTAATGAAGCGCACAAAAACGGTTGGTCACGCGATGTGATGGTTGCTCAAATTGACTCCGGCTATTTCAAACGGAAAGGAAAAGCAATTTCCAATTTCAGTTCCGCATTGCCTTCTCCACAATCCGACCTTGTCCAACAGATCACCAAGGACCCATACATTTTTGACTTTCTTAACCTAACTGATTTGTGTCAGGAAAAAGAACTCGAAGATGCCTTGACCGATCATGTGATGAAATTTCTGCTGGAACTGGGCGCAGGTTTTGCGTTTCTTGGAAAGCAGGTTCATATCGAAGTCGGGGACCAGGATTTTTACATAGATCTGCTCTTTTATCATGTCAAATTGCATTGTTATGTCGTGGTGGAACTTAAAAAAGGAAAGTTTATGCCCGAATACGCGGGGAAGCTCAATTTTTACCTTTCTGTGGCAGACGATCAGTTGAAGTCAGAAAATGACCAGCCAAGCATCGGGTTATTAATTTGCCAGGATAAGAATGGGGTGATCGCTGAATATGCCTTGCGTGATCTTTCGAAACCAATAGGCATCTCGCAATACCAGTTAATCGACTCGATCCCCCAAAACCTTAAAGCGTCGCTCCCGTCGATCAAAACAATCGAACAAGAAATAGGCCAGGCAAAACGATCGCCTCGGAAGCAGGCCAGATGACGCGTCAGAGCCCTTCTTTCTTCCGGTTTCGTCAATTTTCATTATGTTTATACAAAATGAAGGCCGAAAGCCCATTTGTTAAAACAAAATATATGAAAATTACACTTTCCCTGATCGTTTCTTTCCTTCTGGCAGGGACACAAATTTTGTGTTTTGCCGACAACGCAAAAAAATCCAAAGCACTTCCCCGCATTGCCATTGCCGGACTCGGAATCGAGTCGAGTACGTTTTCGCCCGCCCGTACCGAAGAACCGGCGTTCAAAGCCAAATATGGCGAGCAGATTTTTACCTCCTACCCGTTTATGGCCGCCGATTCCAGCTTGCGCAAACGTGCGGAATGGTTTCCTGCCCTGGTGGGAAAATCGCTGCCAGGCGGTATGGTGACGCGGGAGGCGTATGAGTCGCTGGTAAAACAGACCCTCGATTTGCTCAAAAAGAACGCCCCGTACGACGGCTTGTACTTCGACATTCACGGCGCAATGAGCGTCGAAGGACTGGATGATCCCGAAGGCGACCTCATCACGCGCATACGCGAGGTGATCGGCAAAAAAGTGCTCATTTCTACTTGTATGGACCTGCACGGCAATGTGTCGTGGCGCCTCGCACAGCATACCGACCTCATTACCTGCTACCGGATGGCCCCTCACGAAGATGCGATGGAATCCAAACGCCGGGCCGTCGCCAACCTGCTCTCACGCCTCGAAAGCGGCAAAGGCAAACCGGCCTACAAAGCCTGGATTCCGGTACCGATCCTACTCCCGGGAGAAAAAACTAGCACCCGCATCGAACCTGGCAAATCGCTGTATGCGAAAGTCGCCCCGGCTTCGGTACAACCTGGCGTCATCGATGCGGCCATGTGGGTGGGCTATGCGTGGGCCGACGAGCCACGTAACCACGCGGTGGTGATGGTGACGGGCGACGATAAAGCCAAAGTGACCGAAACCGCCGAAATGCTGGCTAAAAGCTTCTGGGATGTCCGAAAGGAATTTGCATTCGTGGCACCTACCGACGACCTGAAAGGCGCATTGAACAAGGCCCTTGCCAGTAACAAACACCCGTTCTTCATCAGCGACTCGGGCGATAACCCTACGGCTGGTGGCGCTGGCGACGTAACCTGGACGATCACCGAAATCCTGAAACGTCCTGAACTCAGAGCGGAAAATGGCCCGTCGCTCATTTATGCATCCATTCCAGGTCCTGAACTCGTGGAGGCGGCCGTAAAAGCCGGCGTCGGCGGAAAGATCGACGCGTATGCGGGCGCGAAGGTAGATGCGCGGTTTGCGCCGCCGGTACGCCTCACAGGAACGGTGGAAGCGATTCACCACGGCGACGTCAACGCTGAAACCGAAGTAGTGGTGAAAGTAGGCAGTGTCCATGTGATCGTGACCAAAAAGCGGAAACCCTACCACAAAGAGGCCGATTTCACCCGGCTGGGCCTGAACCCGCGCAAATCGGATATTGTCGTCGTGAAAATCGGCTACCTCGAACCGGAACTATACAATATGCGCGCCGACTGGATTCTGTCGCTCACTCCGGGCGGTGTGGACCAGGATTTGGAGCGGTTACCTTACAAACGCATCCAACGCCCGATGTTCCCGTTGGACAAGGATATGAAAGACCCTGATTTAAAAGCCAAACTGGTACCGTCGTCGGACAGTTTGTAGCAGCGACAAATCAATGCAAAGCCGGCATTCAAAACTGAACGCCGGCTTTTGGTTTTGTAGCCGATTGGAATTATTTATGGCAAAACCTTCGCGAAAACATCACCCCTTTCTCGCATATTCAAGGTACGTGATGCCGGTATCGCTCCCCTTGACGGCCCTGAGTTCCAGGTTGACCCTCCTTTTGATATTGTCGAATACCGGTTTTCCTTCACCAAGGATTACGGGGTAAATTGCAAGGCGATAGGCGTCGATTAAGTCCAGATTGATAAAGGTCGTGATCAGCAAGCCGCCGCCATAGAGCCATATATCCTTGCCGGGCCTTTGCCGGATCTCATGAACGCGTTCCGCCAGGCCGGCATGGATGAACGTCGCTTTGCCGTCGCCGACCGCGGTATGCGAAAAAACATATTTCTCCTTGCTGTGCACCGCTTCCCAAAGCTGCTTTTCCGGGTCGGAAGCCTCGGCGGGCGGCTGGTATTGGCCCCAGAGGTCGTAGCTGACGCGCCCGTAAAAAATGGCGTCGATACCCGACAGAAAATCCACCAGGCCGCTTCCTACGCTGTCGTCCATTGTGATCCAGTCGATTTCGCCGTTGGGACCTTCAATAAAACCGTCGAGACTGACGGCCAGATCCAGAATGATTTTTCGCATAAAGGTTGTTTTTGTTATACTACCGGCTCGACCTCATCGCCTTTACTTTTTTCACGCTGCTCTCCTCGATAAATTTTTTGTATTCGGGACTGTCGCAGGCATACAACGCGATTTTTCCGTTTTCGTCGTGATGAACGCCCCAACCGTACCGTTTGGTCAAAGGCGAGGCACGCATACAAGCTTGGCCTCTTGAAAAAAACTGCTTCCTGGCTTCTTCCAGCTCGCTTTCCGTCAAATCTTTACGCTCCGCGAAAACCTGAAAAATCACATCGTCGGACGTGAATTTGTACGGGTTCTTACTGATCATTTCATACTGGATAGCCGCCACGGTTTTGGAATCACTCTTCATCGGAGGAACTTCGCCGCCCGCTGCGGGGCAGTCTTCGGCGACTTCGATGAACGCGTTTTCGTAATTGGTGGTATGGACTTTCATGACAGAGTTGTTTTCGACGCAAAGTAATAACTCCGGTGACAACAGTATGTCAGCATGTAAATAAAAGCTACAAAAACTTTGCCGGATGGCAGTTACATGGCCATTTCCACAGGCTCGGGCGAGTTGTTCCGCTTCATATCGCGGTAAGCCCATTCGGCCATCGCGTTGATCACCGATTCGAGCTCCCGTCCACCCTCCGTAAGGGTGTAGGTAACATAAGGCGGTACGACCGGTTTCGCCTCGCGGATGAGCAATCGGTCATTTTCTAACTGTTTCAAATGCTGGATCAGCATCTTTTCGGTGATGTGCGGCATCGACTTCCTGATTTCGCTGTACCGCTTGGGACCTGCCAGCAAATGGTACAAAATGATCGGTTTCCAATGGCCGCCGATCTTATGCATTACATAGGTAACAGGGCATTCCTGCATTACAATCTCCCGATTTGCATTGTAGGTCGAGTTTTCCTTGATTTTAGTCATACATACTCTCGGGTAAGTACTTGTCAAAAAGTAAGTACAAATATAGCTTTGCCCCATCAAAAAACAATTCGAAAAACATGAAATATATCATCACAGGGTCACTAGGCAACATTAGCCTGCCCATTACGCAGAATCTCCTTAAAGCCGGCCATGAAGTAACTGTAATCAGCAGCAATCCGGCCAAAAAAGAACAAATTGAACGCCTGGGCGCAAAGGCCGCTATTGGTTCCGTCCGGGACGCGGCGTTCCTGGAAAGCGCATTTGACGGCGGTGACATCGCTTACCTGATGATCCCGAGCGATTTCTCCCTGGACAACTATGCCGCGTTTCAGATTGAAGTGGCGGACAAATATCTGCGGGCCGTTCAAACTTCGGGCATTACGCGCATCGTACTCCTGAGCAGCGTAGGCGCACACCTGCGCAAGGGCGCGGGGCCTATCGACGCCCTGGGCTACCTGGAAGAAAAGCTGGCGGCGATTTCCGGCCTTCATGTGAAAATCCTTCGTCCCTCCTACTTCTTCAATAACCTCTATTCGCAAATCAGCCTGATCAAAAATGCCAGCATTGCAGGCAGCAATTTTGGCAATACCGAAGAAAAACTGGTGCTTGTGGATACCGACGACATCGCCAAAATAGCTACCGAACAACTCCTTTCCCCGTTTACCGAAGCGCAAACCATCACCTACATTTCCAGCGACGAACGCCACCCGTCCGAAATCGCGGCGGTGCTGGGCGCGGCGGTCGGTAAGGAAGGTACGCCGTGGGTTACTTTCTCCGACGAAGATTCCTACAACGGAATGCGGCAGGCCGGTTTAAACGAAAGCTTCGCGGGCCTCTACCGCGACATGGGCCAGGCGCTGCGGAACGGCAAGATGCAGGAAGATTACTGGAAAAACCGTGAGGAAATTAAAGGGACTTTCAAGCTGGAAGATTTCGCGAAGCGTTTTGCCGCGGCGTATCAGGCGTAATATGAGGAGCCAATTCAAAACTCCGCCGCAATCAATATCCTCTTAAATGGGTAAAAAACAGGCGCCTTCGGGAAGTGCCGGGCCAGTAGTGCGCGGTAATCTTCCCGGAAGCGCCTTTTCAGGGGTTCGGACAGGCGTTCCAGGTAGGGTATCAGCGCGGTGCCGGAGACCCAGGTGAGCAGCGCGTCGACGTCGTCGGGCACGAGTGGGTATATCTTCTCAAAAACCTGAATGGCTTTGCCGCCGTTTTCGAAGAGGATTTCGGCGTAACGGTCGATTTCGAGCACCGGCGAAACGCGGTTCCAGCCGTGATACGCCTCCGCATAAGGTGTTTCCCGGGCGAGCTCGTCGAGCAGCCGGTTGGTCAGGTTGTGATACTGGGCCGGCATTTGCACCAGCAGCTGCCCGCCGGGTTTTATTTTGGAAATGATTTGCGGAAACAACGCCTCATGGTCCGGTACCCATTGCAGGGCCGCATTGGAAAACACGACATCCCATCGCTGCGACCTACCTAACTGATTTTCAATAGCAATGCATTCAAAGCTTAAAGTACTTCCGCCGACCTGGCGCGAATTCCCGAGCATTTCCTCCGACGAATCCACACCCAGCACCCGGGAGTCGGGCAGCCGGTCGGCCAGATTCGCGGTCAGCTCGCCGGTACCGCACCCCAGGTCGATCACTTCCAGGCCGGGCCGCACTTTCAGCAGCGACAGCAGATCGTAAAACGGCGCCGAGCGTTCGGATTTGAACCGGTTATAGGTGTCGGGGTTCCAGGCCATCTGACAGTCATTTTTGAATGGTTCTACCTCGTAAATCTAATATCCGGCATCAGAATTACAAGGTAAAGAGCAGCCATTCGCTACGAAATCCCTTCGCGTCGCTTTTTTTCCAGCTCGTTGGGTTCGTCCAATGCAAAAGAGCCTGGTTTAACCTCGCCGTCGGGCACATAGGTCGTGATAATTACGCCGGTACCCGATACCGTGTGTTTAGTCAATTTCAGATTCGAAGGCACCGTTCCGTCCGCGAACAGCTTTTTACCATGACCGATTACGAGCGGAAAGATCCAGATATTCATTTCGTCGATCAGGTTGTGCCGGAGTAGCGTCTGTATGAAATCGCAACTTCCGTGCACCTGCAAATCGGCCCCTTCGCCGGATTTGAGGGCTTTAACCTGCTCCACGGTGTCGCCGTTGAGTAATGTGGTGTTCTGCCAGGTAGCATCTTTCAGGGTTTGCGTAGCCACGTATTTACGGCATGCGTTGAACTGGTCGGCCGTCGGGTCGTTTTCCAGAAATGGCCAGTGTGCGGCGAAAATCTCGTAAGTTTTGCGGCCTAGCAGCAGGTCGTAGGGCTGGCTCATTCCCTCTCCCATCACCTGACCCATCACATCGTCCCAGTAATTGAACGACCATCCGCCCAACTCGAAGCCGCCGGTACGATCTTCCTCCGGGCCACCTGGCGCCTGGATAATGCCATCTAATGTCATGAATGTGTTGGTGACGATCCTTCTCATATTTTTGAATAATTAATGGTTGAATTGCTTTTGATTCCGACGATACAAAGGTAGAGCACCTGCGCATTCGAAACGGGTGTCAAAGCGTCTTTGGGAAGGGGCATTTGCGACAAGTTTTGGCTTATTATCAGTAACTATCCGACCCTGTCGGGTTTACTAGACAATGTGATCACCAGTTACACCGCCTGCATTATGACTGTCGCAAAAAAATCCCGCCCGTCTTCCGGATCATACCTGACCCTCATATCGATAATACAATACCTGACCGTCCTTACTTCCCTGACACTTCTGACCACCGTCGCGTTAGCCCAGGACGACCGTTTCGCCGAAGCGGAAATCATCATGAAAAAAGCCAACGGCTTCCGCGGAATCTGGTACATGAATCAGCCCTCGAACGACGAGTACGTTTACAAATACAGCGGCGGGCTGGCGGTTTACCCGGCCAATCACCGGCCATTTGCTATTTATGCAAGACGGGTGGACAAGACCTTCTTCTGTTTCGGAGGTACCGATAACGCTAATTCGAGTTTAATGCACAATGTCTCCTACTTCGATCACCGAACCGGCAAGGTAGCCAATCCGCTGACGATTCTTGACAAAAAAACCACCGACGCACACGATAACCCGGTGATTTCCATCGACGACCGCGGCTACATCTGGGTTTTCTCGACTTCCCACGGCACTACCCGCCCCTCTTACATTCACAAAAGCAGGAGACCTTACGATATCAGCGACTTCGGGCTTGTTAATGCGACGGAACTTGTCGACGGCAAGCCGCAGCCATTCGTCAATTTTTCCTACTTTCAGGTCTACGCGGTAAAGGGAAAAGGCTTTATTGCGCTTTTTACCAAATACAACAAAGCCGGCCAGCGCGTGATCGGGTACAATACGACCGCGGACGGCGTGCATTGGAACGAATGGAAAGTGCTGGCGCACATCGAGGAAGGACATTACCAGATCAGCACGGAGCGAAACGGGAAAATCGGTGTGGCATTTGACTATCATCCCAAAGGCAAGGGCCTGAATTACCGGACGAACCTGCATTACCTCGAAACATCGGATTTTGGGAAAACCTGGCAAAATATAGAAGGCGAAACGGCGCAATTGCCACTAACGAGTCCACAGAATCCCGCTATCGTGCACGACTACGCAAGCGAAAAGAGGAACTGCTACCTGCTTGACATTACCTTCGACCAGCAAAACAAACCTGCCATCCTGGTCATTGCCAGCAAAGGCTACGAAGCCGGCCCGGCCAATGGCCCGCGCGAATGGACATTGTACCGGCCGGGCAAGCAAGGCTGGGAACACCACATTGTGACCACTTCCGACAACAACTACGATATGGGTTCGATTTACCATGTTTCCAAAGACAGCTGGCGGGTGGTCGGGCCTGGCGTCGATGGCCCGCAGGCCTACAATCCGGGGGGAGAAGTGGCGATGTGGCGGAGCGATGACGGCGGCAGGCAATGGGCCCTGGAAAGGCAACTTACCCGGAACAGCCCTAGGAACCACTCGTACGTACGCAAGCCTGTGCATGCGCAAGACGGGTTTTACGCGATCTGGGCGGACGGACATGGCCGGAAACCGTCGGAGTCGTTCATTTATTTTTCCAATGTCAATGGCGACGTATACAAATTGCCGAGAAATGGCAAAGCGGCCATGCTGAGGCCGGAACCAATGAAATGAGGACGCAAAAAAAATTGCCGGCACAACGACCGGCAATTGCAATCTTATGGTGTATATGGTTATTGTTGCTTACGTTTCTTGACGCTGTGGTCGACGATGGCCCCTGTACCCGCGCCCACGCCGGCACCGATGAGGCTACCGATCAGCGCCCCTTCGCCTCTCTTCTTGTTAATGATTGCGCCGGTGATCGCGCCAGTACCGGCCCCTACCACCGCTCCTTTGGCCGTATGGCTCCATTTCTTTTTGGCCGGAGCCGCTGGCACAGGGGCGCTAGCAACGGCCTTACTGTGGTTTATTGCCTCATTTCTGTCCATTTCTTCCCACTTTTCGGCTTCTTGCCGTTGCGCCATAACGTTGTTCATGGAGTCGATTATGGCCTGCTTTTCCATCGCTGCTTTCAGCGAATCGATGGTTTTTTGTTGTGCTTTCAACTGTGCTTCCTGCTTGTCGGACTGCGTATTACATGCTGTCAGAATGGAAGCAGCAAGTAACATCGAGATAACAGCTTTCATTTTTAGTGTTGGATGGTTTAAACCGATAATCCTCCAAAATTATGCCAGAAACGCTCAAAATACCTTATTATTCCAACCGAAACAGGCTTTGACAGGCGCGTGAATCCGGGTAATCAAGTGAATCGTTGCCATAACTAATTCAAATGCTTCAATACCTTTCCGTCCCAAACACCCTTGTAAGTCTCATTCAACCCCTTGATCTCGATGCCAAAACTCTGCTCCTGCGTGTTGTACGCCGTTTTGATGGCGCCGTTGTCGTCAAAAAACTCGCGGCCGTAATGGAACGGCAGTTCTTCGCTTGCGAAATGCAGTTTAATACCGTCGTTTTGCATATCGAACACGGCAATACGGAAGTGCCCGGGATAACCTTTATCGGCGTACATGTCGTGCCCCGTCATTTGCGCGATCACCATAAAAAGCTGCCTGTGATGCGCCAACGACTGCCGGAACGAAATGAAACTGTGCGGCCGGAAATCGGTGTAATAGCGCTTGCCGTCGATCCGCAGCGCATAGCACATATCGAACGTATACTTATCGGCGGCACCGGCTTTCTGGCGATAAACCTGATTGTGATAAATGGTATCGACCACCACCAGCGACGGGCTGGTGAGTTTGCCTGCCACATTCGTTAAGTCTTTGACATTCTTCGAATTAAAAAGTAAAATTCCTCCCGCTCCCGGAAAAAGGAGCGACAGGCTCGCGTCGGGCTTTTGCGCAAATATTTGCGGCGTGATTTCCCGCTTCGTTCGTGCAAGCGCCTGCGCATTCGTGCTCGCCGGCATGTAGGAGCCCCGTTGAATATTGAAATTGAATGGAGATACGACGAACGCCTGCGCCAATGCCCCGTTTCCTCCGCCGGCATTCAGCAGCATTGTGATAAAACAAAATAATATCAACCCGGTCCTGCGCGCCACGTTAAAACATTGAACCATACAGCCAGCAATAGCATACATGCCGCAAGCTAATCAGATGTTTTTAACATGGCAAAGAACAGCTACTTTGTAACCGTCGACTGCCCTTCGGCCCTCATCGCATTGTCTTTGTCAAACCTTTTCGTTATACAATTATGAAACATATATTCACACTATTTTTTTTAACGCTTTTTTGAGCTGCAATAACCTTCCCGAGCTCAAACCCGAACAGGCTCTTATTTTAACCATCTATCCGAACCCCGGCAGGGAGCGCATCTGGATTTATGTAAAAAATGATGCGCGATCTCCATTTACGCTACAAATCTTTGACCCTGAAGGCAAAACCATTTTCGAACAAGAGGTGCCTAACGGAGACGCCACCAATGGTTTCCGCATCGATCCCAACGATTTTGGAACAGGGGCATTTCACGCGGTTCTTCGCATGGACGGTGCCGTTTACACTCAGAAATTCATGGTGCTATGACAGGCGAATGATAATGTGCGCGTCGGCATTACTCCTTGCCCTCCATGGAAATGCGCGGCAGGCTTCGAATGAATGGTTTTTGAATGCAAACATCAACGTTTACATCCCGGGGGGGCGATTCCCGGAAATCCATTTATCCCGTTCTCGGATACAATAGGAAAACCACTCCGAAAGTGCTGCTTGGAGGTGTGGGTACCGGCGCTTTTCTGCTTCGGCCAATTTCCTCCGATTTCCACCTGAAAGCACACGGATATCTGTCCAAAATAAGCTATTGGGATGAGCCGGTAGAACTAAAAGGTGTCAAAGGAGAAGACGTGGCCGTTTTCCAGGCGGGCGGGTCCGATTACCTGGCGGGAATCAACGGCCTGGTTCACTATCACCTGGCCGATCGCCTTTCATTGGGCGCGGGAGTTGGCATGCAGGTTCTCCTCGCCTCATTCGCCCGGACCCCGGATATTTACGGCTACGGCGAGCCCACTGGCAAATCGTTTATCGCGAATCACTATTACAAAAGAATACTCCCGGTCGTCCCGGTCGAACTCTCCTACCGGTTTCCCCGGACGGTGATTAACCTCCGTTATGATATCGGGCCATTCAACCGGATACGCGGCGATCTGGCGAAGGCCAAAAACGAGAGATATGATGTATTGTCCCTGGAAGTGGGTTTTAAATTGAATTGAGGGCATTTCGAATGAACATTTAATACGCCGAAAGTTGCAAAAGAGCCGGCAAAGCCTAAATTTGATTTGTATAAAACCAACAAATCATGAAAACGACTTTCACCTTTTTGCTCCTGTTCGCGGCCTCGGCTCTGCTTCGCCCAACTTCCCAAACCCGATGAAATCCCGACCTCCAAAGGTCCGCTCAAAATCCAGCCGCTCAACCACGCCACGCTGGCCCTCACCTGGAACGGCAAAACCATCTACGCCGACCCCTACCAGGCCCCCAAAACCTTCGTCGGCATCGCCAAACCCGACCTCATCGTGATCACCGACATCCACGGCGACCACTTCGACCCGGCCTCCCTCGGCGCCCTCGACCTGACGAACACCGTCATCGTGGCCCCGCAGGCCGTCGCCGATAAAATGTCCGACGCATTGAAAGCCAAAACCACCGTCCTCGCCAACGGCGCCACCACCGAAAAGCTCGGTATCAGCATCACCGCCATCCCGATGTACAACCTCCCCGAAACCGCCGACTCCCGCCACACCAAAGGGCGCGGCAATGGCTATGTGCTCAAAATGGGCGGCAAATCCGTTTTCCTCAGCGGGGATACCTCCGGTATTCCGGAGATTAAGGCATTAAAAAACATCGATGTAGCATTTGTGTGCATGAATTTGCCTTATACGATGGATATTAACGAGGCCGCCGCGACCGTGCTGGCATTCAAACCGAAGGTGGTTTATCCTTATCACTACCGCGGGCAGAATGGGTTTAGCGATACGGAGGCGTTTAAGAAGCTGGTGAATGAGAAGGATGGGAAGATTGAGGTAAGGGTTAGGGATTGGTATACGGTGAAATAGCATCGTGCAAGCGCTTCGACTACGCTCAGCGTGACATTGAGCAAATGTCATGCTGAGCGCAGCGGCCGCCGCTGCGGTCGAAGACAGTCCATACTGTACAATCTCCCCCCTTCGATATAAGGGAGATTTTTGAGGTGGATTTTGGTATTATAGTATAAAACACAGCAACAACACGAGTCACGCAAAAAACACATCTACATCCCTCGGTCCACGTTCCGACACACTTAATCCAGGAGACGAAAAACTGAAACTGTTAAAGCAAGCATTGATCGCTGGGGAACAATGTGGCTGGATCGACAACTTTGATTCTCAGAAATTTAAGGCTCGCATGCGTACCAAGACTGCTTCCTATTGAAATCTTAGTTGGGCTGAACATTTCCTGCACACCAACCTCCTTTTGCGCAGCTCTCCGTTTTCTCACTGGCGCAGGCTCGCGCTCTTCGACCGGATTTAGCGTAATCTCTAATTTATTGCCCAAGCATTTCACTGTCACTTCATCGCCACACTCGAAGCCGGCTTCCAGCAGCCACTTGCCGCAGAGGCGGATTTCGGGCATGAGGGCGTATTTGTACCATGCGCGCGGGAGGTATTTGCGATAGACGGTTAGGCGGCGTTCGGAGGGGTTGGGGGATTTTTTTCTGTGTGGCATAGTCTCAAATTTTACACACAATAATATAATATATAGTAATATTTACAAAGTAAATCAACACAAAATTACTATTTATCAACTTTAAGAGAACTTTTATTGATGTGGAAATTTTGTATTTAATTTACACGAAATCGCTATAAATGAGCATCTCGTGTCAAAATTGCGCTTAAACCGAATCAAGTTAGTGCTGGTCGAAAAGGACAAGTCCGGCAAAGAGCTGGCCCAGCATTTGGGCAAGACCGAAACTACCGTCTCGCGCTGGTGCCGGAATGAGATACAGCCTACTTTGGAGACGCTTTATGAGATTTCGGTTTGGTTGAAGGTGGATATTCGGGAGCTGCTGGTGAGTACTAGCGGAGGCAGTACCTTAGCGTAGGATGTCGTTTCAAGTGCCCATTTTGACCTTCTTAAGTGACGAGTAACCACCAGCTTGATAATTCTCAACTACTCCACTCCCGAACCTAACACAAGGGTTTGTTATACTTAGCACACGCTGCCGAATCGGCATTCCAAGGAAAGATACTGGCGAGTTTGTAATTGCGCTCAATACAGGCGATTGACATCAATGGACCGACGTTCTCTTTTTTTCAACAATGATTTATAATCAATTTAAGTGTTTTCGCCCATAAAGCCCCCTAACGGAAAACACCTCACACGGCTCGACAATCACCGAATAGCCCAGCCACACCTTAAACAACGCGAAAGGTGGAAGAAACTGATCAAATTTTTACCCAAAAATAACACAATACGCTATATTGCAACATTGCACCGATTTTCACAAGTGCAAAAAAGTACTATGACAGTGACAAATAATTTCAAACGTTACATAAAATATTCAAGCCCAGGCATTAACAAGACGGAGAATCAAGACAACTACTTGATACTTGAAACCGAAGCATTTGCACTGTTCGCTGTTTTCGATGGCGTTGGAAGTGCCCAAAATAGCAAAGTCGGAACCGAAATAGCCAAAACCTTCATTTCGCAACATTTCAGTAAGTTTATTAGAGAAACTAAGGTATCATTGAATGCTTTAATGTTTGAGTGCAACAATTACTTAATTGAGCAGAACATTCCAGAGATTTACACCACATACTGTACTGCACTTTTGCACAAAGACCACAACGATTTGTTCTTTTCGTCGCTGGGAGATTCAAGAATATATCTTGTTTCCGATCAATATCTCGAACAAATTACTACCGACGACAAAAGTCTTCTTGCCAAAAATGTACTTACCAAATGCTTAGGCATGAACGATCTTTCTTTGAAAGACTTTACCCAAGGCAACATCGATTTGGGTGTTGATTCCATTCTTCTTTGTACTGACGGGTTTTACAATTTACTTGAAACTGACAAAAAAAAGTTTTTTGAAACTCTCAATAAAAAAAATCTCCAAAGCATATATAGCGGACTTGTCTCATTGATTTCAAACAAAAATGTTGATGACTCTACATTTATAATGATTTCACAAGATGTTTAAAACCGAGAAGGAACTAGTAAATACCCTGAAATCATCTGTAAGCAAACTTTGTGATTGGAATTCCCGATCACAAACTATTCTTGTGGAAGAAGTGGCTATGGGTTATGGAATAGCTGATCTCGTAGTGGCAAAGGTTAAGCACTATGACATCGCGGAAACTATCATGAATGACACTGACATTCATATATACGAAATCATAGCTAAGTATCCCGACCAAACTTTTGATGACCTTCTTCAGGGATCTCGAATAGCGTCTGCTAAGTTAAAAAATGTGCTAAGGAAATTAGAAAATCTTTCGTATATCAAAAACGTTGAAGGCAGTTATAGTCTTGGCGTAGTCTACAATGCAGTAGTTTTGGATAATATTGCAGTTGAAGCAAAATTAAAAAACTGGAAAAGGGCACTTTATCAAGCTTTCAGATATAAGTGGTTTTCCTTTCAGTCCTATGTAGTCATGGACTCATCTAATATCAAGCCTGCACTGAGTAATCTACATGAGTTTGAAAAATTAAATATTGGCTTGGCTGAGATAAATCTTTTGGGGGAAATATCGATACATTATAAACCCTCTAAGGAACAACCAATAAGCAAAAAAATGACTATCCAATTTAATGAGTACGTAAAAGGATCTAAAACCCATCAATAACTCTAAGCCAGTCGTGGTAATGCCCTTCCGCTCCAATTTCCCCAATAACTATTTTATTTCTTCGTAAAGATTGATAATGCTCCTGAGCTTTTATAATTAACGATTCAACAAATTTTTTCCGCTCCATCAAATCTTCGAATGATGCAATTGATTTGAGGAGCCTATCTATCGCGAGCAAATAGTTCTTATGAATATCCGGCTTTTGGTTAACCCAAAGATACTTCTCGTCCAAAATAATATCGGAAAATATATTTTTCCTGTTAGAAATTGCCTCTATCCCCACGCGGTCTCTTATATAATTCAAATTATCGGCCTTGATCATCGCCAGAATTACCTCTGAAAAATACCAACCTTTCGAAGGCCCGCCCGAGTCACTTTTCAAAAATCTTCTAATGTTAAAATTTCGAAGATTCTCGTAGGTTGCAATGGTGATGTAATCGATATCAGTGGTCGCTAGGAATAGTATCGCGTCCCAGTTTGCATATGATAATATTGTTTTAAACTTTTGTTTTTTAAGAACAGATAATATCCTAATTGCGTTTGAAAGATATCGATAATTCGTATTAAGTTTAGATAAACCCTCTAACCTTGTCTCAAAAGCAACATAGTATCCTTCAAAGGTCATATCAAAATGGACTAACCCCGCAAGCAATCTCTCCACATTATCATTGTTCATCAACATGACATAGCTTATTGGTAAGCTCATGTAATACTCTATTCCATTTTCCTTATTTTCTTTGAGCCATCGATTAATTTCTTTTATGTATCCTAAAAAACCAGATATTGTACTATCTTCATAATGTATCGGGATAATAATTCTTTTCAGTCCTAGATTCCGTTGAAAGCGTATTCCATCTATAATTCTCTGAACTAAGTACAAATTCGTTTGATCCTCGCTTCCATCGTCGATAGAAGCGGGGTGAAATGAATAGCTGGATAAATTTCCTCTTCCAATTTTCGATGATTCTCGCTTACCATAGTATTGAAGGTCTAAAAGCGAATGGGAAAGGATTTTAGGTGCGGATTGTCCATAGATGACCTTCTTTCTAAAAAAGTCTTCTTTGTGGCTGTAAGCAGTAAATATAAAGCCATCACCTATGCTGTTCTCAAAGTAAGCATCAACATTCCAGTTTGAGCAATGGCCCAATAGATGTAACGTTTGCATATCAAGCAATTTTAGCGTACAAGTCTTGAATAAATCTCGGCCGATCTGATACATTAAATCGTAGCGCGTCACCACAAAAATTGCTAAGAGTAAACTTAGGATCACAACTTAGCTTGTCATTGCCGCTTTTGAATCGTCTCTCTATTTCAGATCGTGTACCCCCAAATGGATGAGCGCCATGAAACAAGTAATAAGCTAAAATTCCAATACTAAAAAAGTCTGTTTTATACGAAATCAAATCCCTTTCTGCTCTAAATTGTTCTGGGCTAGCAAAGCGCCAACTCATTGGCTGTAAACCAGTGCTAGTTAAAGTAGTGCCACCAATTTCCCTCGCTATCCCAAAATCAATCACAGCTGGCCGTCCATCCGGACGTATTATAATATTTTCGGGCTTGATATCTCGATGAACAAATTTTTCCTCCCATATTGGTGTAAGTGCATCAAATAAATATAATACTCCCAGAAATCTGGACAGCTGCTTAAATTTCTAACTTAGTAGCTGACTATGAAAAAGGAACGTAGAAAATTCAGTGCGAGCTTCAAAGCCAAAGTGGCTATTGAAGCGATTAAAGAGGTTCAGACCGTGCAGGAATTGGCCTCCAAGTACGAGATTCATCCAACACAGATAGCTGCCTGGAAGCGAGAGTTTCTGGAAAAGGCTGAATTAGTTTTCAGTAAAGAGGCACCCACCACTGGTAATGAATCCGAAAACACAAAAGAGAAGGAATTGTATTCTAAAATCGGTGAACTTCAAGTCCAAGTCGATTTTTTAAAAAAGGTCTTGGGGAAATGAGTGTTATGGAGAAACGCGGACTTGTTTCCCCTGAGTACCCTGAGCTAAGCGTCTCGGCACAGTGCAAATTGATTGGTTTACAGCGTAGTAGCTATTACTTTAAGCCGAGAGGTCAGTCTCTGTTAAACCAGCGATTGATGAAGGCCATTGATCGCCAGTTTCTAGAGTGCCCGTTTTATGGCGTAGAACGCATGCGTGATTACCTGATCGGACTGGGATATCCTGTTGGTGTGAAGCGGGTGAGAAGACTTTATAGACTTATGAATTTGCGCACAATTTATCCCAAGCGCAATCTAAGCAAATCCAAACCAACAGATTACAAATATCCATATTTGCTGAAGGGGTTGAAGATTGAGCGCCCCAATCAGGTCTGGCAAGCCGATATATCTTATATTCCAATGTTCAGAGGATTTATGTACATGTTCGCCATTATTGACGTTTACAGCCGTCGAATTGTGGGATGGAGTATCTCCAATACAATGAGTATGGAATGGTGCCGGGAAACGCTTTTGGATACGATCCGTACACAGGGAAAGCCCGAAATATTCAATACCGACCAGGGTAGCCAATTCACAAGTCAGGGTTTTATTAAGCCGCTCTTAGAGAAAGGGATACAAATTTCTATGGACGGAAAAGGACGGGCCCTAGACAATGTTTTCATCGAAAGATTTTGGAGGTCGCTCAAACAAGAGTACATATACTTAAATCCTCCAAATGGCGGGATGGATTTGTATCGGGGAGTAAAAGCATATGTGGAATTTTACAACCGTCGACGCAAACACACAGGAACCGGGTACATTCCCGATGAATTGTTTTTCCAGATCAATGCAAAAGCATCCTAATTAAACTTAATTTCATCCGTCGGCTGTCCAGCAAACCGGGAGTATTTCATAAACCAGCAGTCAGATCCTTAACGAGTTTTGGCTCTCCTTTAAACGAATCAAATACATCCGCTAAAGTACTTCCTTCAATAAACTCCTCAAAGACGAATGTCGCCCCCTTGAAGGTCGCTACTTCCAAAATCTTGGGGACGGCACCTAATGGACTGAACTTATTATAAATTTCAAGCTCTCGATCAAATCTAGCATCGGCTCCGGCATTGAAAATCTTCAAAACACTTTTCTCACCATTTCTTATAGGGAAAAAAACAACCTTCTGACCACCAGATTTGGAATTTTGATGATAGCCAGATATGCCATATTGTTGAACAAAGTCTGAATCTAGTTGATATGTTGTCATTTACTAAGCTTGATTTTGGAAGGGCGATTCACAAGAATAGTAAAAATCTGATTAAAAAATGAATAATAAGAATTTTTAATGAATTATTGACGTCAATTTTATGATCAAAGAAATTGTATAAATAATGCCCAATTTGCAAGTCCAAAGACTATCGGCCGGAATATGACAACAAGACATATGTTCACCTCCCCACCCCACACGCCCGCTCAACCTCCCCCACAAACCCCTCCAAAACCCCACTAACCCGCAAAATCCCTTCCTCAGCCTCCTTCCAATTCTTTTGCTCAATCGCCTCCCGGATCATCGGCAACGTCTTCACCCCATACCCAGTATAAAAGCCCGGCGCATAGATCTGATGCCGGTACCACGGCCGACGAGGCAAACCATCGGCATGGATCAGCTTCCTTTCGGTTTTGTATAATATCTCATTCAACTCCTTCAACTTGTCCGCAGGAAGCGCCGAGAATTTCGAGGAAGCCACAGCAAATGCTTTGGCGCTGTTTTCCAATGCTACCAATGCATTATCCAGCGGTGCAAAATTCAGATAGGGAGCTACCGACAATGGAGCCGGCTTTACAAACGAATCTTTCGGGTCGGAGGCGGCTTCGTAGCGGCCTTCGGTGAGGGATTTGTTGTGCTCCTCAGCTTTGGCACGGGCAGCTTCGAGTTCCTTTTTTACTTCCGAGGTGTAGAGCTGCACGGTGTTGGCGAAGTTGGTGAAATCGAAGGGCAGTACCTCGGCGTTGGCGAAACGGAGGACGGAGCGGCCTAGGGTTTTGGCGAGGGCTACGCCGTAGGCAAAGTCGCCGTCTTTGAAGCGGGTGTAATGGTCGTAGGAATCGAAAATGGAGTGGTAGTCGCCGCCGGCATCTTCGCCGCCGTAGCCGACGTTGAGGGAAGCGATGCCCAGGTGCTGGATGAACGGCGTATAGTCAGAACCGGAACCGAGGGCGCCAATGCGCAGGTCGGCGCGGGTGCGCGCTTCTTGTTTGGCGGTCGGCGAGCCATTCAGGATCGTGCGCGAGCGCAGGCGGTCGATCACGCTTGTGCCTTTTTCGGGGTCGGTCACGTCGCGGCCAACCTGGTTGATGAACTTTTCGAGCGTATGCGACCCGCCCGCACTCAGGTACCCCCGACCGTTTCCGTCGGAATTGAGGTACACAACGGCCTTTTCCTGCAAAATGGACTGGTATTTCTCCACCCATTCGGTCGAGCCGAGCAGGCCGGGCTCCTCCCCGTCCCACCAGCAGTAGACGATGGTGCGCTTCGGTTTCCAGCCGGTTTTCACGAGCTCGCCCAATGCCCGCGCTTCTTCCAGTTCGGCCACGGCGCCGCTCACTGGGTCGGCCGCACCGAACACCCAGGCGTCGTGGTGATTGCCGCGGATCACCCATTGGTCGGGGAACTCGCTGCCTTTCAGCGTCGCGATCACATTGTAGCAAGGCACGATATCGAAATTGAATTCGAGCTTTAAATGTACCTTCGCCGGGCCGGGGCCGACGTGGTAAGTGATCGGCAATGCGCCCCGCCACGTCGCAGGCGCTACCTGCCCGCCCAATGCTTTGAGCAGCGGCAATGCATCGCCGTACGAAATCGGCAGCACCGGGATCTTCATCATCGCCGGGGCCTCCTCCACCGACAGCCGCTTGTGCGTCGCATCGGCCACGAAGCCATTCGTCAGCGGATCGCCCGGTGCCAGCGGTAAGTCCACCACCGACCCGCGCTGCACGCCCGACTCGTTTTTAAATGCCCCTTTCGGATATACGTCGCCCTGGAAATAGCCGTCTTCCTTCGGATCGGAGTAGATAATGCAACCGATCGCGCCATGCTCGTACGCGACTTTCGGCTTGATACCCCGCCACGAACCGCCATATTTCGCGATCACAATTTTCCCTTTCACATCCACACCCAGCCTCGCCAGTTCCTCATAATCGTCCGGCACGCCGTAATTCACAAAAACCAGCTCGGCCGTCACATCCCCGTTGGCCGAAAATGCGTGGTAAGGCGGCAGCACATCTTTTGTTTGCGCGGATGTGGCGTCCTCCTTCAATGGTTTTTCGGTTAATGATGCCTTGAACTTGGTGGGCTCGGTCAGTTCCAGTACCCGCACTTTGGGCGTCGGAAAAAGCACATGCACCGTATCGAGCCGCGCGTCGAAACCCCACGAAGCGAGCTTGTCGCGCAGGAAAAGCGCATTGTTAAGGCCATAGGGCGAACCCAACTGGTGCGGAAAGGCGGTCATGCGCTTCATCCAGTCGCGCAGGTTATTGGCTTGTAATTGTTTATCGAATGCGGCTTCGAGGTCCAGCTCTTTCTTTGCCGCCTCCGCGCCGAAGCCAAGGAGTGGCGGTTGTTGCTGCGCCAGCGAAGGCATCGCTGCCAGGCCGGAAAGTAGTATTGGAATAAATGTTCTTTTGAAAAGGTGTCGCATAGGAATGAAGTGAAATGGATTTAGATTTGGCGTTTAGCTAATATAATGAATGAAAAAGCTACTAGTTGACAACTTGTTCACTTTTGCACTTGTATTGTGACATATTGCTAGTGCTATCCAGTCCTCTTACTTTTTGTCTTGATACAAAAAGTAACAAAAAAAATCAAGACAAAAAAATGCTTCCACCCGCGAAACCCTCCCGCACCCCGCCTTTTTGTCAACCCCACGCACGCCACTATAAATTGGCGGATAGGGAAACAAATCAACTATCAGACCTTTTATTGATTGTTTTACATAAGCAAACAGGTGCGTGGAGCCTGTGGGCGGAAGCTTTTTTTCGCCTTGATTTTTTTGCTTCTTTTTGGTCAGGCCGCCGCGGTCAAGACAAAAAGAAGAAGAACTGGATGGCACTAGCACTACGTGCTTTACTATTCTACCTGAGAATATATAAATGCCGTAAAAACGCCGCTATCAAATGCGTGGCCGCAACCCTAATTTTACCAGAAACAACTTCGAAATGAACAAACAAACCACATCCGGACAAATACGCACATTGCGGAAAAATAAAGGCCTTTCACAGGAAGCGCTGGCCGAAATGGCGGGCATTAACCTGCGCACTTTGCAGCGCATCGAAGCCGGCGACACCATTCCGCGCGGCGAGACGCTGCGCCTCCTGGCGCAGGCACTTGGCGTCGATGTCGAAATGTTCTCTGCTGATGCATTTGCCGTTCCCGTCGCCATCCCGCCGGCACCAGTTGTTGAGGATCCGGGGGTTTTGAAACTGCTGAATCTTTCGGCGTTGTCGCTTTGGGTAATGCCGCTTGGTAACGTGCTCCTGCCGCTTGCTTTTTGGATCTACAAACGAAACACCGTCGCCGGCGTCGCGGAATTCGGGAAGCGGGTTCTTCAATTCCAGATTGCATGGACAGTACTTACTTACGGAATCGCATTTACCGCCATGTTCTCGGCATTTTTCGGCCACCTTGGCATGCCGCAGTTTGCCTTGTACTCCACGAGTACGTTGGTGGTAATTAATACCATTGTAATCATCTGGACGCACTTCCAGATAGGGCGTGGCAAAGACCGGGTTTTAGGTTTGGTCTGACATATTCGTTCAGCCTCTCCATTTTCTGGTTAGATAATTTCAAAATATGGGAAAGAATACCCGGAGAATATCCACCGCTTCCATTATCTCTCAATTCATGAAAATCTGATTTCAAAGGACAAACCGGCTTGTTTTTCCCTGCAATAACATGGCTGTAAGCTTCCTCCGCAACCGTTTTATGCGGCATTCTGAAACTTTTCAGTTGCTGCATAATGGAATAAAGTCCCTTCATTGACTCGCAGACAACAGGATCGGAAGCAATTCCCCGGGTTATAATGGTATCGATACCTTTATCGATCAAATTGGGCTTATTTTCAAGTCGATGATAAATCTCCCGCATCTCCCAATGAATATATGGCACGTAGGTTTTCTTGAATGTATCGTATTCTTCATCCATGCAATTGCTGCTCCAAAGCAAATGATCAAATACAAACATCGGCATCTCGACGGCACCCGGTCCCAGATATTCGCGGTCACCAATCATAACCGGATCGAAATAGAAACGGAGTTCTTTTGAAAAATAAGACAGCGATACATGGCGGCGCGCGAACACAATTCCTTCAATCACTTTTTGAAAATGAATATTGATCCGGTCGCAAACAGCCTTGAAGGCAGCCGATTGAATGGGAATGCGGTGCAACTCGACTAATAAATAAATGGCTTTCACCAACGGGCTCATCGCCATTGCGACACTCTCTATCAAACATTGCTCGTCAAGCGTGCCTGTGTAGGTCCGCCTTCTCGTTCCGCACGGGTTCCAAACCGTGTAATGCAACAAGGTATCGCGCGGCGGCAGAAATGTCTTTTCTGAAAGCATTTTCATGATCATTTCCAGATTTGGAATAACAGAACACGGTTCGACACGGTGTCTTTTAAGCGAACCCAGCAGGAAGCCGACGTCGCGCACGGCGGCATTTGCCTCGTAGTAATCCCAACTCCGCACATCGGCTTCGGAAGGCATGATTTGGTTAGCCAATTCAATCAATCCATTAACATTATGATTTTTATTGAATTGAGGAATAATAGGAAGAAGATCATCTGCATTCAGCGGATCGAGGCTGGCAATAAATTCATTTTCATCGATTTGCAAATTAATTTTCGCCGCAGCACAGTCAGATGGTGTCATCGATACAGTAGTTTGATTAAATAACAGAACCAATTCCCAGGATATGCACCCTGTTGTTTGGCCACGTTAAAATCAAATCTGTACCATTTGAGAAAGTCTGCCTGTCGGGAAAAAACTACCGGTTAGCGGCAAATTAGCCAATGGCAAAGGCGAGTCGAATTATCGCACCGACGTCTACAATTTTCCTGAAATGTTTGGGTACTTATTCTACATCATCCGTCCCAGAACGACACTGTGTCGCTCCTAGTCAGCTCTCGGCATTCCTAATTTACAAATGCAACGCCACCAAAGCCACAATAGCCGGCAACGCCTGCACGAAAAAGATCTTCTTACTAGCCGTAACAGCCCCATAAATCCCCGCCACGATCACACAGGTCAGAAAGAACACCCCGACATACAACCTCCAATGATGGTCCTCGATCAGCAGTGACCAGATAAGCCCCGCGGCCAGGAAGCCGTTGTAAAGGCCCTGGTTGGCAGCCAGCGTTTTGGTCGGTTTGAAAAGCTCGGGTGCGAGCGAGCCCTTGAAGGTTTCCTTGCCTTTGGTTTCCCAAGCGAACATTTCGATGTAGAGAATGTAAAGGTGTTCCAGCGCGACGAGGGCGACAAGGATGGTGGAGAGTGTTTGCATATGTCTTTTTTGAAAGACAATGTACAAAAAAACAGGCCTTTGATAATACGTAGGCCTGTTTTGATAGTCGAATTTTAAATAACAGCCACCGTGCCTGGTTAATTTTCCTCTTTGATGAGCGTCCGCAGTTGAGCGGCCAGTTCGGGTGTTACTTGTACGTCGTGTACGTCACGCGCATGTACAGCTGCTTGCGCAAGAACTTCTTCGTCGGTGGCGGCTTTGATCACACCTTCGCAATCGAATCCCGCGTCGCGGCAATGTAGTGTTTTCATATTCGGAACGGATTAAGTGTACGGACAAAAATAGTCTGCGACACAACTTCCCGACGGTATCAAAAGATACATAACCCCGAATTTATTTCAGCTGAATACATCCCCTGAGCAGTATGACTTTGCCTTGTTGCTCAAAACTCTTCAATATCCTCGAAACAACGACGCGCGTTGTTCCCAGTTCATGGGCAAGTTGCTGGTGGGAGATGGCAATCTTGCCGGAGCCCTCCTGCCGCGACCGGTTAACCAAATACGTCATGATCCTCTTCTCGACCGGGTCGAACGCCACGCTCTCAAATGAGCCGAGCAGCTCATCATACCGGCTCCGGAACGTCTGGATCAGAAATGCGTTCCATGAGGGATATTTAAGCTGCCATTCTTTTACCAGACGCGATGGAAAAACAAAAATTTCCGACGGCCCGGTTGCCACCCCATACGAACCACTGGTGTTGCTGAAATATGCGGCAGAAAGTGACATCATGCAGGTCTGCCCGGCACGAACATAGTATAGCAGGATTTCGCGATCTTCTTTTTGCTGAAAAACCCTGATTTCCCCGCTGAGAACAATCGGTAGAAAATCCAGATATTGCCCCTCGCGGACAATCACATCTCCTTTGCGTACCCGCATTAATCTGCCATTTTGAGCCATCTCCTGCCGCAGCGCCGGCTCGGCAAACATCCCGGGAAGGTTCGCCAATATCTCCTCATACTTCATAAACCGTTATTTTTCAATATTTTACATAATATCATTTAGAAATATATCGAGATTCTTCCTTGTCGCAGCTTCTTCACAAAAAGATCTATTATACGGTAAAGTGTATCGGCCCCATTGATTAACCGTTAGCTGGCGTTATCTTGTCACCAGCATTTATCGATCACTTCTATTCGCCAACCAACCCATGAAAAAACACATTCTCGCCTACCTGTTCTCGCTCCTGTGCGCCCTCACACACGCGCAAACGCCCGATAAAAGCATTAAAACCGACGACATCGTCATTCAGAAAATCAGTGACCATGCGTATACCCACCTGACCTACCTTCAAACGGAGAGCTTCGGCAAAGTTCCCTGCAACGGCCTAATCGTATTCGATGCGGGCGAGGCGGTGATTTTCGATACGCCGGTGGATGACGCGACTTCAGAAAAGGTGATCCGCTGGGTGGAGGATAGCCTGAAATGCAAGGTCAAGGCCGTCATCGCAACGCACTTTCATGAGGATTGTGTCGGCGGTTTAAAAGCGTTTCACGAGCACGGAATACCGTCCTACGCCACTAACAAGACGATCGCTCTCGATAAAGAGCGCAAATTCCCCGTGCCCCAGAAAGGTTTCGACGGCAAACTGGACCTGAAAGTGGGCAAAAAAGCCGTCGTGGCGGCATTTTACGGTGAAGGACATACGCGCGACAATATCATCGGCTATTTCCCCTCGGAGAAGATAATGTTCGGCGGCTGCCTGATCAAAGAGGTCGATGCAACAAAAGGCAACCTGGCCGACGCGAATGTGGAGGCCTGGCCAGCGACTGTCACCAAGATCAAAGAGAAATATCCGGACGCGAAAGTGGTAATCCCCGGCCACGGTAAAATCGGCGACACCGCATTGCTCGATTACACCATCAAACTATTCTCTCAAAAATAAAACGCGGCACGACCCCTGGTGTCATAAGGGAATGGCCACAAAATGATTCCAGCTCCGATAGGGCTTCCCGGATCATCGTGTATCAGGAAGCTCTTCCGGAGCTGAATTGTTGTTAAAGCCACGCTGAGGCGCGGTGGCCGGCGGTCAAACCGCGCCAATGTCACTTCACTCCCTTTCCGGTCGCAGCCCAGTAAATGCCGCCATACAGGTGATCCAAAAACGATTGATCGGAATAAACGAGACCGATATGCCCCAAGCCGGTGTAGAATGCGCGGCCGCCATCGTAATTGTGGTACCAGGCAATCGGGTGGTCGCCCATGCCGCTGCCCTGGCTGGTTTTAGGATCGTATGTCTTTTCGTCGAGCGTGATGAGTACTTTCAGGTCGTCGGCATTGAGGGGCTTTTTGTATTCGTACCACTCGTCGGTCCAGAGCATCCGTTTCGGGAAACGTTCGAGGCCTGGGAAATTGCTGTCTTTTACATCCAGAAAAGCCGTTTGCTGCGCCGGGTGGGTTTTGAAATAGGCCCCTACCAGCTTGCCATACCACGGCCAGTCGTATTCCGTGTCTGCCGCTGCGTGAATACCTACCCAGCCTTTTCCGCTTTTGATGTACTTTTCAAGCGCCGCCTGCTGCGCGTCGTTGAGGATATCCCCGGTCGTGTTCAGGAAGATTACGACGGCGTAGTTGGCCAGACTTTTGTCATTGAAAACATCGGCATTCTCCTGCCAATCGACCGAGAAATTATGCCTCGCAGCCAGGTTTCTGATCCCGGTTACACCTTCGTGAATAGAAACATGGTGAAAACCAGCGGTTTTGGTAAAAAGCAATGCCTTGAACTGCTGCGCATGTGCTGTAACCGCGCTTCCTACAAGAAGAGACAGGGCCAGTAATTTTTTGAGCATGATTGTAATTTGTGAAATGATGGAAATAGTATTTAAAACAAGCCGGGCGGGAAATTTACTGATCTGTGCCATCGGATTAGAGTCAACGCAACAGGGAAAAGACCGCATTAATGTAAAAATCAGCGCTAACATTAAAATGAGTACGGTATTGACATAACATAAACCGATCGTTTCGATAAGCTACCTTAGGATAAAAGGTGACGAGGAGATGGTTGACAAACAGAAATAAAAACATAAATTTGTCAACCATCAAATAGAAGGCATTATGGATCTGCTTTTCGCAACCCGCTTCAAATCGGCCAGGCTCCGTAGCGGCTTATCGTTACAGGACGTGGCCTCACGGCTTGGGAACAAGATAACCCGGCAGGCATTACACCGCTATGAAAAAGGGGAAGTGACTCCCAACAGCGAAATGTTGGGCCTGCTGAGTGAAATCATGGCCGTACGCCCCGATTATTTCTTCAGGAATACCCGCGTGGAGCTCGGGGCGCTGGAATATCGCAAATTGCAACACCTTTCGGCGAGGGACGAAAACCGGATCGTGGAGCAAACACGGGAATACCTATCGCGGTATCTGGAACTGGAAGAAATATTGGGAATATCGGGCGAGTTTATAAATCCGTTGAAAGGGCTCGGGCCGGTAGCTACATTATCCGACGTAAGCGCAGCGGCTGATCTGCTGCGCGAAAAATGGGGATTGGGAGCCAACGCGGTCGTCAATATAGCCGGGTTTCTGGAAGATATGCATATCAAGGTGGTTGAAATCGATGTCGACACCCACTTCAACGGCATGCAAACCTGGGCGAATGAGGGCTTGCCCGTTGTCGCTTATAACAAAAACCTGCAAGGCAAGCCGGACCGCATCCGGTTTACCTTGCTGCACGAGCTGGGGCATTTGCTTTTGCAGTTCGGGGATGTAAAGGACAAACAAAAGGAAGTGCTATGCCATCAGTTCGCGGGCGCTTTGCTGATGCCGGAAAGCGTTTTGAAAGAAAAACTCGGCCCACACCGGAGCAAGCTCTCCCTCCACGAATTAGGGAACCTCAAACGGCAATACGGAATATCGATGCAGGCCATCGTGATGCGTGCCATCGAATGCAAAATTGTGAGCGAGCACTACGGGCGGCAATTTTTTAAGATGATCGAAGAAATGGGCTGGAAGAGCAGGGAGCCGGTTGCCTACGAGGGGATAGAACGCTCCTACCGATTCGACAGGCTGCTTTTCAGGGCTCTTGCAGAAGGGCAGGTATCGATGTCCAAGGCAGCGGCGCTTAAAAATATGAAGCTGGCCGAGTTCCACGAGCAGTACACGGCCATAGCATGAAAATTGCGGTTACGGACGCCTGTATTTTCATTGAGCTTCACGATCTGGGATTGACCGAACTGTTTTTCCGGCTACCCTATGAAATGCACACGAGCATCGATGTTGTTAATGAGGTCCTGGGAGACCAGGCCACGTTTCTGTTCGCATTTGAGCAATCGGGCAAATTGAAAATCCACTCCATTGCAGAGGCCGAACGCATGGAAATCCGGCGTTCGGCTTTTCCGGGGGCGCTATCGGAAAATGACAAAACGGTCCTGTTTCTGGCCGGTAAGCTGAACGCGACCGTTCTAAGCAGCGACAAAGCGGTTCGTAAATATGCTAAACGGCTTGGAATACCTTACCATGGTATTCTATGGATTCTGGACCAGCTCTTTGACAACAGGTTCCTCTGCGCAGAAGATGCAGCCTTGAAAATTGAGCAACTAATTGCGAGAAATCTGTTTTACCAGAACAACATCGAACTGATCGCAGAAATGAAGAAGCGTATGGCATTATGGTGCACATTAAAATAGCCGGCACTCGCTCGGAGCGCCGGCTAGTCTTCCTAACCTCCAACAGAATTACCGCCCTACCTTCAACCGCGTCTGCGCGCCGCCGGCCACATCCTTCAATTCCACCTTCAATCCGCCTTTAACCACATTCCGGTCAAGTACCAGTGTTATGGGTTGAATACCTTGCGCAAGATCAGCGGTGATGGTACCGTCCGAAACCTTCAAAGCCTTCGTGCCGTTATAGGCTGCAACGCCGCCCGGACTATTCAATGCGAAGGTTACCGGCCCCTTGGTCAGCGCTTCGATTTCGAAACGGACAATGCTGAACGGCTTGCCTGCGCTGTTCTGCATTTCGGCCAGATCATCGACCGGCAGTTCGCCGGAGACCTTGCTATATATCGGTGCAGTAGTGACCTTCGCGCTCTTACCGGTGACAATAGCCCCGCCATCCATTGAAAATTTACTAGCCAGGTCTTTACTCAACTCGATCGTCTCCCATCTCCGCACATAGCGCGTGGCTGGCACGCGAAAATCGCCCGGCTCACCGAGCCTGGTCAAGAACGCGACGAGGTTCACGAACTGATCGCGGTCGAGACTGGCGGTAAGGCCCGGAGGCATCAACGACCCAGGGACTTTTTCCATAACCTGCACCTGGCTCTTGGCAATGGATACTTCCTTGCCGGTTACGTCGCGGATCACGATTTCGTTGGCACCGTCGGAAGCGAGGTAGCCCATAAGCTCGGAGCCGTCTTTTTTCACTACACGTTTGAGATCATAACCTTCTTTGATAGAAGCACTTGGATACAAGATCGAGCGAATGATCGTTTCGGCGGGCGAGCTGGTACCAAGGCTGCTCAAATCAGGACCGATCAGTCCGCCTGCGCCGCCAATGGCATGACAAGTGGTGCAGCTAGATTCGGCCTTGCGGAAAATAAGCTCTCCTTTTGCCGGGTCCCCTTTCTCCCGGGCGAGTTTGGCGAGTCCTTCAATGGTTTTGTCGTCCAGATCTTGCGGCATTTTCGGAGCCGGCAACGAACCTCCCGATGCTTCGAGCGCCTTTTTCAAAGCCGCGATCTCGTCGATGCTCTGGCGGGTCCATCCGGCGCGCTGCTGTACGAGCAACCGGCCGCGTTTGGCGGCGGCTTCCGGGATTTTTTTCGCCGCTATGGCCTCCGCCAATGCGGCCGCTCCCGAGTTGGACGGGATAAATGCCAGAAAAAGATCCGACACATCGGTATCCGCCGGCAGCGAGCGCATGAGTTCGGCGCTCACTCGTGCGCCTTCTTTTTCGTCCAGCCCGGCCAGTTGCGCGGCCGCGATGATGCGGACTTCCGGCGCGTTTTTCGGGGCGGTCAGGTCGGTCACAAGTTGTAGCGCCTTCGGTTTGTCGATGGCGCCCAACGCACCCAGGGCCGCTTTTTTAGTGGCCGGGTTACCGTTTTGAATCAAGCTTGTCAAACGGTCGTTCAGGGAAGTTATTTTCCAGAGGCCGATCAGGCGGATCGCGCTCAGCCTCACCGCTTCGTCCTCATTGCCAACCAGCGAAGCGATCCGCTCGGTGCCTTTGTTCGGGATCACCTTACGCTGGCTTCCGGCCTCTTCCAGCGCAGCCAGTTGCGCCGCGGCATTCTTGTTATTGGGCTGAACGGCCAGGTCGAGGAGCATATCCAGGTCGGCAGGCTGGCCCAGGCGCGCAATCGAGGCCAGCACATCCTTCTGGTACTCGTCGGGGACCCGGCCTTTTTGGTACAATGCGGTAAGTAATGCCGCCGCGTCGGCGCTGGTGGCCGATTTCAATGCGTAGGCGGTCTTTTTGGCATCGCCGAGCAGATTCGGATCGGTTTTCAGTTTAGCTACCCACACCGGTTCGAGTTCCCGCACGGTTTGCCACAATGCAAAATCGAGGAATTCATCCATTTGCGCGTCCAGTACCGTCAACGCGTTTTTCGCCGCTTCGGGTGTTTTTGTTTTGCGCAATGCGATCACGGCTTCGAGGCGTACCTGCGGGTGCGGGTCCCCTACCGCTTTCGACAATAATGCAGGCGTATTCGAAACTTTCGGATACCAGAGCGCCAATGCACGCAGTGCGGCCGCGCGCGCGTTGTGGCTTTTCGCATTCAGTAGATTGAGTATTACCGGTTCATTTACGGTTTCCAACGTTTGATATACCCATAATGCTTCCAGCAAATTGTGTTCGTATTTCGCATCATTTTTGTCCAAACCTGCTACCCATTTTTCCAACGCAGGCAGCACTTCCTTCGCTCCTCGTGCCTTTAATACCTGCTTCGCTTGCAGGCGTGTCCAGTCTTCGGGCAGTTTCAATGATTCGAGCAGTTCAGTTACGGTCGCTTTCGCCAGTTGCGGCTTTTTCACCAGTGGCCGGTTCTTAGCCACGATGCGCCAGATACGGCCGTGCTGCTGATCGCGGCGGGGGTCGTGGAAGTCCACTTCGCCGTGCTGGATAATGGGATTATACCAGTCGGCGACGTAAATGGCACCATCCGGCCCTACATTAATGTCAACCGGACGGAAAGCGACATTATCGGACCACATCAGGTCGTCGGTTTGTTTCGACACATAACCGCTACCCTGTTCTTCCAGTTTGAAACTATTGATGCGGTTGGCACGGAAATCATTCGTAATCATGCGGCCCTGCCAGGCGTCCGGCAAATGCCCGCCGGAAACAATATCCAAACCGCTGTGTTTCGGCTGGCCGGGGTTTAATCCGCGCAGAATGCGTGCCGCACCGGGCGCCGTCACGAATGTCGCGCCCGGAAACGCGTAGTTAATACCCTCTCCACCTGCCCCGTCAGTAAGGAACGGCTGGCCCCAGCGGTCGAACTGCAGACCCCACGGGTTCACGAGCCCGCGTGCGTATACATCCATGTCCAGGTTGCGCGTGTTGAGCTGCCACACGCCACCGCCTTCGAGGCGTTTGACGCCAAACGGGGTTTCGACGTGGCTGTAAATGTAGATCGACTGGTTGAAATACATCCGTCCCTCCGGCCCCCAGCGGAACGTGTGGATCAAATGGTGCGTATCGCCGGTACCGAACCCGTTAAGAATGCGGCGTTTTTTATCGGCTTTGCCGTCGCCGTCGGTATCCGTGAAATGCAGGATCTCCGTCGAGTTGGCCACATAGCAGCCGCCGTCGCCGGGCAGGATTCCGGTTGGCTGGATTAATCCTTCGGCGAAAATGGTCGATTTATCGGCTTTGCCGTCGCCGTCCGTATCTTCCAGGACGAATATCTTGTCGTTGGCGGATTCGCCCGTCTTCAAATGCGGGTATACCGTACTGCTTACTACCCACAGGCGGCCCTCAGGGTCCCAGTTCATCTGAATCGGCTTGGCGACCATCGGATCGGCGGCAAAAAGCGTTACTTCGAAACCGTCCGCGACTTTGAAAGATTTCAGTTCCTTCTCTACATCCGGGTCGAGGTTAAAGGGGTGCTGCTCCGACTCGGTCGAGGAGGTCAGCAACATCATGGGGAGGAGCAATGCTCCGTAAAATAGCTTTTTCATATTTTGACTTTCGTCCGTCAGCTTTCAGCTTCCGGCTTTGTTACAATTCTTGCGGTGCGCTGCACCTGGGTTGTACGCGAATCGACAATCACATTGCTACAATTCTTGCGGTGCTCTGCACCTATCGCTAACTAGGTGCAGCGCACCGTAAGAAAACATTACATTACGCAAAATGCCTTCGATGGCCGATGGCCGACAGCCGAAGTACTACTCCAACTTCCGCAACTCATACACTACCTCCTTCGGCTCGCTGTTGAGGATTATCTGGCCTTCGAGCCATTTGATGAGGATATTCTGCTCTTCCAGGCCCTTTACATGCCGACCTTGCTCGTATTTACGGAAACCGGTGATATAGGTCTGGTTCATCGGCCGGTACTGGAAGAAATGCAGTTCGTTTTTACGGATAATCATTTCCCGGACACGCGCCGATTGCTCGAACGGCGGGCCCTGTATTATGTCCACGCCTCTTTCCCAATCTTTTGCGGAAGCGGTCGCCACCTGTTCATGTCCGGCGAAGAGCGTATAAAATCCTTTTTTCAACCCTCTGATGCGAACCGTTTCCAGTTGCGCGGTGGAGCCGGGCGCATCCGCCGGCCATGGTAGCGGGAGGAACTGCGGCAATCTTTTGAAGCTCAGGATAGCCGAACCGGAAGCCGGCTTCGAGACCTTTGCCGCGTCGATATTCGTCTCCACCTTTTCATCGATCAGTCCCAGTTTTTGTTCCAAAATCAATGCAAGGTGGTAGTAACCGGCCTCGTTCAGATGCACGGTATTTTCAAGGATATTTTCCTTTTTAACCAGTGTTTCAATGGGTTGGTAAATATCGATAAACTGCTTGCTGCGCTGGGCGGCTACTTCCGAAATCGCTTTGGAATACAATTGAAGGTCCGCATTGCGGCTGCCTACATGCTGCGAAGTATCGGTGGAAAAAACGGGGATAGTCGACAGGAGGACGGTTTTCGCGCCTAATGCGTCGATCTTGTCGATGAGCTTGTTCAAACCTTCCTTGAAACGTGGCACGCCTGCCTGGCCTTCCTGCGCCTCCACGCCACCGTAGCCGAGGAAAACGACGGTCGGGGCGGCTTTGGTGATGTCCTCCATCAAATGCTCGTAGGGCGTCGGCGGGTTGGTATAGGTGCTGCGCGCCTCGCCCCAGACGTTGTCGCCTGTCCAGCCGAGGTTGCGGAAAGTAATGCCTTTGTCGGCAAAACGGGTGGTAAGCGCCAGTTCCAGGTAGCCGTACTGAAAATCGTTTTCGAAAATGGAATTTCCCAGGAAAACAACCCTGTCGCCGTCTTTCAGCGTGAATGCATTCGGGCTTTTGTTCCGGGCAAAGGTGGGTCCGTAGACGAGGGTTAAAAACAATAAAAAAACACAAACCGGATGCGCCGGCAGTCTGAAACTTCTCATTTACTTAGGGTTAAGTGTTTGGCAGAGTACTTTAACAGCATACAAAGGCCCAAAACCGCTGAACTTAACCGCCGGTTAACCAAAAATCGAAAGTCAGACCGCTTCGGCAACGGGCTGTGCCGCTTTCGGCGACGGGATCACGACGATTGTAATAATCGTAGCCAAAACAAGCGCCACGGCCATCAGGACATAGGAAGCATTGAAATTACCGGTCTCGCTGTTCAGATAACCCACCAGATAAGATCCTGCGAATGAACCCAATGCTCCCAGGCTGTTGATCAGCCCGATGGCGCCGCCTATCACATTCTTCGGCAATATTTCTGCAATGGCGGCAAAAAACGGCCCGTAGGGTGTATACAATGCTCCGCCCGCGATCACAAGTAACGCATAGGCAAGCCAGAACCGCTCGGCCCCGATCCATACCGCCGCCAGCAGGCACACGGCCGCAACAAGCAGAAAGGGCCAGACGAATATCTTCCGGTTGCCGGTTTTATCCGAAAAGTAGGATGCCGCGAGCATACCGACGACCGCAAAGACATAGGGTACAGCCGACAGCCAGCCAGTGGTAACCATATTCATATCCGGTGCCGCCTTGATGATCGACGGTAGCCACATTACAAAGCCGTAAACACCCACACTCCAGAGCAGATATTGTAAGCAAAGCAGGATTACCCTGGTCGATTTGAATGCCTCGGCGTAATTTTTCACAGGCTTGATCCCTGCCTGTTCTGCCTTCAGTTTCTCCTCCACGGCCATTTTCTCCTCGTTCGTCAGCCATCGGGCTTCCATCGGCCGCTCGTCGATCAGCTTCCACCAGACGAACGCCCAAACGATCCCGGGTGCGCCTTGAATAATGAACATCCACCGCCAGCCGAGCGCGTCGATCAGGTACCCCGACAACACCGACATCCACAGCACCGTTACCGGATTTCCGAGGATCAGGAACGTGTTGGCCCGGGAACGCTCTTCTTTCGTAAACCATTGGCTCAGCAGGATCAGCATGGCCGGCATTACCGCACTTTCGACCACCCCGAGCATGAAGCGGATGATGATCAGTACCGTCGTGTCGTTAACCATCCCCGTTGCCGCTGCCAGGCCGCCCCACAGGATCAACGAGATAAAGATCAGTTTCTTGGCCGTGCGTGTGGCAGCATAATGCGCGCCGGGGATCTGAAAAAAGAAGTAGCCTAAAAAGAACAGCGAGCTCAGCAGGGTCGACGTATTCGCATCGATGCCGAGGTCGTCGGCCATTCCGCCTGCGACAGCAAACCCAAAATTGGCTCTGTCGAGGTAAGCGAGGCTGTATGTGACAAAAACAACAGGGACGATCCGGTACCAGCGTACCTGGGCGAGTTGCGGCTTCATGCAGGAGCGGGAAATGATTATGTGTTAAAAACACAGATTCCGGCGATTCTACCATCCCCGTGGCAAAAAATGTCCCGACTTTGTAGCCACTATACCGGTGCATACCCAATGGTTTTCAGGACCATACGCTCGCCGCTACCGGTTATTTGCCGAAAATTCTGTATCCCACAATTAGCGAAAGCTTGGTGTGGCTCACGTCGATATTCACGTATGAGCCGAACGCATCGCGCTTGAAAGCGTACCGCATTTCGCCGCTCCATCTGCCCCTCGAAAGACCGGCCCCGAACGCAAAACCCGGTCTGGAGCGCATTTCCATTTCACGTTCGCGTTTTCCCGCCTTCGTCTGCCAGCTTTTGAGGTGCCATATCGCCATACCGTCCACAAACAGTCGCGTCCGATGCGAAAGGAAAAAATAGTGGCGGAAGCCCATTGGCAATTCGATCGAATAGTAATCCGCATTCGCTTTTAACCCGAGAAGATTAATTGGTAAATCGTAATATTGAAATGAAGGCTCGGCGATCATCCCCATTTGTTTTTATTGAATGGCAAAATATATTCCGCTTCCAGCCCGATCCGGCCTGATGCGTTCGTGCGACGCTTGCTGCCGTCCTCAAATCGCGTATATCTGTTCGATTTCAGCATGATAAGTTCCGCTCCCGGGGTTATCCTCAGGTTGAAGGTTTCGCGCCCCCTGGCCGGCACGACCGTTTGCTGACCAGGGCCGGCACAGGCATTGTACCGGTTAAAGAACCGCAGCATATCTGTTTCCAGATAATTCAGCCGGCCCACCCAGCCGGCGGGGACCGATTCGCATTGCAACGCATTCAGCAGTTCCTGCCGGAAGCCGAAATTCGATCTGACATTCCCTGCGTCGTCGCGATAACGTTTGTACACGAGCGGCATAACCGGCCCTGTCCCTTTCTGGTAATAAAACCGCGTAATCCCCGACCAGCGGTATACGTATAGGGTCGCCGCACCTTTTACCAATGTTTTCAAAAACACCAGTTTTTCCGACCACTCCGGCGCGCGCTGCGAGGACAAAAGGTCCAGATTGACCTCGGATTGATCGACGTTTACTTTCGCCCGGATGTAGACAGCGCCGTTTTCCGTACCAAATTCCTGTACTTCGTCGATATTTGCTTCCCTGAGCTCGTCGGTCGGCGAAATTTTATATTTAAACGAGTCGGGGTTGTTGAGCCGGTCTGCGTCGCGGACGAAGCATTCGGTCCTGACACCGTCATTATTGATAAAATAGCCCTTTTCAGGCGTAATCTGACCATAGGAAGTAACTGTAAACAACAGGAAAATAAACGAACACCAAAGGCGGTTGCGGGACATAAAAGGCGGGTAAGCAATAAATGGTCGGAATACAAAATTGGCGCAAAATAATAAAAAACAACTGATAACTAATTTGACAGACACCTTTCCTGAATGTCGTATCCATCCAGGTTTTGCACCCCATATCAATCCTCCTGAAACCGCCTGTAAAACACCCCCCGCTTCCCCCAATGCTTCCTTACAAACGGCGAGCACCCTTTCCACATGTCCGGCGACGTTGCCGGCACCCGCAGTTTCGCTTTCGAGGGCGTCGAGGTGGTTGTCAAGCAATGCATTGAGGCCCATGATCGAAATCGTCGTCTTGATCCCATGGGCAATGCGCCGGATTTCGCCGGGATCGTGCCGGGCAGCCGCAGTCGACAGGGCTTCTAGTTCACGGGGCATCAGGTGAAGGAATTGCTCGGTAACCAGCTTTTCATATGTCGCATCGCCATTGCTGATCTCCCGCATATATTCGAGATCGATCACCTTAAAGCCGTTGGAGACATGGCTGGCAGCCGGTTGATCCCCCGCGACCGTTTTCTTCCCGAAAATCCCGAATATCCTGTCCAGCTCGTTTTCCCTTACCGGCTTGGCCAGGTGATCGTTCATTCCGAAGCTCAGGCATTTCTCCTTTTCCCCTTCCATGGCATGGGCCGTCATGGCGATTACCGGGATATCCAGTTTCAGTTGGTCGCGGATGATGCGCGTGGCCGTATAACCATCCATTCCCGGCATCTGAATATCCATAAAGACGAGATCAAAGGGTTCATTTTTAAGTATTTCAATACATTCCCGCCCATTACCTGCAATGCGGCTTTCAATGCCCCGCTCTTCCATCAGGCGTACCATTAGCCCTTGGTTGATGACGTGATCTTCCGCAATGAGCACCCGTAAACCCGGTTGCCGGGGATGCGTAGCTTCGGCCGCAGATGTCTCCACCGGAAGCTCACCGGAACGACCGATCCGGTAAGGGATCGTCGCCTTTACTGCCGTACCCTTTCCGGGTTCGCTGTTGATTTCGAGATGCCCGTTCTGCAAATGAACCAGGTCACGGACAATGGAAAGCCCCAGGCCCGTCCCGCCATACTGCCGGGTGGTCGAGTCCTCCGCTTGTCTGAAACGCTCGAAAATGGTTTCCAGCCGGGCGGGTTCGATGCCAATCCCCGTATCCGTCACTTCAAACGAAATAATTACCTGATCGGCATCGGTCGCGGCGTTTGTAACGTGCAGCCGCACCTCGCCTTTCTCTGTGAATTTGAAGGCGTTACCGATCAGGTTTACGAGAATTTGTGTCAGCCTCGTTGGGTCGCCCGTAATGGTTCCGGGTATAGCCGGATCGAACGACACTGCAAGCGGGACTTGCTTTTCCGCCGACCGGTGATGAAACATTGTCGCCACGGAATGGACCAGGGCCTCGGGAGCGAACGGAACGCGCTCGATCCGCATCATACCCGACTCGATTTTGGACAGGTCCAGAATATCGTTCACGATCGCCAGCAGCGTTTCGCCCGATTGCTGTACCGTGTTGATATGCAGCCGGGTATCATCGTCCAGCTTCTTCTTTTGAAGGAGATGGGTGTAGCCTAAAATGGCGTTTAGCGGCGTACGGATCTCATGGCTCATATTAGCCAGAAAATTCTCTTTTACAAGCACCGCCGCTTTCAGCTTTTTCTCGCTGGTATTCAGCTGACCGATCAGTTCCGCCTGCTTTTTCATGCGTCCGATGATGATTGCGAAAACAGCCGTGAGCAATGCCAGCACGCCTACCATTACATACAGATTCCAGCGCAGCACGCGCTGGCCGCTTCGGTCGACCATTTTGACCTTATCGGCCAGGGCCATTCGTCCGCTGGTGTCGATGCGGTGTGTGAGGCTCGTAATCTGTTCGGTCAGTTTCAATGCCCGGCTGCCCGTCAGCAGATGGCCGGGAACGGGCCTCCCGGTCCGGTACAAGCTGTCGATCAATGCTTCGCTGTAATCGATTTTACGGTCGACCAGTTCGCCGAGTCCCGGCAGATAATGTAACTGCGTTTCGGGTGAGACAAGGGGCGCGGCCATTTTTTGTAAAACCTGCACATTCCGCCTGATCCTCGCTGCATCTTTTTCGAACTCTTTCAGCCTGCCCGAATCCCCGGTACTGACAGCGGCCTCAAGGTTATTGTCGAGCGTGAGAATATCCTTTTGTAATCCCACCAACCCGTTACTGAGCCGGTATTCGTTCAGCAGGTTTTCGTTTCCCCGGATCAGGTCCTCGATATTGTTTCTGGTAATGTATTGCACGCCGATCAGCGCCAGTACAGCGGCGATAAATCCGATGGTAATGTATATGACGAGCGTGCGGACCCTCATGGATAACTGGTGCTTTGAATAAAAAACAATTTACCGCATCGGAAGGATTTGGTCAAGCCCGGTCGCCGCAGCCGGTCGCAAACGTTGCATGGCCCCTATAACACATTCAGCCGCCTGTTCAGCGCGGCGCGGTAGGTATCGGCTACCGGTACCATTTTCCGGTTGATAATCAGCGTGCCGCCTTCGATGGTATCGATTTTTCCGACCTGGATAATAAATGACCGGTGTACGCGCAGGAATTTCGATTCGGGCAGCTTCACTTCGACTTCTTTCAGGGACGAATGCACCGAGTAGAATTTTTCGACGGTATGCAGCTTTACGTAGTCGCCCATCGCTTCGGCATACAAGATGTCATCGATTTTCAGGCGACGGACGATATTCGAGTCCCTTATAAAAAGGAAACTGTCGTTCTCCACTTTAATCTCCTGCCTTTTACTCCGGAAAATCTCCTTCGCTTTTTCCATGGCTTGCAAAAACCGCGCGGGCGTCACCGGTTTGGTAATGTAGTCGGCCACATTGAGCTCGAACGCTTCGGCGGCGTACTCTTTTTTGGAAGTCGTGAATATGATGACGGGATTTTTGCTTCCCAGGCTCCTGACCAGCTCGATGCCCGTCATACCTTCCATTTCAATGTCGAGCAGCAGCAGGTCCACCGGCTCGTCCATGATCCTGCGGTAGGCATCCATCGCATTATCGCATTCGCCCGCGAGGATAAGATCTTTGTCCTGCTTCACGAGTTGTTTGAGGGTGGTACGGGCGATGACGTTGTCGTCGATGACCAGGCAATTCATAAATAACAGTCCGATTAGGTTTAGCCAATGCGGAAAGCAATGTAAGAAATTACAAAGACACTTCCCGCCGTTTCACCGACACCTTTTGCCCTTCTGCCGATTTCCTGTTTCCCCGATTGGCCGCACCTGATAGTTTTGAATCATTCAAACGATCAATTACCATTAAACATAGCATCACAATGAAAACTTTCATCACATCCGCTATGATCGCCGCATTGGCGGCCACAGGGGCACAAGCACAAACCGTTGCCAAAGACATCAGAAAAGAACACCGGGCCGAAAAACACGCGGAAGCCCGCAACGAAGTGAGCTCACGCTCCAAAGATAGCTTCTACGCCGATTTTGGTCAGGTGAGCGACGCTCGATGGACAAGGGGGGCCACAGTTCGACGAGGTCACATTTACCAAAGACGGCCAGAAACAGACCGCCTATTATGACAACCATTTTATGCTCGTAGGCACCACAACCGACAGAAAATTCGCGGACATTCCGGTTAATGCCCAAAAAGACATCCGAAAACACTTCAAAGATTATGCGATCGGCGCGGTGGTTGAATACAAGGATAACGAGAACAACGACACCAATATGCTGCTTTATGGCACCCAGTTCGAGGATGCCGATCACTATTTCGTGACTGTTTCCAAAGGCAAGGAAGCCGATGTACTGATGGTCAAAACCGATGGCGAAGTGTCGTTTTTCAGCACCCTTCACAAGTAGTGGCGTTACGGCAGCGCCGGATAACCGCAGGCCTTGGGTCGGTCTACTGCCGATAACATTGCAGTACCGACCCGAGGCCTGCGAATGGCATTTCGGCGAGGGATAGTCGGCCCAACCGGTATTTATTTACCGATATCCCGCACCTGTTTCAGCAAGGCCAGCGCTTCCGCGTTACGGGGATCGGCCTTTAACGTTTTCCGGATGTATCTCCCGGCAGCCGTCGTATTGGCAAATTTCAGGTATCCTTTGGCCAACTCGTTGCTCAGCGCTACATTGCCGCTATCTGCCGAAAAGCGTTTTTTTGCCTCCACCAATTGTTGCACAAAACCGTGCAGCTCGCTTAAACTGAAACCGGAAGCATTGTTCGCAGCCGCGTAAGTCACATAAGGCAGAGCCTCCGCCGGTTTGTCCATTTTGAGGAGCATCACAAAAAGCATTCTGGCGCGCTCAAAGCTGTTTTCCATGCGGAACGCCTTTGCCAGATAGTGTACTGCCCGGTCGTTAAGGTCCAGCGCCGCTGCCAGTTTACCTGCAATTTCAAAGCGCGACGGATTCAAGGGATCGTCCAGCGCCAATGCCTCGGCAACCCGGAGCATTCCGGCCGTGTCGCGTTTGGCGGCGTAATGCCTTCGCAGCCGTTCCATCGCGTCGCGCCAGGAGATTTGTTTCACCACCAGTGCGCCGGCCAGTTGCTCCTCCACTGTTTTTTCCCGTTTCTCTTCCGCCGGCATAGGGACATTGAAAGGCCATCCTTCTTTCAGGATCATTATTTCATATTCACCTTTCAGTGAATCCATTATGGTTACCGGCATTTGTGCCCTTAATGCTGCCAGCGTCATCTCGCGCGGCGAAGCAGGCAACAATCCGGTTTTTCGCATGGATTGATAAAACGCCTCTGAAAACAATGCATAGCCCTGTAAATTCGGGTGGACATGTTCCAGCAATGTCTCCCGGCCCAGGATGCTCCCGGTAGAATGCGCTTCGAACAGTCCGCGCACATCCACGAGCGTCACCCCCTTATGCGTACGCGCGATTTCGTTGATGATTTGATTGAATGCTTCCGGCGCCCGGAAACGCAACGCGTCGAGCTCTTTGGCCAGCATAAATTCATTTTTGGCATTACGATAGTCGGCCTTTCCATAAAGGTCGGTCCCCGATTGGTAATGCGAGTCTGCCGACCGTCCCCTACCGCCGGCATCGCCGATAAACGGTTTCAGGTCCTTTTCATTACTCACAAGACTGCCGATCAGCAACGGGACGCCTTTCCGGCTTATCGCTTCCGCCAGCTCATTCATATTGGCCTTGAACTGGTCTATTCCCGCATGGTATCCGTCCGAACCGTATGGCACTTGCCGGTTGGCCGCCATGCGTTTCATCAGGTTTTCGCGGAGGTTTACCTGCTCTCCCGAAACCACTTCGGCCACCTTGTCCGTTGCGGCGGCCAGCAATTGCGTAAGCCGTAGCCCGCGCAAGCGCATGAGCATGCGCGCCAATGCCCTGTTGTGCCGGATTCCATTCGTTGCCGCCACACCCATCGCGCCGTAATATTCATTATGACCGGCGTAAACCAGCACGGCATCCGGCTCGTAGTCGAGCACGGCTTTGCCAAAATCGAGCACGGTATAAGAATTTACAGCGGTAAGCGAGAGGTTAATTACTTCGAAATCGCGTTCGGGATGGGTTTGCGAGAGGCGGTATTGCAACCAGCGATGGAAGGAGCCGTTGTTCATGTAGGGGTAACCGATGGTCGTGGACTCTCCCAGCACAAAAATTCGGAACGTACCCGATGTCTTTTTGGCAGGAAACGGCTCGACATTGCCCAATGTGGCATTTTTTTGGTTGGCAAAATAACGCTTCGAAGCGTGCGGGTTTAGCACCAGATAGCCCTTCCGGCCCGGGTCCGGTGTAAAAACCGCCAAATCGTAGCCATAACCGGATAACCGCAATACCCCTTCCAGCACGAGCAGCACCAGAAAGGGTATAACTACGGCAATAATTTTAAACAGTGACTGGCGCTTCATTTCGCTGTATATGTGTGGCAACGTTCGCTCAACCGCTACGGCCGGATGCTCGTACCGTCGAATTTACGGACCTGCCAGTTGGATTTACTGCTGATCGGGTATTTTGCCGCTTCTTTTTCGTCGATATCCACGCCCAGCCCCGGTACCTCGTTCACCGACATATAGCCATCTTTCATCGTCGGGCATCCTTTGAATACAGCCTGCGTTTTTTCGTTGAAGCTCACCGCCTCCTGAATGCCGAAATTCCAGACAGCCAAATCGATGTGCGCATGCGCCGCATGCCCCACCGGCGAAACGTCGCCCGGGCCGTGCCATGCCGTTTTGACGTTGAACCATTCACCCAGCCGCGCCACCTTCATGGCCGGCGTAATGCCGCCGATCTGCGAAACATGACAGCGGATGTAATCGAACCACTGGTTCGCCATCGGATCGCGGAACTCGTTCACGTTGTTGAAAAGCTCGCCCATGGCGATCGGCACGGTGGTACTTTGTCGCAACTGGCGGAACCAGCCCATGTTTTCCGGCGAGAACGGGTCCTCGATAAAGAACGGCCGGCAGTCCTCCAACGCCTTGATCATGTTGATAGCGTCCATCGGCTGTACCCGTTCGTGAATATCGTGCAATAGCTCGATATCCTCGCCGCAACGCTTGCGCACCGCCTCGAAAAGCTTCGGCACCGATTTCAGGTAGGCCCGCTCATTCATATAATTATCGGTGGGTCCGCCGAAACCGGCCGCTTTGAAGTCGGGCTTCTGCTCGGTAGCACCCACCGCTCCGTAGCCGCCCTGCTGAATGCGGATGTATTTGAAACCGCGGTCCATGATACGCTGGACATCGTCGGCGACAGCTTCCGGCGTATTGCCGTTGGCATGGGTATAGCATGGTATCGCGAAACGGGCCTTGCCTCCTAGCAACTGGTACACCGGCATTCCGGCACGCTTGCCCTTAATGTCCCATAACGCTTCGTCGAGGCCGCTCAAAGCATTGTTCAGCACGGGGCCGTTGCGCCAGTAGGAGCTCACGTAGGTCGCATGCCACATATCCTCGATGTTATCGACATCCTTTCCGACACAGAACTCATTGAGATAAGTATCGATCGCCGTCACCACCGCGAACGCGCGTTGCGTAAAGGTGGCGCAACCGAGGCCGTAAAGCCCGGGCTCCGTTGTTTCGACTTTCACTACGATGAGGTTCGAGCCCTGTGGCGCGGTGGCTATGGCCTTTACACTCTTGATTTTCACCGGCGCCATGCCTTTCGCGTAGGCAGGCTGTGTGTAATGCTCGCGTGCCAATGCCCGGTCGGTGCCGCCCAGGAGGCCCAGCAAGCCAGCCGCCGAACCGGCCCCCAGCATTTTCAAAGCGTTACGACGGTTCTGATCGGGCCCGGAGATATGGTTATTCATAGATTTTTGGATTAGGAATGGTTTATTAAAAAATATGAAAGGGTCAGGAATAGTCAATAGGTCATGTTTTGAATGTCGGGAATAAATCATTTGTTTTTATTATGGCCAAATGCCGTCGTGGCTATGGCAATGCGAATGCAATGTATTTACCACCCGGCTTGTGGCCGTTCTTCGCGCCGCCGGCCGCGATCACTATATATTGTTTTCCGTTAACCATATAAGTAGCCGGTGTTGCAAAACCGCCGGCCGGCAATTGGTATTCCCAAACGATTTTCCCTGTTTTCCGGTCGAATGCGCGGATTTTCTCGTCTTTGGTAGCAGCTATAAACACCAGCCCACCCGCCGTAACGATCGGTCCGCCATAATTTTCGGTACCTGTTACAGGCATGCCTTTTCCGGTCAGCTCGGGGAATTCTCCCAGCGGAACGCGCCAGAGGTATTCGCCTGTGTTGAGATCGATCGCATTCAATGTTCCCCAGGGTGGCTTAATGGCCGGGTAACCGTCCGGGTCGAAAAAGCGCGTCCAGCCATTGTTAATGTAAGGGGGAATGTACGGGAATGCCGACCTCGTCTCCGCTGGCGCTTCGCTTGCGCTGTGGTTTTCCGAAATCGCCGCTTTTTTCTCCGCATTTAAAAGGAAACCGACCAGTTCTTCGCGCTCCTTGTCCGTAATGTGCTGGAAGGAAGGCATCCGCCCCCGACCGCTTTTGATAATGTTGTCGATTTCGTCCTTCGACATCCGATTGCCCACTTCTATAAGGCCCGGATATTCCTGCCCGCTTCCCCGACGATCCGCGCGATGGCAGGCGGCACAATTTCGCATGTAGATGGCCTGTCCGGGCGAGGCGGTGGTTTTGGGACCGGCCACCGGGGCGTTGTAATCCATCATTTTAAGGTCCCACACCATTTCATTGGAATTCTGGTACAAAATGCCGTCCGGGCTGGCCGCGTTTCCACCCCACTCCGCTCCCCCGCCGATGCCCAGGTAAAGACTGCCTTCTCTGCTCGGCGGCATATACTTGTTACCGGACCGGGTTTGGTTAAATTTCTCCTTTACGAATGCATGAGCTTCCGGCGTGCGGTCGGTGATTTCCTGCAATGTAAAATTCTGACGGGCAAATGGCGTCGGCTTCGTCGGAAACGGCTGCGTGGGCCAGGGATGCTCGCCAGGCAAATGGTAGTCGGTCAGTGCCGGGCGTTCCTCGACCGGGAACAGCGGTTTGCCGGTATCGCGGTCGAGCAGGAAAAGCAGCCCGTCCTTGGTAGCCTGCGCTACGGCGTCGATCTTCCGCGGCTTGCCGTCCGGGCCTTTGTGCGTAACCGTGAGAAGATTAGGCTGGCAGGAAATATCCCTGTCCCAAAGGTCGTGGTGAACGGTTTGATAGTACCAGTTCATTTTCCCCGTTTCGGCATTGAGTGAAATCACGCAATTGGCATACAAATTCATGCCCTGGCGGTCGGCACCGTAGAAATCGACGGACGGTGAGCCGGTACCGAAATATACGGTCCCCCGCTGTTCGTCCAGCACCATTCCTGCCCAGTTATTAGCTCCTCCTATGCGCTTCCAGGCATCGGGCGGCCAGGTATCGTAGCCTGGCTCACCGGGCTCGGGCACGGTGTGGAAGGTCCATCTGAGCTTTCCCGTACGCACGTCGAACGCCCGTATGTGCCCGGGCGCGGCGTCGCCGTACTCCGACACGCGCGACCCGATCACCAGCAAATCCTTATAAATAACACCCGGCGAGGTCGCATCCACCGACAACCGGTCGTTTTCACGTCCCGGCCGGCCGGTCACGCCTTCGCTCAGATCGACCTTCCCACCGTCGCCGAAGCCGGTTATCAACTGTCCTGTGGCCGCATTGACGGCAAAAAGGTGGTTTCCTGCGGTGTAAAGCACCCTTTTGTCGTGCCCGTCCTGCCAGAACATTACTCCGCGGTTTACATGAAAACGCGGCGTGGCGCCGGTGAACGGATCGAAACGCCAAAGCTCCTCGCCGGTATCGGCTTTGAGGGCGAAAAGGCTCAGGTGCGGCGTAGTCCCGTAAAGGATACCGCCGACGATAATGGGCTGGCACTGGATTTCGAGCGGCCGCCGCGGGGCTTCCAGGCCCGGAGCAAGCCTGGCGGCGTCATATTCCCAGGCGACTTTCAGCCGGCCGACGTTGCTTAGATTAATCTGCGTCAAAGGTGAATAACGGTTCCCGGCCTTGTTGCCTCCGTAAGCGACCCAATCGGCATTACGGTCGTCGTAGTGCGAACCGACGAGCCCCACCAGCGGCATTAATACCGCCAGAATCGCCAGGGCGGGCAAGGATCGTCCTGGCGAACCGACGTTTTTCGGTTGATTCGAATGCATGAACGCCATCGTCATCACATCTGTCAATATCCCGGGTTCTGTCGCATATTCACGTTTGCCGTGATCTCGTTGATCGGGATCGGCTGGGCATAGTCGGTAGGGTCCCATTGAATGGCCCCGCCGCGAATGCGCTGATAGTAGGCCGCTTCCTTGTCGCCGATCTGCCATCGGCGGACATCGAGCCACCAATGCCCTTCTGCGAAGAGTTCGGCCCAGCGCTCGTATTTGAGCGGATCGTTTTTCAGTACCGGGTCGCCGGCCTTGGTCTGATCCGAGAGGGTCTTGTAATCCACCGCCGACGGCGCGTCGACAGGCAGGCCGTAAGCACGCCTCTTGACCTTATTGATGTATTCCAGTGCACGCGCGTTGTCGCCCGAATGTGTAAGCGTTTCGGCGTAAAGCAGGTAAATATCCGCCAGTCTCAGCCAGGGGAAATTAGCCCCGCTCGACATATTGATCTCCGCTTCCGTGCCGTTCGGGTTTGTGAATTTGCGGAAACTCCAGGCTTCCATGTCGAGCTCGGTAATGTCGAGATAATGCGAAATCGGGCGTTTGCGGCCGTTAACGACCATTGAATCTACATAAGGCTGGTAGCAAGCCACCCACAGGCGCGGGTCGACCGTCTGCTTTTTACGCGCTTCCAGCGAGCGGGTAATGTAGGCGGGATCGACATTGGCGATATTGGCGCTGGTTGTACCGGGTTTGAAATAATGGCCTTCATTGAAACCGAAGCGGGCAATGTTCTTTGCATGCGGAAACACATTGGACCAGGCCGAAGCCGCCTGCCCTCCATTGTCGCTTACGTACGTTGGGGCGATCACCATCCCGACGCTCGAACCCATCGACTGATCGTCGCCGCCGCGGGCGGTCATGTCCACATTCAGGTTCAGTTCAAAAAGCGATTCGGTGGTAAATTCATTTTTACCATTGAACATGTCCTTGTAGACATCGAATGTTACGAGCGATTTGCCGCTGTTTGTCACCACGTCGGCCAGGTATGTCTTCGCGTTTGTCCAATCTGCCTGGTAGGCGTAGATTTTACCCAAAAAGGCTTTCACTGCCCAGCCGGACACTTTGTACTTGTCGGTGGCGCCGGTCCAGGTCACGCCGTTCAGCAAGCCCTCGGCGGTTTTGAGGTCTCCGATTATAAAGTCCCATCCTTCCTTCACCGTCTTGCGCGGAACCTGTGTTTGTTCGAGGCCCGAGGCCACTTCGGTAATAATCGGAACGCCCATTTTCGCCCCTTCGGTAGCTGCATTGAAACCTTCGCCCCAGAACGACACCAGGTGAAAATAGTACCATGCGCGCAGGAACAGCGCCTGTCCTTTGATCCGGTCTATCGCTGCGGCATCGTTGGGCGCTTTCTGGCGGTAGGTTTCAATGGAGGCCAGCAGTGTGTTGCTGCGTTGCACGCCGCGCCAGAGCTCCCGCCAGGTGTCGTACAGGAAGCTGTCGTTAGGTTGTGAATTGTTCTGGCCCATTTGGATCCACGTAGGCGTTCCCTGCCAGCTCAGGTCGAGCGTGTGGTCCCAAAGCCAGGTGTTTTTGCCAAGCATCGTGTGCCCGTACAGGCCGTTGGCATGTTGTGTGGCATACACGCCCGTCAGCAATTGCTCCAGATCGGCCACAGAAGCCGGATATTTCGAAGGCGGAAGCGCGCCGGGGTTTTCGACATCGACGAAGTCGTCGCTGCAAGCAAACATTCCCGACATCACCACCAGCAGCAGAAGTTTGTGAAATATTTTCATAGCCTTAATAGCTGTTAAAGTCGTTTAGAAATTCAGATCGATACCCATCGAGACCAGTCTTGTGCGCGGATAGGAATAAATCGTGTCCAGCCCCCGCGCGGTGGTACCGTTCCGGCCAAGCACTTCCGGGTCCAGGCCCGAATAGCCGGTAAAAGTGAGCAGGTTCTGCGCCTGGAAATAGATCCTCAAACCTGTCATTTTCCATTGCTTCACAAGCGACGAAGGCAATGTGTAGCCCACTTGCAGGTTACGCAGTTTCAGGAACGAGCCGTTTTCAACCACGAAGGAAGAGATGCGGGTGTAATTCGAGTTCGGGTCGCGGACATAGTTGCCCGACGCATCGGTTGTGCCTACCCGCGGCTGGTCTGTCAATCCGTTTCCATTGAAGAACGACGTGTTGAAAATGTCGCGCGTGGTATTGTAATCTCCTACGAAGAACTGGGTGTAGTATTTGTTTCCATTAAAAACATCCACCCCTTGAACGCCCTGGAACATCGCCTGTAAATCGATGCCTTTCCAGCCAAGGTTGAGCGAAAATCCATATGTGATCTTCGGCCAGGGGTTGCCGATGTACGTCTTGTCGTCGATCGTAATGCGGCCGTCGCCGTTCACATCGCGGAATTTGAGGTCACCAGCCCCGGTACCCGCATTCTGGTAGAACACGCCGGTGGTGGGCTTACCCGCCGCCGCGGCAGCCTCCCGGGCGCTCTGGTTCAATGCGGCCACTTCGGAATCGGTCTGGAAGAGGCCGTCCACGATATAACCGTAAAACTGGCTCAGCGGCTTACCCGCCTGGGTGCGCGCAACGGTACTTTCAAGGTAATCTCCCGCCGGACCGTCGTTAATCGGGTTATTGTTCGTTCCGCTCAACTGCTTTACCAGGTTTTTGTTAAAAGCCGCATTGGCGCTGACGGAATAGGTAAAATCCTTTGCCTTGCCCCGGTAATCCACCGCCAGCTCTATGCCCTTGTTGCTCATCTGCCCGATATTGGTGAACACGCCGCTTGTCCCGTAGAAACCCGCCGAAACCGGCACGGGCACCTGGTAAATCATGTCCTGTGTCTGGCGGCTGTACCAGTCGGCGGTGATATTCAAGGCATTTTTAAATAAACCGATGTCCAAACCGATGTCCGTCTGGTTCACCTGCTCCCATTTGATGTTCTGGTTGGGCAACTGGGCTGTGAGGGCATAACCTTTCGAACGGTCGCCGTTGGGCAATCCGAGAATGTTCGTACCGCCGTTTCCGCCGAACGACGCCTGGTAGGTGTATTGCGGAATGCTGCTCGTGCTGCCCAGTTTACCATAGCTAGCGCGTAATTTCAGGTTGGAAACCTGTGAGAAATTATCGCGTACAAACGCTTCCTCACTCATTTTCCAGCCTACCGAGAAAGACGGGAAAACGCCCCATTTGTTGGCCGGACCGAAGCGGTCGGAACCGTCGCGGCGGACGTTGGCGGTAAACAGGTATTTGTCCGCAAATGTATAGTTAATCCTGCCGAACTGGGAAAGCAGGCGCGTTTGCGGAAACTCTCCCCCGCTCGCCTTGTAAGTGCTCGGGTTGGTGGTCATTCCCAGGTTATAGGTAATCACCTGAAAACCCTGCGCCTCGCCATGTAGGTTGCTCAGATCGGATTGATAAGCCTCGTATCCCGCCATCGCCTTGATTTCGTGACGTCCGAACATTTTGTTGTAAGTCAAAACGAAGTTCGCGGTAAGGTTCCGGGAGTTGTTGAGGTCGCGGCTCAGGAATGCGTTGATATTTTTAAGCGTTCCGAAATCATAGGCTTCGGTAAACTTGTAGTTGGCGCCGCTGTAAATGGAAGCCCCGAAAGTAGAGCGGAAATTGAGCCCTTTCAGTATCTCCCAGTCCAGGTAAACATTCCCTTCCAGCGCATACTGGATGTTTTTGGCATGGTTGATATATTCATTGCCCACCAGATTCGGGCCGGTGAAAAATGTGCCGGTTTTCGCCCAGCCTCCTACCGGATTGGCAGGGTCGTAAACGGGAATCAGCGGGGCCGAGCGGAAGGGGAATGTACTGGTTTGCACGGGGTTGTTGCCTGTGCGCCAGCCATAGAGCGTTTCCCCCACTTTCAAGCGGTTATTGATCTTGAAATCGGCATTCGAGCGGATGCCGTAGCGTTCGAACCAGTTATCGATGATGGTACCGCCCTCCCGCTGGTAGTTGGCCGAAAGATAATAGTTGGTCTTGGCAGTCGCGCCGGACAGGGAAAGCGAATAGCTCTGGTCGCTGCCGGTCCGGTAAATCTGGTCGACCCAGTCGTTATCCGGCAACGTCGCCGGATCGCCCCAGCCGCCGGTATTAACGCCGAATGCCGCTTTCGCTTTGATATAATCCGGCGTATTCAGCATCGAATACAGGTTCACCGGCTTGCGTACCCCATAATAGGCATTGAAATTGATATTCATTTTATCGGAACCGGCCACACCACGTTTGGTGGTAACGAGCACCACGCCCCCGGCCGCCTGCGCGCCGTAAATGGCCGCCGCGCTCGCATCTTTCAGGATTTCAATAGATTCCACGTCCTGCAAGTTGAAGTTGTTACCGGCCGACATACGGATACCGTCCACTATGTAGAGCGGTGCCATACCGCCGATCGAACCCACGCCGCGGATGACGATGTCCGAACCGCCCCCGGGCGAACCATCCGAGCGGGTCACCTGTACGCCCGCCGCACGCCCCTGCAACGCCTCGTTCACGCTGCGCACGGGCAGGTTCTTGATTTCCTCCGATTTCACGGACGATACTGAGCCCGTCAGGTCGGAGCGCTTCTGGGTACCATAACCCACGACCACAACCTCTTCCAGGGCTTTGTTATCGACTTTCAGAGTCACGTCGATCTGGCTCCGGCGGCCTACGATCACTTCCTGGGACATAAAACCGACAAAAGAGAATGTCAGCACAGCATCGGCGTCGGTGATATCGATATTGAATATCCCCTGCTCATTGGTGGAAGTACCGCGCTGCGTACCCTTCTGGATCACGTTCACACCCGCCAGCGGCTCGCCTTTTTCGTCGGTCACCCTGCCACTCACGCTGATATCGAAAATAGTTTGCAGGTTCACTTTGTTTTGCATCAACTCGGTCATCCGCTCTTTCAAAACCGGGTCGGAAGTGAATGAAAACGGCTCTTTCAGGCTGGCCTGCTCCCTCGGTTTCTTCACCGGTTCGCGCCTTTTTTTACTATTATCGTCTTGTCGACGATGTTATAGGTCAATGGCTGTCCCGCAAAACAGGCGTCAAGCACCTCTTTCAAGGGTGCATTGGTCACATTAATATCGACCTTCCCGGCCTCATCGAGCATTCCCAGGTCGCAAATGAACAGGTAGCCCGTCTGTTTCCGTACGGACCTGAGCACTTCCAGCAAAGTTGCATCCTTCTTTTTGATCGATACCTGCTGGGCAAATGTATCTTCGGCCAGCACCTGCAATGTACCAATCAGGCATATCAACACGGTCAATTTCATCGTCAGGAGGACTTTACCAAAGTCGGATCGGTGTTTTACGGCATACGCCTCCCATCGGGAACGGAGTCGTATATACGCTCCCCACAGGACAGTTTTGCCCTTGTATACAAATTTCATAGTTTTGTATGCTTGGTTAAAGTGAATGTATCGTTGTCCAATGATCTCAGGATTAACCAGGTCGGGCCGGGTGCGGTCGCAACGCATCCGGTCATTTTCCCTGTTATCCTTTTCCATACGCTATTCAGGAGGAATTCGGCGGGTTCATGGCAGGATAAGGTTTAAGTTAAAGGTATTCAATCTGTATTTTTCACGGTAATTTTCCTGTCTTCGATCCGGAACTGGATCCCGCCCGTCATTTCGAGCATTTTCAGCACCTCCGACACATTATTCTTGCGGGAGATCGTTCCGGCAAACGATTTTCGTTCCACATTTCCCTCGTAGCGCACATCCAGGTCATACCAGCGGGAAATCTGCCGCATAATCTCCCGGATGTTACCGTTGAATTCGAAGCGCCCTTCTTTCCAGGCCACGACACTTTCCGTATCGACCGTTTTGACCGATATGTCGGGCGCGGTCCCGTCTGTTGTCACACGTGCCTGCTGCCCGGGCGTAAGCACTTTGGTAACTGCATCCTTTTTCACCCGTACCGAGCCTTCGAGCAGGGTGGTCTGCATGGTAGGCTCGTCGCCGTAGGAGCTGATATTGAAATGTGTACCAAGCACGGTGATTTCCATGTCCTTGCCTTTCACATTCTTGTCCAGCACCCGCACCAGGAACGGCCTCGTTTTGTCGGGTTCTATTTCAAAATAAACTTCGCCCGTCATTTCCACACTACGCTGGTTCGCGGTAAATGTGGTAGGGTATTTCAAACTTGAACCGGCATTCAGCCACGCCCGAGAGCCGTCCGGCAATACGATTTTATATTGCCCGCCCAGAGGCGTCCGAAGCACATTGTAGGCTATCGCGCCGTCAGAGGCCGCATTTTTCCCGTAAATAATCTCACCCTTCGACTTGTCGATCGTCGTGCCCGGCTGTCCCGAGAGATTGCCTTCGGTAATGGTGGTTAAATCGTAGGTTTGCCCGTCGGCAAGGGTTAAACTAGCCTTGTTTCCACCAGCAGGCGCGTCGTCGCCGTAAACGCTGTGCAGCATTGCGACGGGTTTCTTCTCAGTCCCGCCGTTGAACCACCGATATCCGGCGTACGTGAGAAACAACACCACCGAAGCCGCCGCCAGCTTTAAAATCCACAACGGCCGCCCGTTGTCGTCACCAGGCTCACCCACGGCCACCCACTCGACGTGGGGTGCCGTTCCCGCCGCATTTTCCCCATCGCACCGCCCCGTGGCCGAAAAAATGGAACTCAGAATATCCTCGGCTGTTTCATCCGACAACGTATGCAGCGTGCCGTCGCGACGGATGAACTGGTCGATCAAACCGTTGATCTGCTCACGGTTCTCGTCCGAAAGCAGCATCGCCATGAGCTCCTCCCGCTCCTCGTCGGTTATTTTTTTCTCACAATACCGGAAAAACAATTCATCCAGCCGCTGGTTTTCCATATAAGTCAGGATTACGGACGGCTCTTACCGACCGTCAGCCATAAAGACTTCCGCAGGACATTTTCGGGTGACAACGGGATAAAAAAAGTTTAAAAATTATTTTACCAGGAAAAACAGCAGCCACGAAATGGTAATTTCCAGCTTCAACTTGCTGTACGCCCGTATGTGCCGCAACGCGCGTGCGAGGTGCGTCTTGACTGTTTCGGAAGAAATACGGAGCATTTTAGCGATCTCGTCCCGCTTCAACTCCTGTTCCTTACTCATAAGGTATATCTGCTTTTGCTGGGCCGGCAACAGTTCCACCGCCTGGTGGACGATCTCCTCGATTTCCAGGTCGATCATGCGGTTATAGGTAGTGTTCTCGGCAGTGGGCAGTTCCAGTTGAAGATCATCCACGAGCTGCTGCTGGCGTGCCATTCGTTTCAAGGTCGAAAAGACGTGGTTGCGCGTCATGATGAACAGGTAATCCTCGAAGCCCGCGATTGCCGTCAGACTTTCTCTTTTTACCCACAATTTCAGAAAAATGTCCTGAACTACCTCTTCGGCCAGGAAACTGGAATGTGTGAGCCGGAATGCGGCGGAATAAACCTTGTCGCGGTACCAGTGAAACAGAGTGGCAAATGCCTTTTCGCTGCCGGCCGCGATTTCAGTCAGCAATTCCGTTTCGTTATGTAACGCATCTATCTTCAATGGAATACACGGCAGATTCGCACAAATGTAACATCAAAACGGATCAAATAGGAAAATACGGTTATAAAATGTTGATATTTTTGAAGGAGGAGGAAAGGGAGGACCGAGGAAGGGGAATGGGAAGAAGGAGGAAGGGACGGTGGAGGAAGGAAGGAATGTCCCTTTCCTCCTTCCTCCCTTTCCCCCTACTCCAACACCCGTTTCATTTTCTGGTAAATGTCGGTATTCTCGTAAACACCCCTGAAATCCAGTGAATGCGGGCCATAGGCGAATACAGGTACCATGATGCCCGTGTGGTCGCCGGTGCTGAACTGGCCATCGACATATCCCGATTTCAGGTTGCCGTCGAGCAGCGTCAGGCCTCCGGTTTCGTGGTCGGCGGTGACGATTACCAGTGTTTCACCATTGGAATCCGCAAAACGGAGCGCTTCGCCCACGAGCTGGTCGAAATCGAGCATTTCGGTCACCACATAAGGCAACTGGTTGGCGTGACCGCCGTAATCTACCTGCGCGCCTTCGGCCATTATGAAAAATCCCTTCCGGTTCGATTGCAGCGACTGCAACGCTTTTTGAAACGAATCTTTGAGAAAATCGCCGCGGCCATTCAGCATGGAAACCGTGTGCCTGTCGTCCAGCAATACGAACGGCGCCTTCATTTGCGAGAGGTCATTCCAGTTATCCGACACCTGAAATCCGCGCGCTTTGAGCGTGTCGGCGGTTTTGGTTTTTGCAAAATGGCTGTACCCGCCGCCAATGAGCACATCCACCGGTTCTTTCAGATAGTCCGTCGCAATTTCGTCCATCATGCTACGCTCGGGCCGGTGCGCGTAAAATGCAGCGGGCGTGGCGTCGGTGATGTCGCCGGCGGAGATCAGCGCCGCCTTCCTGCCTGTGGCTTTCACCTGACGGATAATGGAGGACACCGCTACGAGGTTCGAATCCACGCCTATCGCCCGGTTACGCGTCTTGTTGCCTGTGGCGAAGGCCGTGGCGCCCGCGGCCGAGTCGGTAATGTAATTGTCCGACGACGCCGTTTTGGAAAAGCCGATATTCAGAAATTTGCCCAGGTTCAGTTCGCCCCGGTTGGCAGTAAGCCCTGAGTAGATCTGCGCCAAACCCATTCCGTCGCCGATAAGCAGGATGATGTTTTTTACCTTCCCGAGCGCGTCGTTGTTTTTATAAGTGGGTTGATAGGGCTTGTAAAACCGGGTCGACTTGTATTCGGCGTTTTTCCGGCTCTTTAAAAATGTGCCTAATTCGGCGACATGGTCGGTATTGATATAATCCACGCCGAGGTTCATCAGCACTTTCCATGCATTTATATTATCGGGACTCGCCCAGAAGCGGAACGGCTTGCCGAGCGCGTGCGCCTGAGCGATCACATCCGTAAGAGCCTTGCGGTCGTTCTCCACCGGAATACCCTTTCCGTTCCATTGCGAATACCGGTGAAAATCCTGACTGATCATTCCGAGACGGGTAGCCTGTCCTGCCGTGTAATTCACGCCCGGCCTGCCATCGAAGAAAATATAGGCGGGATATTGTTCAAACTGATCGGCCGGTGGCGTATTGCCGCTTACCACCACTTTCACAGTGCCTTTCGGCGCAAGCAGGCTTTCGTGAGGCGCCAATATTTTCACCAACGCGTCGAGCGTAGGCCGGGAAACTGTTTTAAGGTCGACCAGCAGCGTCATCGTCCGGCGTTTATCTTTAAATATACTTCCCTGATTTTGAGCTACCTTCTTAACAATTTGTTGCAAATACAGCTTATCGAAGGTCCGGTCGGAGCTAATATCCCTGGCATCGTGCGCTACGAAAAGCGTATCGTTGCGAAAATGCACATCGGCCTCCACCGAGCCGAACTGATGTTGATAAGCCAGCGCAAACGGCGCTGCCTGCATGTAATCGTTATGCGAATGCGCACGCGACAACGGGTTATCGCTTTGAGTCTGAGCACAAGCAGCCCAGGGCAGCAACGCAAAAAGAGAAATTGAGAGTCTTGAAAAAGCTTTCATGAACGAGCGCCCCGGCACGTTTCAAGATTAGTTGGAAGCCGGGATTTTGCGCAAATATCTGCCTAAAAGCCTTTCCCCGCCGTGGAATGCCTTTTTCATAACAATAATTTAAAACCGGACTACCGCTTACAAACCGTTGTCGAACCAGCGCGCCTTGTACACATGCATGTCCGGGAACGCGAACGTGCGTGCGGGCTCGTGGAATTTGACGTGGAATGTCCACCAGCTTTCCTCCGGGATTGTATAAATGTATTGGCCCGACGCGTCGCGGCCGAGGCTTTTAATGTTCTCCGCATCAGGAAAGCCCTGGATTTTCGTGAACTGTTGGGTAGCCAGGCTGAACAGCCACGAGCCGTGATGTTCCGTCACAAACAAATCACCGGCCGTGTTCACCGGTTGCAGCTCATGTCCGCCGATGCCCGGGATTGTCCATTTGGCCACCATTTGCAGGCTGTTGCCCGCCACGATCTTATACTCCCGCAGCACATCGTAGCCCAATGCAAACAGGCTTTGGCGCTTTACGTTCCACACCACGCCGTGCGCCGAATAAAGGCTGTCCGTGAAGAGGGGTTTATCGGGCTGTTTCAGGGAGAAGAGCATCAGCTTGTTACCGGCGGGCTGCACGGAAGCGGCCGCGGCGAGAAGATCTCCCGGCAATAGCTCGATCGAATGCGCATTGGGGACGGTAGTATGGAACAGTACCTTTTTGTCCTGCATATCCACCAATGCAACCGCTCCGCCGGACGACGACACCAGGAGTTGTTTGCCTCCACGTACGGCCTTGCAGTCGTCCATCGTATTGAACAGCTTCGTCCGGTATAGTTCGGGCAGATCCGTGGCCTGGCGCGCGTCCCACGACCATATGATTTCCGGAATGCTGTCTTTCGATTTCGAATAGTCTACGAGCAGCACTTTGCTGTCGCCGCAAACGAGGAAAGATTTCGGGGGAATGGATTGGGAAAGCGCATTCGCCAGGCTGGCTGCCGAAAGGAAAAATGCGAATACTAAGCGTCGGAAATTACGGGTCATGGAATAGATTATCGCTGTTAAAAAATAAACCTGCCGTAAAGATAAGCCGCCCAATGCACGGCTTGCCTGCAAAAAAGGGTTGTCCGGCTGAAAAATAATGTATTCTTAACAATTTGGAATCATCCTGACCACATGCCGCTGGTAGTTTTGGGCGTACCAACAGGCATGCTATGTGGGCATCTTTACCTCTCGACAAAAACAGATTCCTGAAATCCATTTCCTGGTTATCGATTCTCTTCTTTCTGTCCGAAGCCACTCCCGCCGTCCGCCAGCGGACGGAGCTTTCCGCGACCCGCGCCGTACCCCGGGTTTCAGGCTCCCCCGCCGGTGGCAATTTTTCGGTGATTACCTATAACATTGCCGGCCTTCCGCAGTTCATTTCCAGCGCAATAACGCCACGAAGGGAGAGCATCGCCGCCATCGGCCGTTTGCTCAACCGCTACGACATCGTACATGTGCAGGAGGATTTCAATTATAACGGGCATTTGTACCACAACGGCAACGCCCACCCGTTCCGCACGCCCACCAAAGGCGCCGTCATGACCGGCGACGGCCTTAATACCCTGTCGAAATTCCCGGTGACGCACCTGCGCCGCATCGCGTGGACGGACTGCACCGGAGCCGACTGTTTTACGCCCAAAGGTTTCACCTATACACGCATAGAAATCGCCCCCGACCGCTTCATCGACTTCTACAATGTCCATGCCAATGCCTACAACCATCCCAGGGCCGCCCTGGCGCGGCGCCGCAACATGGAGCAGTTATCGACCTACATCCGGCTGCATTCGGCCGGCAACGCCGTGATCGTAATGGGCGATCTCAACGGCCGTTACAGCTTCGGCCGGGATAATGTGGATTGGTTACTGAGGGAAAACGGACTGAGTGATGCCTGGGTAAACATGCATTGCCAAAACCGGCTCCCTGTGCCCAGCAACGCCATTCCTTCCAGCGATATCCTGAGCCTAACCGACTCCTGCGAGACCATCGACAAAGTCCTTTTCAGGAGCAACGCCTTCATCCGGCTCAAACCCGAAGCCTACGCATTGGAAAAGGAGCTGTTTAAGAACGCGGAGGGATTGCCGCTCTCCGATCACCATCCTGTTTCGGTACGGTTTGAATGGAAGGTTATGGGCGACGTGATTGCCTACGATTGAACCAGCACCGGGAAATTCTCGACGGTTTCGCAGATGCTCTTCCGGAACTGGAACGGCGTGAGGCCGGTGAATTCCTTGAAATTGCGGATGAAGTGTGACTGGTCGGCATATTCCCGCTCGAATGCTATGTCCGAAAGTTTGCCGTACGACCGGCTGCGAAGCTGGTTAAGCGATGCCTGAAAGCGGCATATCCGGGCAAATAGCATGGGCGACACACCGATCCCTTCCTGAAAGCGCCTTTCCAGGGTCCGTTCCGAAACCTTCAATTCCTGCCGCAGGTCCATTAGGGTAACCGCCCCTTGCGACCGGATAATGCGCTGCAAAGCATAGCGCGTAGTGGCTTGCAGCGAATGCTCGTGCCGGCAAACCTGCTCCCAAAGGCATTCGGAAATTACATCGACCTTTGTTTCAATGGTTACCGCATCTTCGAGCCGTTCGACCAACCTCCTTCCATTAAGAAAAAGGTTCAGGTCGAGGCAGTTGTCTGTCAGCTCGCTGGAATCCATCCCGAATACCGATTTTAACGCGTGAGGATAAAAGTAAACGCCAATAGTGTTGAAACTGGACGGCGAGACAATGCGGGTATGACCGGTCGTCTGACCGTACATGAATACAGGCGACAGCCGCTTGCCTTCCTGAAACGAAGCCCTGTCCGATTGCTGGAAGATAATGCCCGGTGAGCCGTCTGCGATGGTCACGAAATGAATTTCCTCACCCAGCGATCCGGTACTTTCGAGTGCCCAGTAATACCTGACATATTCCTGTAAATGCGGCGGTGGCTGGATCTGGTGATATTTCATGGCTTTCAGTGAATACGGCAAGTTACCATTTTTTCAAAACAGTTCTTTCAGATATTCCTGAATACCAAGTGGTTTACGTCCCAGAAAAATTTCCAGCGAGCGGTCTGTCTTTTCAAATTCACCCGCCCGTATGCTTTCGGCCATGCTCACGTAAAAGCCGGTTTCCTCTTCCGTCATCCCAAAACCAGCCAGTGCTTTCCGGTAATCTTCAACAGGGATGTCGGTGTGCGCAGCCTCATTGAACCCCGCGACTTCCTTCAATAGGAGTGCAATATCCCCGAAGCTATGGGCTTCCGGGCCGGTAATATCGAAACCTGCATTACTGAAGGCCGGGCCTGTCAGCACGTTCGAAAGCGCTTCCGCAATATCCTTTCTGGAAACAAAACTCACACGCCCGTTGCCCGACGGATAAAAGATCTGCCCGTCGCCTCGCCGATGAAAAGCGGGACCGTTTCATGGTACATGCTGTTCCGGAAAAATACGTACTGCATGCCGCTTCGGCGGATTAGTTCTTCCGTATTCTGGCAAACATGTGCAGCGTGAAAATGGGCAAACCCGGATGGAAAAAGTGTGCTCGTGTAGGCAATTTCCTTCACACCGCAATGCACTGCGGCTTGCACCACACGCGTCTCCTGCGCCATCGCGCGTACGCCTGTGGCGGAGGACGAAACCTGCAACAACCGTTCGACGCCCGTCAGTGCCTTTTCCAGCGACTCCTGATCTTCATAATCGGCCGTCCTGATGTGTATTCCAGAACCTGCATACTCGCCGAGCTTGCCGGCGTCGCGCACGATTGCGACGATATTGGACGGGATCGTCCTTTTTACCAGAAATGAAAGGGTGGCTTTTCCAAGGTTTCCGTTTGCTCCTGTGATGGCTATCATTGTTTTGTTTGTTTTGGTTTAAAGCAAAACTAGGCTCCACCCGTCCGTCAAAATAGAACAAAACCGTCAATGCCGGAATTTTCCTGCAATGCCCTTGACTTTCCACATTCATGCTAAGCTTTGAAACATCACGACCTCTTCGCACATTAGCCTTCATAAAAACCTCATGGAAAATTACAGTATTGTCATGATTATCATGACTATCATGATCGGCCTTTCCACCGTTGCCGATCGTGTCAGCATACCCTATCCGGTATTACTCATCACCGCCGGGATCGCCATCGGGTTCATCCCCACCCTTCCCGTGATCGAGCTGAACCCGGAGGTTGTATTCCTGATATTTCTGCCGCCATTGCTGTACGATGCCGCATTCAATATCAATTTTCAGGATTTCAGGACCAATATCAACACCATCGGCACTCTGGCTATTTCCCTTGTATTTATCACCGCCACAGGCATTGCGGCTGTGGCTTACTTCCTCATCCCCGGCATGACCTGGCCATTGGCATTCGTCCTGGGTTCGATCCTTTCCGCCACCGATGCCGTGGCTGCGATGAGCATTACCAAAGGGTTGGGCCTTTCGTCGAAAACCAATACCATACTCGAAGGTGAAAGCCTTGTCAACGACGCGTCGGCGCTGGTTGCCTATCGTTTTTCGGTGGCTGCCGTCACGGGTTCCGCTTTTATATTCTGGAAAGCATCCGCGGAATTTGCCGTTCTGCTCCTGGGTGGTGCGGTCGTGGGGCTGGTCATAGGCCGGATTCTCGGCGCGATCATCATGCGCATTCACAACAACCCGCAGGCAACCATCGGCATGATGCTCCTGATGCCGTTTGTGGCCTACCGGGTCGCGGAAGAACTGGAAGTTTCCGGCGTTATCGCGGTCGTGATCCTCGGCCTGGGCATTGCCGATTTCAGTAAGAAAATATTCCCCGCACCGCTCAAACAACAATCCAAAGCCATTTGGGAAATCATCATTTTCCTCCTCAACGGGCTGATCTTCATATTAATAGGATTGCAGTTCCCCTACGTAATCAAAAACATCAGCAGCGATCAATTGTTGCCCTACGTCGGCTATGCATTGATTATCACCATTATCGCTCTGGTCCTTCGCATGGTGCGGGTCTTCTGGCAAAAGGCCAATCTGCAAAAAGGCTTCGAAACCGGCCGGGGCCGGATCAGCGAAAATGCGCTCCTGGATTTCAAAAACAGTCTGATCATCAGTTGGTCGGGCATGCGGGGCATCGTTTCGCTGGCCATCGCCATCGGTCTCCCTACCCACCTGCACGACGGCACGCCCTTTCCGATGCGGAATGCCATCATCTTCATTTCCGTAGCCGTGGTACTCTTTACGCTGATCGGCCAGGGATTGACGCTGCCGTGGATTGTGAAGCGGTTACAGGATTAGGCGTTTGATAATCCGCCCATTGCCGTCTGATCATCGCCTGACAAGGAAAATAGTTTTAAAGTTCAAACTTATCTAGGTTTAGTTCCAGATCGATTTAAGTCGATATGGCAATGGAGTTCTTTGCCCACCACTGCGGTTACATGTGATACAGCTAAAACTTATTTACTATGAAAACACACATTTTTTCTTTACTGGCAGTAATGATTGCATTCGTCCTGCCTCATTCAAGTTTTAATGCGTTCGCCCAGGACGTGTATCATTTCGCTAATAATACAAAATATCCCGTTTACCTGAGTAAAAAGGTCGTACTGGTTCAATATTATGACCGAGCTCTTATCGAAGGGATTCCCGCTTCGAATGATTTAAATCTGTCAGTTGCGCAGCCTTTGTCGCCTATCCTAATCCGGCGAATGATTTTATAACATTTGAATTTGAGAATACAGATTATCTGGAAAATCTTTATGGTGAAGTACAACTTATCAGCGAAGACTCTCGAAAAATTGTTAGAAAGATCAACGTAGTTGACATTTTCAATAACAAACAATTTATCGACGGAAACAAGGTAAAATGGACGTATCAGATCTAAGTCGAGGGACATATTACATTCACGCTGTTCCAAACAAAAATTCAAAATTAAAACCTGAAAGGATGCGCATACTATTACAATGATTTAAAAACAAGCCGATAAAATCATGAAAAACCCATTAGTAACTTCGCTCCTCATCATACTAATACTACTATTCCAGAGTAACCCGGTGATTTCGCAAGATTTCAGCAAACTGCAGATTGGAATTTTCGCTGGCTATGGAAAGGACTACTATAACCGGAAACTAAACGGTGCTGGCGGTATTCCGGATGCAAAAAGCCATTTCGCGTCCAAACATTCGATAGAGGTAGGTGCTTACGGCGAGAAATTTGTCGCGCATCGAATCTCTGTCCTGGTCAGAACCTATTATAGCAATCAGAATGTCCCGACAAATACGCTGTGTAACTGCAACCATTTAGACTATTTACAAAAAGAGCGACATCACATTGTTTCTCTCGGGCTCAGTCTGCGTGGTTATTTGTCGGGTCGGTCGCTTGTTAAGTTAGTTGCTGGCCTCGGTCTGCAAACGGAGTATTTCCTGGGTTACTCGGAAAAGAGAAACGATAGCACCCGTTTTCATGGGAACGCTCAGGAATACAACAGATTCAATCCGCGTGTCTCTGGGGAAATGGGCCTGCAATGGAAGCGAATCGGATTGTTCGGAGAATATAAAGGCGATCTCGGGAATACTTTTTCGAAGAGATACCGGCTGTCCACCGGCGGCGAAGTGCGACGGAGCATCTTCCGACACGGGTATTCCATCAAATTATCGTTTTTGCTAACAAAACCAGTATCTAATTGATAATATTTATCTCAAGATACACACCTAACCTCTCACAGTAGCGATGGATTCGCTCTCAATGGAAGATATATTTTTCCATTTTCCACTTTCTTAACCTAGGTTAATGTTTCCGGTTTCCGCCACGTCTAGTTTTGTCCTGTCAATCAATCACCACAAAGACAAAACGAAAACAATAGCAAATCAAAACCTTTAAGATCATGGAAACTCTGAATATCATCGACCCGGCCAACGACCCCGCTATTTTTGAAGACGTAAAAACCTTTCTGAATGCGTTGAACTCGGGAGGCGGTACCCCATTGGAGCAACTTTCGCCCGCCGATGCGCGTAATGTGCTCGTAGGTGCGCAAAACTCGGTAGAAGTAGATTTGTCCGGTATCGAAACCAGCCAAAAAACCATTACAGAAGATGGTATTACCGTTAAGCTCGATATCGTAAAACCCGCAGGTACTACCGAAAAACTGCCCGTGTTCATCTTCATTCACGGCGGAGGCTGGGTGCTGGGCGACTTCCCTACGCATAAACGCATCGTCCGCGACCTGGTGGTTTATTCGGGTGCCGCAGCGGTTTTCGTGAACTACACGCCGTCGCCGGAAGCTAAATATCCCGTGGCAATCAACGAGATATACGCAGCGACCAAATGGGTGGCAGCGCACGGCAACGAAATGAATGTGGACGGTAGCAGGCTGGTCGTGGCCGGTAACAGCGTCGGAGGCAACATGGCAGCGGTAACTGCCCTGAAAGCCAAAGACAATCAGGGGCCTGAAATAAAACTGCAAGTGCTGTTATGGCCGGTAACCGACGCCAATTTCGAAACCGGGTCGTACAACCAGTTCGCCGAAGGCCGCTTCCTGACCAAAAATATGATGAAATGGTTTTGGGACAATTACACCACCAATCCGGAAGAAAGAAAGCACCGCTATGCATCGCCGCTCCAGGCCACGACCGAACAGCTTCAGGGCCTTCCCCCCGCCCTTGTCCAAACAGCCGAAAACGACGTACTGCGCGACGAAGGTGAATCATACGCCCGCAAACTGGAAGCGGCCGGCGTTAAAACCACGTTGGTAAGATACCAGGGCCTTATCCACGACTACGGCTTGCTCAACCCGCTGGCCCACGTGCCTGCCGTGCAGGGCGCGCTGCTCCAGGCCGGAGCCGCTATCCGCGAGGCTTTGAAGTAAATTTTAGTATATACTGCTACACGGGAACGGGTTATGCGAAAGTGTAACCCGTTTTTTACAACGACGAATTCTAGCAACCAGATAATCAGTCAATTATAAATATTTTCAAAAAAAGTAAAAGAATTTTGTGAAATATCGCGCGTTTTCTGTGTCTGGTTTTTACGTAAGCGGCTAAATTGCCGTGCCTAATCCTTACAGTGATTCTATGACGCAAAGACAGATCGGGTTGATCGCCGTTTTTTCAGGCTATCTGCTCCTGGCCATCACAGTGTACCGGTGGCAGCTCTTCACACACTTTATCTGGACAGTCGTGCTGTTTAGAGCACTGGTCCCTATTGCCTTCGTCCTTTTCTGCTGGTCCGTTACCCGTTTGCTGAAACTGCCTTTCTGGACGGCCCTGCTGATTCCGGCCGTTGCGGAAATCGCCTCCTATTTTTACATCCGGCATACCGTCGACGTGAACCGCCACGCCGACCGCCATGAGATCGGCGTGCTCGACAAATGGGTCAACTATCGCGACGTAATCCAGTTTAACCGGCATTTTACGAGCTATTCGGCCGACCTTGGCTATGTGCTCCGTCCAGGGAGCCAGGGCGTGCATTCGAGCCTAGAATACAGTAATGCATTCAAAATCAACAGCTTTGGCGTCCGTGACGACGAAGCTTCGCTCGACAATCCTGAACTCGTATTTCTGGGCGACTCGTTCACCATGGGCTGGGGCGTGGACCAGGACCGGACCTACGCCGATCTGACCGGCAGGAAACTGGGTGTGAAAACGCTTAACGCAGGCATTTCTTCGTACGGCACCTACCGGGAAATGCTGCTTTTCTCAAAAATAAAAAGGGATTCCTGCAAGCTGATGGTGTTGCAATATTGCGACAACGACCTTGAGGAAAACGAAGCGCGCAACGAACCCAACAATCAGGGCCAGTTGCTAACGCCGGAGACGTTCGAAAATACTGTGGTGTTCAATCGGGTCAACGAAAGCTATTACCCGATGCGCTATACCTATTTCTTTGTCCGGGAAAAGGACCTGCTGAAACGTGTCTGGACGAGTCCTGTCCAGGTCTTTCGGGAAATTGGGGGGGGCATTGTCGGCGTGGATAAAAGGCCGGCAGCTCGAAGTGGTTACGCCGCCCGATGTCAAAACGCCCGCAGAAACGAAAGCTCACACCGCATATTTCTTCAAATCGATCGCTAAAATCCGCAGGTATTACAAGGGGAATATCATTATAATGCATCTCGACGGGCGTTATACACGGCCGGAATTAATCCGTACGTTCGAAGCGGAGGCAAAAAAGAACGGTGACGGGCACCTGTTTTTCCTGCATGCCGACGAATTGCTCAGCGCGCGGGACTATTATCCGATCGACGGGCACCTCAACGCTTCGGGCCATGCAAAGATTTCGGCTGCCCTGGTCAAAATGATCCGGGAAAAGGCATTGATTACTGACTGACCTATTTAATAAATCCGGCAATGCATTGCGCGTATTCGGGCCGAAATAATTATGTTAGGGGCGCCGCCCCCCGCAATGCGGCCAGGTATATACGCGTATGGAATTGCTCCAATTTGTAAGACAGCACATAGCATTAACACCGGAATTGGAAGTCCTGGCAATGGAGGCGTTCAAAACGGAAGAACTGCCGAAAGGTCACCGGCTGCTGTCGCCGTACAATTTTTCCCAGAAAGTATTTTACCTCGAAAAGGGCATAGCACGCACCTATTACCTCAAGGACGGCAAAGACATTACCCATTCATTTATTCCGGAAGACAGCTTTTTCGTCTCGATTGAAAGTGTTTTCTTTCGAAACCCCTCTCCTTATGGTGTGGAGGTCCTCGAAAACAGCGTCGTCCGCACGATCGTTTACCAGGATCTGGAAAAATTCATCGACGGCTCGCAGGCATTGCAGAAGCTGAGCCGGCTCGTGATGATGAATGCCGTCAAAACATTTTCGGACAAACTGTACTCAATCCAGTTCCAGTCGGCGCAGGAGCGGTACAATTCCATGCTCGAAAAGTTCCCCGACATCATGTTGCGCGTCCCGCTGGGACATATAGCTTCTTACCTGGGCATTACGCAGGAGACGCTCAGCAGGATCAGAGCAGGAAAAATTTGAAAATTTCCGATTTTGGGTTACTTTTTGATATAGATCAAAAGCATTGCCATCCATCGGGGCCAACTTTGCGCCGGGATATTAACCTAACGGTCGTCCATTATGAAAAGCAATCCTATCTATCTGATCCTTACGATGGCAGCGCTCGCCAGCTGCAATAAGGCCGGTGATCAGGCCAAGTCCGTCGAAAAACCGGTGCCGGTAGTTACCCGGCAGGCCCGCAACATTTCCGCCAACAGCCAGGTATCGGTTAGCGGCAACATCGAAGGCAACAAAACAGTCCGTCTGGGTTTTATGGTAGGCGGCAAAATCAATTACATCGCCGCGGCGGAAGGCCAGCTTGTGAAGCAGGGCCAGCTCCTTTCGAGCCTCGACCCGGGCAATTACAGCATTGCCAAGGAAATCGCCGACGTGCAGGTGGCCCAGATCCAGGACGAATATGACCGCCTGAAAGTCATGCACGATCGCCGGAGCCTGAGCGAAAGCGATTTCGCAAAGGTCGGTTTTGGGCTGCAACAGGCACGCGCCCAGGAGAAACTGCATGCCAGAAACCTCGCCGACACCAAGCTTTTTTCCCCCATCAGCGGGGTATTGCTGAAAAAGATGGCCGAGGTGGGCGAGATCGTCGGCGTAGGCACACCGCTGTTCGTGGTATCGGATATCCGGACCGTAAAAGTCAATGCGTATATTCCCGAAAGTGAATTGCACAATATCAAACTCGGACAGGAAGCGAAAGTACTCGTTTCATCACTGAGCCAAACTTTTACCGGCAAGGTGACGGAAGTCGGTTCCGCAGCGGATGCCGCTTCACGCGCTTTTACCATTAAAATTGTCCTCAACAACCCCAGATTGCTGATCCGCCCGGGAATGATCGCCGAGGTTACGATGGCTTCCAACCAGTCCAGGAAAGCGCTCGTGCTCCCCACCGAGGCCGTTCTGCGCGACCTCGACAACCAGAGCTACGTTTTCGTAGCCGACCCTGACCGCAAGATCGCATTGAAAAGAAAGGTGAGCCTCGGACAACTCGCAGATAATCAGATCGAGATCATCTCCGGCATCACCGAAAACGACCGTGTCGTCACCGGCGGCCAACACAAGCTGACCGACGGCACCGCTATTTCCATCACCCAATAAGCTGCGTTATGAACTTTGTCAAATCATCCCTGAAATATCCGCAGGTGACGCTGTCGGTATTGCTGCTGGTGTTTGCGGTGGGTGTTTATTCGCTGCTGAACATGCCGCGGCGCGAAGACCCGAAAATCACCGTCCGGCAGGGCCTCGTGCTCGCCTATTTCCCCGGTGCCAACTCGGCGCAGGTAGAAGACCAGGTGACCAAAAAGCTGGAACAATATCTTTTTCAGTTTGAAGAAATCCGCAAGGACAAAACCTACTCCACGTCGCAGGACGGCATGGTGGTTGTGAATGTCGAATTAGGCGAGAACGTCAAAAATCCCGATGTGTTCTGGAGTAAGCTGCGGCACCAGTTGCTGGTCGCGAAGCAGGTGGATTTCCCGAAGGGCGTCCGCGGCCCGATCGTGAACTCGGATTTCGGGGACACGGAAGCGTTGGTGATCGGGATCGAGAGCAACAAAGCTACCTATGCGCAGCTGAAAGACTATACCCAAAAGCTGGAAGACGTGCTGCGGACCGTTAAATCGGTTTCGAAGATCAAGCGAATCGGCGAGCAGAAAGAGCAGATTACGGTTACTTCGAGTTCCGAAAAATTGTCTCAATATAATGTCAAACTCTCCCAGGTGATGCAGGTTTTACAATCGCAGAATGTGATCAGTCCGACGGGAGACATCAAAACCGCGACCAGCCAGACGCCGCTTTACACATCGGGTTACTACAATACCGAAAACGAGATCGCGAACCAGATCGTGGGCGCGACCAAAACCGGCGAGCTGATCCGCCTCGGCGACATCGCGCATGTGAAACGCGAATACGCCGACCCGACGAGCAAAACCACCGTGAACGGCAACAATGCCATGATGCTGGCCATTCAAATGCAGGAGGGTAACAATATCGTGAAGTTCGGCGAGGAAGTGAACGCCAAACTGGCCGATGTAGAAAAACTCCTGCCTGCCGATGTGAAACTGACCACGATTGTGAACCAGCCGAAACTGGTGGACGAAAACATTACGCATTTCATCCGTGAATTCTTCCTGGCCATTTTCTCGGTCGTGATCGTCGTGATCCTGCTCCTGCCGATCCGCATCGCCGCGGTAGCCGCCATGGCCATTCCGATGACGATAGCCGTTACGTTCGCATTGCTGAATGCATTCGGCATCGAACTGCACCAGGTATCGCTCGCCGCATTGATCGTCGTGCTGGGAATGGTGGTCGACGACGCTATTGTGATCGCCGATAATTATGTAGAACTCCTCGACGAAGGCATCGATCGCCGGACAGCCGCATGGCGCAGCGCCACCGATCTGGTAATCCCGGTTTTGGCGGCTACCGTCACCATTATCGCGTCCTTCATGCCTATGGTGATCCTGACCGGCTCCGTCGGCGAATTCATTCATGCATTGCCAGTAACGGTCGCCATCGCATTGGCCGCCTCGTTCATTGTAGCCATGATCCTGACGCCATTGCTTTGTTACACATTCATTAAAAAAGGCCTCCATGACCACAGCGCCGGGGAAACCGGCAAGAAGAAACGGGTTACCCTGCTCGACCGCATGCAGAACGGCTACAACACCGCGCTGGAATGGTGCGTGAGGCATTCGGGGATTACGATCGGGGTGAGCCTGCTTACCGTGGTGCTTTCGTTGTTCGTATACCAGGGAATTAAACAAAAATTCTTCCCCGCCGCTGAACGTAATCAGTTTGTAATAGAGCTATGGATGCCTACCGGTACCAAACTCGATAGAACCGGCGAGGCCATCCTGAAAGCCGAAAAGCTCGTCAAAGGCGACCCGCGCGTGACGTCGTATGCGACTTTCACAGGCACAAGCGCGCCCAGATTTTACTATAACTTCTCGCCCGAAGTGCCCGTAACCAATTACGCCCAAATCCTGATCAATACCACCGACGACAAAACGGCCGAGGAATTTGCACGGGAACTCGAAGGGAAAGTGGCTGCCCTGATTGCCGAGGGTTCACCTCAGGTGAAACTGATGCAGCAGGGATCGCCTTATAAATCGCCGGTGGAGATACGCATTGTAGGCGACGATATCACCCGCCTGAAAGCGATCGGGGTACAGGTACAGGACATTCTTAGGAATGCAAAAGGTAGCGCGATGGTCCGTCCGGACTTCCGCGAGGATTACTACGGCATCAGCATTCAGCTCAAAGACGAGGCCAACAAGCTCGGCTTCACCACCGGCAGCATTTCGCAAATGGTGTACACCGGCTTCAACGGAGCACCCGTTTCGACGATGTACGAAGGCAATAACCCGCTCGACATCGTTTTCCGTCTCGACGAACGCAATCGCCAGTCGTCCGACAACCTGGAAAACATTTACCTGGCCTCGCCGGTAACCGACGCCAGCGTGCCCCTGCGCCAGATCGCCGAACTGAAACCGCAATGGCAAACCGGCAAGATCATGCACCGCAACGGCGTCCGCACGCTCACTATCCTCAGCGAAACCGAAGATGGCGTGCTCCCCGCTGATCTGGTAAAAGAAGTAAAACCGAAAATCGCCGACCTGCAATTGCCCGCCGGCTACCGCATCGAGTACGGCGGCGAGCAGTTCAACAAGAACGAGACATTCAGCCAGATGATCGTCGTGCTGGTGATCAGCCTGGTGCTGATATTCTTTATTCTGCTCTTCCAGTTCCGCAGCCTCAAAGAAGCCGCGCTGGTGATGCTCACCATTCCGCTCAGCCTTTTCGGCGCGTTGCTCGGCCTTTACATCACCCATAACAATTTTGGCTTCACCGCATTTGTGGGACTGATCAGCCTTTCGGGGATCGTGGTACGGAATGCGATCATCCTTGTGGACCATACCAACGAATTGCTCGCACACGGCATGGACATCCGTACGGCCGCTATCGAGTCGGGCAAGCGGCGCCTTCGTCCGATATTCCTCACCGCCATGGCGGCGGCCATCGGCGTGCTGCCGATGATCCTGTCCGGCTCGCCCATGTGGAGCCCGCTCGCCAGCGTCATCGCCGTGGGGGTCATCTGGTCCATGGTCATGGCCCTGCTCACCGTACCGGTGCTTTACATCGCGATGATCAAACCACACGACAAAAAAGACCTGATGGTAACACCAGTTGCTGAACATCATGAAAACTAAGCTGATTTCCCCGATACTGACATTTTTCGCGACTGCGCTCGTGGTTGTGCCCTCCTACGCACAGCAGGCGCAGGCGCTCACGCTCGAACAAGCCATGGAAATGGCCCTGCAAAACAACCATTTGCTGAATGTCCGCAAATTGCAGGTGGCCGAGAAGGAAGCCAAAGTAGCCGAAGACGCGATCAAGCGGTACCCTGTCGCTTCGGTAAGTTCTTCCTACCAGTACAATGCCAACCTGGGCTCTCTGGTGATCGGGCAGGGCTCGTTCGGCGCATTGCCGCTGGGCGGAACGACCATCCAGCTACCCAATGAAGAAAAGACATTTCCCCTGGGCAAACACCACAATTTCAATGCGGGAATAACCCTTTACCAGCCCATTACCCAACTTGGAAAGATCAAAACCGGCATCGAAGTAGCGAAAACCGATGCCGAGCTGGCGCGGCACGAGCAATCGAAAGCGTCGCTGCAAATCCGCCAGGCTATCGAAAAGCTGTATTACGGCCTGCTGATCACGCAAAAGCAGGAAGACGAAGCCACCGCGAAGATCAAACTGGCGCGGATGCGGCTTTACGACGTCGAAAGTGCATTGCTGTCCGGTAAAACCATCGATGTGAGCAAGGCCGGCCTGCAAGCCAACATCGCCGACGAGGAACAAAACCTGCTGAAACTCCGCATTCAAACGGAAGATTACCTTGCCGATTTAAAGCAATTAACCGGCATCGAAACGGACAGCATCACCCTGGCCCCTGTCGGCGGCCTTACAATAGCGCCCGGAACGCTCGACAGCTACCTTGCCAATGCCGCCACGGGTAACAACGACGTCAAAATTGCCAGTCTGACGGAAATTAAAACACAAAAAGCCATCCGCGCCGCCGAGCAAAGCAACCTACCCGACATCGGCCTTGTGGCGGGTTATTCCTACCAAACCGGCAACCTGCTTTTCCCGAATAACAATCCGTTCGTGGGTGCGCAGTTAAAATGGAATATACAGGACCTGATCGCAAACAGGCAGGTAATCAGGCAACGGCATTTCCTGAGCCAGCAGGCGCGTGAAAACCTGATTAATATCCAAAATCAGGTCAGAAACGATGTTGCCAAAACGTATCGCAAGCTCGCGCAAGCCACCGCGTTGATCGCCGTAGCCGAGAAAGCGGTGAAGTACCGTACCGAGGACCTCAAAGTGCAAACCGACAAGCAGGCATCGGGCCTGAACCTGGAAGCGGATATTCTGAACACCCGGTCGCTCCTCGCCAAAGCCCAGGCCGACCTGCTGGCGGCGCAGCTGAATTACCGTCTGGCCTATTCGGATTTGCAGCGGCTCACGTCTGAGTAGGCATCCTGCGGCCGGCGCTCGACCAAAAGAAGCGACACCTTGTTGGAGAAAGCCCATATTTTACTAGAAGCAAAACGGCCGGCGCGCGTGTGCGACGGCCGTTTCTCATTGTAATAACAACCCGCCCCTATTCGATCTTTGTCAGCGGAGGAACGTTCCTGTCGGCGCCGTCGTAACCGATGTTCTGATTGATCACCCCTTTCGTATTGGCCGTGATCACGAGCGACGGAATCGGCCATAGCGCGTGAAATGGCGCCATATTGGCGGTGTTGCCCAGGAGCTGGACTTTCTTTTCATACGTATTGTTATAACGCATTACCCGGTCGAAATAGAAGTTCTTTTCGCTGAAATTGGTGAGGCTATAACCATTCAGCCCGGCCTTCGCCATGATATAGGAAATGCGCACCAGCTCCGAATGCCGCGGTTCTTCGGCAAACAGCTCCCTTGCCCGCTCGTGAAGGATGAAATCGATCGAAACTTCGCCCGCGGAAACCGGCAGCGCCTTCGCCCGCAGCCGTACCTTATTGATATCCTCCGCCGCCAACGCAAGCTGGTTTTTCCAGAAATAAGCCTCGGCACGCAGCAAATACGTTTCGGCAAGGCGGAAAATGTACCAATCGCCATTGCCGCCCATCGGCGTGGCCTTGGGGTCGTCCTGCGGGTTATACATAATATAATGCGGCATCGCGTATACGTGCTTGAACGTGTCCACCTGCGCGGCCAGGAACCGGGTATTAACGGGCTTGCCGAAATCGACCGACGCCGGATTGTTGTATTTCAATTCGTGAATATCTACCCAGTTGATGTCGGCCCGCCGCAAATCGGTAGTATTGCGCCAGTTTGCGCCTTTATATGCCCATATATCGTACTGGAAATAGCCCGTCAGCCGGATGTTCGCGTTTCCCCTCCCCAGCGAATCGTACATAGGCCCGCTGGCGACCATGCCCGGCTTGCCCTGGCTGTCGAGTACCTGCGGCTGAAACCACTGGCAGTTGTAAAGGCGCATCGTGTACAAACCCGCAGACCGTGCGGCCGGTGGCGCTTCGTAGCGGTCGATGGCCGCCAGGATGGTTTCGGTATTTTGCGCTATGCTGAAATTCTTCGGACGGTGCAGGTCCCAGATGAGGTTACGATTGGTCTTTGCAGCGTCGATGCCAAAACGTTGGGTCATTAATGCATACGGACCATTGATTACCCTGGTCGCCGCCTCGATGGCCTTGTCGTATTCCAGGTTGGCCAGGTAAATCTTGGCCAGTAAATGATGGGCGGCCCCTTTGGTAATCACGCCCGGTTTGGCGGTTACCGGCAACCATTCTGCGGCAAACTCGACGTCCGCCCTGATCTTTTCCAGGATCGTCCATCGGCTGTGGGTCTGAAAATCCAGCTTTGCTTCCTGTATTTCGCCGCCAAGAAACGGCACGTCGCCGTAGGAATTGACCAGGCGATAATACCAGTAAGCCCTGTGCCAGAGCGCCTCTGCGAGGATCGCGTTCCGTTCCGCGTCCGAAGCCCATTTGATATCGTCGATCCTGCTGATGAGCACATTACAATTTTTGATTGAAGAGTAGATAACCGTGAACATCGACAGGAAGCGGTAATACTGGTCGGTATTCGGGGTGAGGTTGTAAAAATCGAGTTGCGACCAGGGAGAAGCCAGGTCCGAGGCGGCAAATTCCATGGTAAGATTGGGCATGGTGCCGGTACTCTCGTTTTTGAGGTCTTTACGCATTGTGATCAGCAATGCTTCCATACCCGCTTTATCTACAAAAACATTCTCGGGGCTGAAAAAGGAAAGCGGCTCGGGTTTCAGCCAATTCTTGTCGCAGGCCGACTGACCGAGCAGCAATACAAACAGTGTGAGATATCGAAAGATCTTCATAATTATGAATGTTAATGACCGATTACAATGAGAGATTAAGGCCGACCGTGAAATTCTTCGGCATCGGAACGTTGTTTCCTCCTCCATCCCAAGCCTCCGGGTCCCAGCCGGGCCACTTGCTGAACGTCAGTAGGTTACGTGCAGAAGCAAAAATGCGGGCGCTGCTTACTTTCAGTTTTTTGGAAAATTCCGAGGGCAGGGAATAACCCACATTGACATCCTGCACGCGCAGGAACGACAGCTTTTTGTAAACCTTGATCCCGCCTCCGAAAACATTGGTGTTGGTATTCAGGCGGGCATATTCGTTGGTAGGATTATCGGGCGTCCAATACGGAAAATCGTTGGTATTGCGGCGGTCGTACGTATCCGAGCCACCCGTGCGCAAGCCTTCGGCGAACGGCGCGATGTGGCCCAGCTCGCTGCGCAGGAATATGCTGGCCGTGAAATTTTTGAGGAATGTGAACTCGTTCCGCAAACCGATCCGGAAGCGCGGCTGGCGATAGCCGATAAACTGCTTGTCGATCAACGCCTCGTATTTGCCGTTGCCATCCACATCCGTCGCCTTGAAATCGCCCGGCTGTAATTTGTAAACCGCCGCCGCATCCTTTTCGGCCGTCTGCCAGATGCCCGTTACATCGTAGTTCCAAACGCGGTCGATAGGTTGCCCGGGAAACCATTCGTTGGAGTAGTCGGGCAGCTCCGTGCGGACTGTTTTCCCGTCGACGGTTTCCTCCTTGTAATCGCCGAAAAGACGTTTGATTTTGTTCCGGTTAAATGAAAATACCAGCCCGCTGCGCCAGGAGAAGCCGGAAGTTTCCTTATTCACCGTATTAATGGTCATTTCAAAGCCTTTATTTCCGAGCAATCCGAGGTTCGTGGTGATATCCTTGAAACCGGTGATTTCGGGGAGAAGGCGCTTCATGAGCAGGTCGGTGGTGGTCATGTCGTAATATTCCATACTCATATCGATCCTGTTTTTCAGCAAGCTCAGGTCTATGCCGACGTTGATCGATTTGGTTTTCTCCCAAACAAGGTTCGGGTTTGCCAGCGAGGTGTTGTAAACGCCTACCTGCACATTGGTACCATCGTAATACATCGCCGAAAGCAGCTGGGCCAGGGCCGAATATGCGCCGATATCCCGGTTTCCGTTGACGCCCCACGACAAACGCAGCTTCATCTGGCTTATCAATCCGACATTGAAAAATTTCTCCTCCGATATTTTCCAGGCTATCGCTGCCGCCGGAAAAACCGCCCGCGGCTGCCGGGTACCGAATGCGGAAAACCCGTCGCGGCGAACGGAAGCGGTGATCAGGTACTTGTCCAGCAAGGTGTAATTGAGCCTCGCCATGGCCGCGTCGCCGGTGATTTGCGTGTCGTTCGTCTCCATCGCCGGACTCGTACCGTATTGCATGCCGTGGAAGCCCAGGTTCTCATTCGGTACGAAACCCTGATTCGCGATTTTGGAATACCAGCCCCTGTTGCGCTCGGCGCTGTACAGCAAGGTCACATCGAACTGGTGTATGCCGAATTGCTTGTTCCAGTGCAGCAGGTTATCGAGAATGTACTCATACCTGGACGAATCGGCACGCGTGCTATACCCGCCCGAGCGCACGGAGCCGCCTTCCAGCGTGTTGGATGACCAGAAATTATAATCCTTCGTAGTTTCGTACCGCGGTTGAAAGGAGATTTTGTAATCAAATCCGAAGGGTAGTTTGATCTTTCCGTAAATCGATGCGAACAGCGTATTCGACTTTTGCATCCGGTCCTGGCCATAATAATTGATCAGGGGGGTTCGCGACGGCAAAGCTGTTGGGGTACCACATCACATTCCCGTTTTCATCGAACATCGAACCATAGGGGCTCATGATAAACATTTGTCCGAGATTGGCGGGAACCGCGCTCTGGTCGCGGTCGGCAAACTGGCTGTTGACGCCTACATTCAGCCAGTCGGTTACTTTGAAATCCACGTTAAGGCGCGAACGGATGGTCGAAAACTTATCTCCCCGCAATACGCCCTCGTTATTCTGATAACCTAATGACCAGTAATAGCTTACGTTTTGCGAACCACCGCTGATACTCACGTCGTAGTTCTGCCGCAAACCCGTACGGATAACTTCCCTGTACCAATCCACGGTTTTCCCGGCCATGTAATTCTCCGTTTCGATTGGAAAAAAGCGGAGACGGCTGAGCCATTCGCGGGTATTGTCGGTTTGCGGGTTGTTACTCGCTGTCCGCCATTGTTCGAGCGAAACACCTGCCGGTAACGCACCCGGGTTGTCATAATAAAAAGACGGCCTGTCGGGATTCGTGGCGCGAAGCAGGTCACGGCGGAAGGTCAGGTAGCCATCTTTGTCGAACGGTTTGAAATCGTTGGTGGTTTGCGTAGTGCCCACATTGGCCGAAACATTGATCACCGGCTTGCCTGCCGTGCCTTTCCTGGTTGTGATCAGGATTACACCGCCCGCTGCACGTGCACCGAAAACGGCCGCCGAGCTGGCGTCCTTGAGAATATCCATCGTCTCGATGTCGGCCGGGTTGATATCCGCAATATTTCCGTTAAAAATCACACCGTCCATCACGATCATCGGGCTCGAATTGGCCGTCAGCGACTTCGGGCCGCGGATTTGCAGCGAGCTTCCCCCGGCGGCGGATGTGCCCTGGTTAGCATTGAAACCCGCCACTGTGCCGGTGAGCATGTCGGTCAGTTGCGTCATAGGCTGGTTTTTGAAGGTCTTGGAGTCGATGCGGATCACGGCGCCGGTCAGATCGCTTTTCTTCATGGTTCCGTAACCTACCACCACCAGTTCGTCCAGTGCATGAGCGCTCGGCTGCAAGGCGATTTCGATTACCGACCGGTTGCCTGCCGGCTCTTCCTTCGTCACATAACCTACATAGCTGAATGTGAGCACATCCGAAGGCCCCGCCTGCACGGCGTATTTGCCGTCGGCGTCGGTGGTTGTACCTCGCTGGGTGCCTTTTACGACGACGGTCACACCGGGCAGGCCCTGCTTCGTCAGACTGTCGGAAACGATACCCGTCACGTCTCTGAGATTTTGCCCGTAGAGCCATACCGGGCTGAGCCACGCGAAAAGGACAAACATTCGGGCCCATGGGTGGGTGAGTAGTTTTACATGCATAAAGATTATGGTTAGGAATTGAGAAATGGATTTCCGGAGGGTTGCCAAAATGCGGACATAACAATTCCCGGCCTCGCAATGCGGCTGCGAAGTCATTTATGATGCCTTTCCGGCATCCGGCAGTATTTAATTTCGGCTTATAACAATGTTACAAGGATTTTAATAGGTATCCATGACATTTGCCGGAAATAATACCGATAACGTTCTCGAAAAGCGAAATGCTGGTTACGAGGGCAAAAGAAGAGGGTCTTCAGCGTACGATATATCTGGCAAATCCGGCGGAGGCCGTGTCGGCTACCGTACCGTCGGGCTTTTTGTAAATCAGGTAGGCGTCTATTCCGGAATGTTTTTTCAATATCTCAAACGCCCCGTCGAGGCCTGCTGCCAGCAGCGCATTGTCGAAACCGTCGGCTGTGATGGCGTCGTGGGCAACTACGGTTGCGCTGATGATCCGGCTCTGCACGGGAAACCCGGTTTTGGGGTCGATAATGTGGGAGACCCTCACGCCGCCCGACTCGCGGAACTTGCGGTAACTGCCCGAAGTAGTCACGGCCCCATCGCCAACGCTGATGACCTCGCGGATCACCGGCGCATTGAATTCATTAGCAGCAGGTGTTTCGATACCGATCTTCATCGGCTCGTTCCCCGGCTGCTTACGCCCTTTCACGCGGATCTCCCCTCCCACCTCGATTAAGTAATTATGAATGCCCTTTGCTTCCAGGAAACCCGCAACGACGTCCACCGAATAGCCCTGCGCGATGCCGTTGACGTCGATCTGCATGCAGTGGTTTGTTTTCAAAAGCCTGCTTCCCCGCACTTTCAGTTTACCGGACCCGACACATGGCAAAAGCTGACGGATGGCGGCGCTATCAGGCATAGCGCCACCCGGCTTCACACCGAAACCCCACGCACGCACGAGCGGGTACACGGTGATGTCGAATAAACCGCCGCTTTCGCGGTAAACCTGCATCGACCGGTCGACTACCTTCGTTAAATGGCCGTCCATTGTAATGCCTTCGTCCGACGCGTTGAACCGGCTGATCAGCGAGCCGGGCTGATAAAGAGAAAGCGACGCATCGAGGCTGCTAAAAATGCTGTCTGCCTGAAATTGGGTAATCCGTTTTTTTTCGGAATAATATGTAATCGCATAGGTCGTGCCCTGGGCCTGCCCGGTCAGCCGGTGAGCACCCTGTCGGTCGGCCGGGCACAATGCTCCCGCCAGGAGGTAAATCGCCCCGGCCATAAGCCCGGTCCAGTGCTTTTTCCGCCTCATCAGGCCGAATACTCCGGTTTCCAGTATTGCACTTTTTCCGTGTCGGCCGCCGCATTGCCCATGTGGATCGCAATGGAACCGTCGCGACCGGTTTCGACATTGGAAATTGGTTCTTTCCTGTTCCGGACGCATTCCGCAAAGTCTTTTAGTGCAAAAACCGTCGGTTCCTGCTGCTCCTCACCGGGTTTGCCGAATTTCACTTCTACCCCTTTGCCCTGGGTGGTAACGGCAATGGTCGCACCGGTGACGCCATCCACGACGCCCTTCGCGTTGTTGGTAGTTTCGGGGTAGATAAATGCCTTGTCGCGCAGGATTTCCACCGTAGCTTTATCCCCGAGAATGCGGATGCTGTAACCGTTGTATGCATTCGAAAGCACCGATGTGACACTGGCTTTCACGCCGTCGGGATAATCGTACACGGTCCGGATGTTGTCATAGGTATCGCGGCCGTCTTTCCAGTAATTAATCCCGCCCAGCCCGACTACCTTTACCGGCCGGCTGTCCGTCAGGTAGTTGACTACATCGATCTCATGTGCGCAAAGCTCCGACAGCGGACCGCCGCAATATTCGCGGTACATGCGCCAGTTCACCGCCCTTTCCATTTTCGGATCCTTCACCGGAAACCGCCAGTTCGAGTTACGGTTGTACTGGCATTCGAAATGCGTGACCTTGCCCAGCCAGTTTTCCTTCATAATCTCTTTTACGCGCTGGTACAAGCCGTAATACCGGTATTGATAACCGACTTGAAAAATCAGTCCCGAAGCTTTTACCTTTTTCACCAGGTCGATGGCCTGCGGAATGTCGTAAGTCATCGATTTTTCGAGGTAAATGTGTTTCCCTGCCTGTAATGCGGCTACCGCCATCGGGTAATGCAGGTAAAGGGGCGTGGCAATAACGACGGCGTCTACCGATTTGTCATCCAGCAACTGGCGGTAGTCGGAATAGCCCCTGGCATTTTTAGCAGCCAGGCCGAGGCCCTTCCGGAGGTTCTCGGGGATGATGTCGCAGCAAGCTACCAGCTCATAATCGGGCATTTCGCGAATCAGCGTTGCCAAGCCGGTGCCTCGCGAGCCGGTACCGATAATACCGAGCCGGATTCTGTCGGCGGCTGGCACGGCTTTTCCGAATACCGGTGAAAATGCGGTGGCAAGCCCCGCCCCCGCGATGGCGGCAAGGCCGGTCGTGAGGAAATTTCGTCTGGAAGTAAGTGGCTGGATCATAAGTCGGAATGGGTTAAGGGATGTTTACGGGCACGTGCCCGTAAATGTAAGTAATTTTTAACCGGATTGAAACGAGCGGGCGAAGAAAAAAAACGGCAGAAAAAAGTCCCGGCAGCGTTGCCACCGGGACACAACCCGTGTAGGATCAGGGCCTCGTAAAACGAAGCCCGGCCGAGATCCCCACGCGGTACGGCTGATAGTAGAACGGGTTTGCAGTTCCTTTTACCTTCACCGGACTGAACTCGGCATAAGGCCCAATACTGAATGCCGCGTTGCGGCTGACGGCGAACTGTTTCCCGAGCCCCAGATTAACCCAGCCCAGGCTTTGACCGCTGTTGAGATCATGCGAATATTCCGCTCCGAACGCGGCATAAAACCGGCTGACCGGCGAGTGCCCCCAGCGCAGCTGCCTGGCGACGCCGATGCCCAGCATGGAAAATCTCCTGTTTTCCTCCATCCTGTCGCCCTGGCGCACGGTGTGGTACTGTCCTTTGTCGTCGGGTTGCACGAGGTAGTTATTATTGGCGATTTCGTAGGAATATGTTTGCCTGAAACCGCTGTAATGCAGCTGCACCTGTATTCCGTTCCGCTCTACCCCGCCGCTCAGCTTGATACCCACCGCGTTGGCCGTGAACAAGGACGGGAAACTGAAATTCTGAAAATCTTTTGCGGCCGACGACGGTACGGTCAAAATCTGATAGGAATGTAATGCCGACGCATTGAAAAGCCACGCGATCCGGGCAGGGTTCGTGACGATCACTTTCGCGGGCTTGTACGCGGGCACAACCACGCCGCGCAAATGCAACGGTACCGACGCTTCCTTTAAAGGCACTGATGCCAGTTCTTCCAGCGGTGCCACATTCGCGGCCGAATCCACTGGCACAGGCTCGGCCAATCCGGCCGGTATCTTATTGAAAACAGCGTCCGGACCGTCAGATCTCCTCGTTTGAGGGCTTGTACCCGCAGCTTGTCGTGCGTACCCGCTTACAGTGGCGCCCGGATCGTTGCCGGAATACGTCTTATGCCGCCCCGTCGCCGGTTTGCCCCCAAAGTCATTCACAAAAACACTTTCAACCACCCTCACCGGACGTGCGGCAGGCGTTATAGCGATGTTTTTCACGGCCGGCCGCTCCGACATCCTCACGGGTACCTTCGGGCTCATAGCCTTCCCGGTGCCACCCGAAGAATGCCCGGCGGAGGTTTCCGCCGCTGCGGAACGGGTCTGCATTTTTACAGGGGTGGCGGTTTCATTTGCGTAGCGGCTCAGCAAAATGCCCGAGATCGAAACGAGCACCAGCGCGCCGGTGAACCACCAGTATTTTCCCGTACGCGCGGGCTTCACACGCGCCCGGATGCGTTCGAAGGCATTGGGGTTGGGCTGCTCCTCATAGTCATCAAACTTACGTTTGAGGACGTTGCGCAGCGCTTCGTTTAATTTGTCCTCAGAAGTTTTCATGATGCACTATTCCTTTTTTTTCGAGTTTTTTCATTAGCAGGTTACGTCCTCTCATGAACTGCGACCGGGCCGTGGCGTCGGACATGGACAGCATTTCACCAATTTCGGTGTGTGTATAGCCGTCAATCAGATGCATATTGATCACCGTACGGTACCGGTCGGGCAGCTCGTTGACGAGATCGACCAGGTCGCGGACGTTCATCTGGTCGATGATCCGCACGTAATCGTCCGATTCCACCTGCCATTCTACACCGTCGAGCGAGCTGTGCATTTCCTCGTGTCGGGTGGTCCGGTTATAGTAATTAATGGCCGTCCGGATCACCGTCGTTTTTACCCAGCTGTCTGCGGCATCGGGGTCTTGCAGGTTACCTATGCTGTTGAATATTTTCACGAATGCGTCCTGAAAAATATCGTCGGCTTCGGCCACGGTTCTGGCGTAGCGCCGGCAAATACCCGTCATCCTGGCTTTGTATCGCTCGTAAAATACGGTCTGCGCCCTCGGGTCCTGTTTCTGGCAGGCTTTCACGAGGCTGGCGAGGCTATCGTATTTGTTGGACCGAAAGAATTTCATCAGGAGAACGTTGGTTCAGGAAGTTACTTAAACTTAATTAATTACTATTTATTTATATAATAGTACAGCATAACTTTTGCTTAGTACATTGAAATCCTTGTCGAAATAGAGTTCGCATTTCGAGACGCCGCCGACCTTCACCGAGATGTAGTAGCTCGTCAGGCCATTCACATTATTGACCAGCTTGCGCTCAAATTCATAGCCTGCAAGTTCGGGGAGGCTGTCGAGGTACTGTCTGATCCCGGCCGGCACGGCTTCGAGATTGGAGCCGTTGTTGATTCCGCCGGAGCTTGAAAAGAAAGTACTGCTCCACCGGAGCTTGCCTTTGTCGTCGAACAGCATCGAAACCGTTTCATGCCGGTCGTCGATCCGCTGACGGGTGAATATGTAATAGTTCTTAGAATCGTCGAGCCGTACCAGGGTATATCCCATCGTAAACGTCATCTCAGGAATGCCACTAATAGTGTCCTTTACAAAAGCCGGCAGGTCGTCGATCTCGTAGGTCGCGATTCTGTACAGGACGGAGCCAAAGCTCGCGGAGCTATTGGTTTCGGGATAAACCCCGGCCCATGCAAAAGAATAGTTTTCTCCTCTGTAATTGTAAATCAGCCTGTTATTGGCCGACGCGGCAAAATAGGCTGTGGAATAAGCCGATAACGTTCCGCCGCCGAACGCCGTTTTCTGCAACGGTTCGATTAAAGTGGCGGGGACGCCGTCGGGCATTACTTTGAATGTCTCCCACATCTTGCCATAATCCACGAGCGAAGTATAGCGGTCTGTATCCGATTTCAGTTTTACTTCCCATATTTTATCGTTCAGAATCGGTTTGAAAACCAGCTCCTCGGCTCTGGGGAACTTGGCTTTCACCACTTTCACGGCCGCCTCGGGTATCTCCGTTCCCGGATCCGGGGGACGCAGGTCGTTCAGATCGTTGCAACCCGAAAGCACTGCCGCGAGGGCGACTATCAGAGCGAGGAATTTCATCGTTTTGACTTCAAAAAACCACACAATTATAGAAGTTTAAGGAAACACCACATACTTTGCGCTCGTCTGCTGGTCGGGGTCGCGATAGTACTGGTACATCGGCTTCATTGTAATTTTATAGGTCACCTTACCCAGTTTCGGGTCGTCGTCCTCGTATATGAACCGCATACTCGGCTTGACGGCCGCATTCCTGGCCTGTTCCATCGACATTTTGATATTGAAGCCCGCAGGATCGAGGTAGCCCTTTTTGCCGGGGACGATCATCGGAAAGTAGCTCGTCGTGCCGCTCGTTTCGACGCCCACCGTGCCCATTTCGTCATTCCATTTCAAACTCATCTGGGTCGGCAGAAAAATGCGGATATTCAAGCTGAATGTCAATGCATTGCCGGGGATTTCCGTGTTCGGGATCTGGCTTCCGCCGTGAAACATGATTTCGCCGTTGCCTTTGCTGATGCGGAAATTCAGAAAAGCGGCGTTGGCGTAAAGCCGGAGCAATGTATCTTCCTTGAACATATCCACGGAATCCGTACCTGCAAACCGCCAGGCGTCCGTGACGTAAAAAGAGGTCCTCGTCAGCAAGGCGGAAACAGTGTCCGGGTCGAGTCGTACAGGCTCCGGTTTAGGATCGGGCTGCTCGTCCTTGTCCTTCCTGCACCCGATTTGCATCGATGCGAGGCCCAGAAGCACCACTATAGGGATTAATCTTTTCATCACCGGATTTTATTTAAAATACGACAAATTTTGCGTGAGTCTGCTGATTTTCTTCGCGGTAATATTCGTAAAGCGGCTTCAATGTGATTTTGTAAGTGACCTTGCCCAGTTTGGGATCTTCGTCGTCGTAAATGAACACCATTCGCGGCTTCACGGCGGCGGCCTGGGCCTCCTTCCAGGTACGGTAATGTCTGAACGTGGAGGTTTCCAGGTAAGCTTTTTTTCCCGGTATGACCATGGGCAGGTAATCGCTGGTCGTCGTGCTGTAAACCATTAACGTCCCTTTCTCGTCGTCCCAGGCCATTCTCAGCCCGGTTGGCTGGTTAGTCCGGATTTGCATCATGAAAGTCAGGGCGTTACCGGGAAACTCTCTGTTGGCAAACGGGCTCAGCGACCAGAAGTTAATATAGCCGTTATCAGAATAGAATTGCAGGCTGGCGGCATTGCGGTACCGGTCGAAAAGCGGGTTTTCCGTCAGGAGATTTACCGAGTCCCGGCCCTTGAAGCGATAGGCTTCAGCCAGGTATTGCGGATAATAGGTAGCGAATATGACGGAGTCCTTATTCAGTGTTACCGGCTTCGGGTCCTGTTTGGGAACATCATCCTTTGAACAACCAAATTGCCATACGGCAAGCAGCAGGAGACAACAAGGAGACAAAAACCTTTTCATGGATGGTGTCGGGTTAATATGCGGGGAGCCGGGTTTTGCGGTTCCGTAAAGAGAGACACCGCCGGTTGCTGCGGCCGTGGCGACAACGGCAGTTTTTTTTCGTTTCAAACAAAAAAAGCATTGCGACCGGGCGCCGCAATGCTTTAAAAATCAGAGAAGAGGCATTCTATTTTTCGGGAAAATAAACCCGGACTTCGGGGTGCATGGTGTAAAACCGGTACTGTTTGCCATCGAAAACGGGAAAGCCGCTCGACGAATCGTTGCCGATAATCGGATTGCCTTCGTATTTTTTCCAATGGACCAGGTCGCTCGAAACCGCGACATTCATGGTCCATTCGCGCCAGTCCCTGAACGCCGAGGCATGGTAATAGGCGTAATAAAGGCCCTTGTGCCGGATAACCTTGTTGAACGCGACGGCGAAGGCATCATACTTTTCGGGACCCGCATTCAGCACCGGCTCGTCCTGGACGTTGGTCCAGGTTTTCAGGTCTTTGCTCGTCGCCAGCCAAATGGCGGCATCGTTGCGTTCATAAAAAAGGTACCAGGTTTCCTTTTCTTTCCAGACCGTCGGCGTTCCATAAGGCCCCCCTGGCGATGGGTGAGCCGTTTCGAAGGCGGATATCGATCGCACCATGGTCCTTCCAGTTGACTCGGTCGCCCGAAGTCAGCAGGTGAGCGATGTCGTCCCTGCTTTCGGCGAACATATAATAGGTATTACCCTCCTTCAATACGCACATATCTTCGACCCACAGCGTAGTATGGATCGGGTTTTTCGCATAGCGGGTCCATTTCAGGCCGTCGTCCGAGGTTGCCAGGCCGAGGTATTTCATGTCTTCGCCGGTAGCGTTGGTATAGCCGGTATACCACATATAATATTTGCCTCCCTCGCGGAGAATGTAGCCCCGCTCGCGGATCTTCTCGTCCCAGGTCGCTGGATCGCCGGTGCCTTTGAACAGCGGATTACCGGTATAGGGCTTGAATTTCACGAGTTCGGCAGGAAATTCTTCGGCAACGGGCGGACGGAACGCCAGCAGCATTGCCGCTCCGAGCAGGCCGAGCGATGCGATGATGGTTGTGCGGTTCATGGGTATTGGGTCGAGTTTGGTCAGATGTGGTCGGGGGTTGTCAGGGGTTGTCAGGGGTTGTCAGGGGTTGTCAGGGGGGATCGGGGGGGAATATGATTGTTAGTGGCGTTCGGGTATGTTGGGAGGGACGCGTTCGGCGATTCGGTTGATTTTTCCCTTTTGTTTAATCAAATCGAATGCATCATACAACTCGCCGGTGGCCGTATAGGTTTGAAATGAAAGTCTCTCACCTTCCACATTTACTACATGAAAAAGCTGCGTGTAAATCGCCGAACGGTCCATCCAGGCCGCAGGACCGACGTTGGAATCGGTCATTTTCGGCCCGCTCACCGACACCACATACATTGTTCCCGACTGCGCGCCGTTTTCTTTCATGGGAATATTGGCCATTCCGCGTGCATAGGTGTGATCATGCCCCTGTAACACGAGGTCGACCTTGTACCGGTCGAACAGCGGCTTGAAAGTTTCGCGCATCCGCTTATTGTCGCGGGTGGTTTTGGGGGAGAAAATCGGATGGTGAAATGTGATCACCGTCCATTTGTTAGGATTGTCCATTAAAATTCTTTCCAGCCACGCTTTCTGTACCTGCGTCCATTTTTCGGAAACATCCACCTGGTCCGAGTTTAACGAAACGAACCTCACCCCCTGAACATCTGCATAATAGCAGGTTTCTTCCAGGCCTTTCGGGCCATTTTCGGGCAGGGTAAACTGCGGTCGCCAGAATACCGACGTCGTATTCACGCCTTCGGGCGTATCGAAATGGTCGTGGTTGCCAGGTGTAGGAAACGCAGGCACCATGCTGTGGATGAAACCGCCGCCATGGAACCAGTCACCCCATTCGACATCGCGGTTGGCCTTGTTGATCAGGTCTCCCGCGTAGATGGCCAGGCGCGCATCGGGCGCTTTCGCATAGGCCTCACGCACCACGCGCGACCATAGCGACGAGATATTTACCTGTACATCACCATAATAAATAAACGACAGTTTCTCGTCCTTCGCACCGGCCGTCGAGAAATGGATCCATTCGCTCCACCCCTGCTCCCCGCCCACCCGGTACGCATATTTCGTACCGGGTTGCAGGTTTTCGAGGACCACCGAATGATAATGTGCGACGGGCGTATTTTCCCAAACGAGCTTTTCCGTCTTCGCTTTAAACCTTTTGGCTTTGAAAACGAACCGCGGGTCGGCCTCTGCCACCGCGATCTCGGCAAAGCTCTCTGTTACGGCTTCGGAAGTCCGCCAGTTGACCGCCATCGAAGTCGAAGGATCGACTGTTACATTGAGGACAATGCGGTCGGGCACTGCCGTGGGCGCATAAAGCTCTGCATTCTGCGCGGAAACGGCCAATGCCCATAAGGCGAAAGTCCCCGTCGTAACGATTTTTGAAATACTGTTTCTAAAATACATACTTAAAAAAAACGGCCTGAGCCGCACAGTTACCAGGGTGCCGAAGTACCTTTCAGCAGCCACATTTTCGAATATTGATGGTCTTTGCTCTGGCCGGTTGGCACATAGCCGGTCGCTTCCAGCTTATCCACCGCCGCATTGTAATTGACCAGGTATTTGGCGTCCGCATTCGCGACCGGATACACGAAACGCACCGGGATAGCCGCTCCGAATTGTGCCGCCGGGCCGGTTTTCAGTGCCGGGAAGCCTGTTCGGCGCCAATGGAACCACGGCTCGACGCTCAGCCAGCCGGCGATCCATTTCTGTTCCGAAATCCGTTCGAGCTTATTGGGGGCCGATGCGAGGCTCACAGCATTCCGGGCATAGTATTTGTCAAAACTGAACCCATTGGCGGCCTGGGCATTGTATTTATCCAGTGACGCTTTGATACCGGCTTTGTAATGATCCTCCGGCGTGCCCGAAACGCCCCAACCGCCGTCGAGTGCCGCTTCGGCCAGCATAAATTCCACTTCGGCATAAGTGATCAGGTTCATTTTGACATAAGCCTCGCTATTGGCGCGGTAGCGACTGTGCAGGAACGAAATGTACGGGCTGCGCTCGGGATTGTAAGCCGTGCCGTCGTCGCCTTTGTTGTAGGAAGTTGCATCCACGATCGCCAGGCCAACGGGCAAGCCGACGTACAACGAAGTATCTACGTTCGCCGCCGGTTTAGCGGGCACGTACTTGACGGTAAATGTTTCGCCGAATACATTGGTCACCGTTTTGTCGGTAGCAACGGCCGTTTGCACATCCCATTTGTTCAAAACCGGCTGAAACCAGCGATCGCGGCGTGGATCGCCGAGGGCTGTGAGCTTGTCCATGAACGGTTTGGAAGGCTTGATGTAGTACAACGGGTTACTCGCGTTAAGAATGCCTCCCGCAGCAGAATTGTCTTTGGTAGTACCGATAAACGCCAAAGAAGCATCGTCCGTGTTGGCAGTGAAAGTGGCGCCGGCCGCATCTTTGAACTCCGCGGCAATGTCGATTCCCGCCGCCGACAATTCTGATTTATGGCCCGAAAGCCGCAATGCATAACGCATCCGCAATGCATTCGCGAATTTCTGCCAGCCTGCTGCCTTTCCGCCATACAATACGTCAGCGCCCGCACTCACGACATCGGTGGCGCCGAGGCTGCCCAGCAAGGCGGAAGCGGTTTTAAGGTCGGTGAGAATACCTTTGTACACGTCGATCTGGTTATCGTATTCAGGGTAATATTGTTCGCTGGCGGCACGCAGCGCTCCGGAGTACGGAATGTCACCGAAAAGGTCCGTCATCAAACCAAATACGAACGACTTCATGATCAGGGCTATCGCCTGGAAGAAACGATTGTTGTCGCGGACCGCGGCCTGGTACATCAGGTCGTTGTTTTTCAGGATATTGTAATACTCCGACCAGCCGGAAGCGGACCAACCGTACTGGTTGACCTTCGTAGCACCTTCGTTGGTGCCCATCTGAATGTATTGCATCGCGCCCGACAGCTCGGAACCCTCCGCGCCCAGCGCATAGTAGGCACGCGCCGAATGCGTGAGAACGTAGCTCATAATGTAGTTCGACGACACCTCCTCGGGACTGTTCGGGTTTTCGTTTACTTCGCTCAGGTCCTCGCAACTCGTAAGCAGCAGACCTGCCGCCGCTGCCAGACTATATATGATTTTGGAAATTTTCATGATGACGATCGTTTAGAAATCCACATTCAGCTTTAAACCTACGGAGCCCGTCCATGGCATAACATTGTAATACTCAACTCCCTGCATCCAGGCCGAACCGTCCTGCCGGAATGCGCGCTCGGGATCGATCCCTACGCCGGCCGCGGTCCATTCATAAAGGTTGTTACCGACAATCGATACGGATGCGTTCTGCAATTTCAGCTTGTCGGTCAGGGGTTTGGGTAAATGGTAAGTGATGGCGATCTCGCGCAATTTCACGTAAGTCGCGCTGTACATGTTCTCGCTCGGAAACGGCCGGGTCGAGTAGCGATAGGCATTGAACGGGTCGAGCCAGACCGTGCCGGCCCCGCCCAGGTTTTCAATGTACGTGGTATTCCCCTCCGCATCTTTGGTGGTGCGCACGCCTACGTTGAAGCTCGCATCCTGCACGCGGGTGTCCTTTTTGGCGCCTGTCCAGGCATCGAAACCCCCCATACTCGGCATTGCGGCCGCCCACCCATTTGCCCAGGAATGCGTCCGGGTTGGCCTTGATCTGCTGGTCGATGGGCACATTTTTATCGTAGGGCACGCCCGACAGCGATTCTTCCAGCTGGCCGTTATTGCCTAGGAACATCATCGTGTTGGAATAAAACGAACCACCCTGGCGCCAATCGATGTTTGCGAACAGGCTGAAATTCCTGTAACGGAATGTCTGCTGGACGCCCATCAGAAAATCGTGGTTGTAATTGCCGATCTTCCGGATGTGGTTAATGTCGGTGTCGGTCTGGTACAAACCTCCGCTGGTCAGAATGGGATACCCGTAATACGGAGAATTCCGATCGGTCACTTTCAGCATGGGTTGCTGGTAAATGTCGCCCACGTCCCCGCCCACGTAGGTACGTACCTCCGCACCGCTGTAAGAGTTAAACGAAAAGTAGGTAATGCCCTCGGCGAGGCTCTTGATGCGCGTGCGGTTGCGCGTGAACGATACATTCACGTCCCAGCTGAAATTACGCCCTTCCACCGGCGTCGCGTTGATGCCCAGTTCAAATCCCCTGCTTTGTACCAGCCCCGCATTGATCAGTTTGCTGCTCGAACCCGATTCGATGGGGATGCCGATTGTCAGCACCTGGTTTTTGTTGTTCCGTACATAATAGGTACCCTCCACGCCCAGCCTGTTTTTAAGGAATTTCAAGTCCAGGCCGATTTCGTTAGCGCTTGAAATCTCGGGTTTCAGGTTATTGTTTTTCAGAATATCGTTCTGGTACATTCGTTTCGTCGGCCCCCAGTCGGTGTCGGCGACATACGTCTGGCGGAGGCTGTAAGGTGCGACGTCGTTACCCACCTGTGCCGAACCGGCACGGAACTTGGCAAGCGAAACCCACGAGGGCAATGCGAACATATCCGAAAGGATCATACTTAGCGACGCCGACGGATAGAAATACGAGCGGTTATCCTTGGGCAGCGTGCTCGACCAGTCGTTGCGCGCCGTCAGGTCGAGGAAAACGTAATTTTTGAAACCGATCGAAGCGGAAGTGTAAACGCCGTAGAGCAATTTTCTGGTCCATTGGCTGTTATAGGTGATCGTTCCGGGCGCACCGTTGGCGATGGTGTACAGCCCCGGCGAAACCAGCTCGGTAGTGGCGTTATTGATAAAATCGGAACGTTGTTCCAGCCTGTTCGCGCCGGCGAGCACATTCAGGCTCCATGTTTCGCTGAAATTCTTTTTCCAGGTAGCGATGAAGTCGAGATTGGTTTCCTTGCGGCCGTTCATTTCAACTTCATAACCACCCTTTACGGCCTCGTAGTTGCTATAAGCTTTTTTTGCCTCCAATTTTTCCTCGTACGCGTCACGCGAGAAGCGGCCCATGACCGAAAATTCACTGGTAATATCGTAATCGAGCTGCAATTTGCTCACGGTGCGGTTACGTTTGAATCCCGTCGGGTTTTCATAGGCGATGAAATAAGGATTGTTTTGCTTGCTTTTGTAAACCCGCTGCTGAATGCCCTCCTGCCCCGGCATCCAGTAATCCCGCAAATCGAGGATATTCACCTGGGCGCCCATTTCGTAAATGCTCCGCACCGGCGAATTGCGGCTGGCGTCGATGAGCGGACGGTTATCGGAACCCGACTCGGAAACGTTGAAATTGGCTTGTGCACGGAGCTTGTCCGCGATGTTGTAGGTGGTATTTAAAGCTATTGTCAGCCTGGAAAGGTCGGTATTGGGTACGATCCCCCTGTTTTTCATATTACCCACCGACAGCCGGAAATTGCCTTTGTCGTAATTTCCGTTCACGGAAACATTGTTGGTGTTGGTCGTACCGGTACGGAAAAAATCCTTGAAACGGTTAGGGTACGACACCAATGGCGCTTTCTGGCCGTTGCTGTTCCATTGAACCCATTGCTCGCCCACATCCAGGCGCGGGCCCCAGCTTTCATTCTCCTGCTCTTCCAGGATGTGCGCCCCGCTTTTCCCCGAACCGAACTTGTTCTGCACCGGCACATAGCGTAGCGGCACTTCCAGCACCATAGCCGTATTCACCGAAACGCCCAGCCCCTTCTTTGCCCCGCGACCTGATTTGGTAGTAATCAGGATTACGCCGTTACCCGCACGGGACCCGTACAACGCGGCGGCACTGGGACCTTTCAGTACTGAAACGTTGGCAATGTCGTTAGGGTTGATGTCGGAAATCGCATTGCCCATATCTGCGCCGGCGAAACTATTGTCGAGCTTGTTGGCTACCGGCACTCCGTCGATGACGAAAAGGGGCTGGTTGTCATTGTTCAAAGAATTCGCCCCGCGGATGATGACGTTTACGGTCGAGCCGGCTGTTCCGTCCATCTGGGAGATCTGAACGCCGGCTACTTTGCCGGACAATGCGTTCAGGACGTTATTCTGCGGTGTCTGCGTCAACGCTTCGGCCTGTACGTTACCCACCGAATAGCCCAGTGAACGCCTGTCGCGGGTAATGCCCATCGCCGTCACCACCGCTTCTTTCAGCGTTTCCACGCTTTCCTGCAAGCTCACGTCGATCACCGACTGGTTACCCACCTCTATGCTCCGGCTGTTAAAACCGATGTACGAAAAGATCAGTACCGCTCCCTGACCATCCACATCGATGGAGAAATTACCAGCCGCATCCGTGGAAGTACCCGTTTGCGTGCCTTTTACGAGGATATTCACCCCTGGAAGAGGCGAGCCGTCTTTGGCAGACGTGACTTTACCGGTAACGGCGCGTGCGGATGCCGGCCGGAGCTCCCGTATCGCTCCCGTCGCCGGCCCGCTGCCGTTTTTTACCGGTGTGAGTACAATCTGCCGGCCTATAACCCGGTATTTGAGCCGCATCGGATCGAGGACATCATCGAGGACCTTCGCCAGTTTTTCCCCGGTCACTTCAAAGGAATATTTCCGGCTTTCGGTGATCAGCTCGGGGCGGTAGGTAAATCGTACATGGGCCTGTTTTTCAATTTCCGCCAGTACCTGCACGGCATCCTGGTTCTGAATGCTGAGGCTAATGCGGCGGCTCAGCAAATCCTGCGCGCCGGCCGGGGCCGCTATCGAAACGGTCGCAATACTCACGGCAATACAGAGCTGCATCAGGGAAAAGCGCATCAGTCGTTGGAGTATTTGATGGGTAAACAGCTTTTTTTTCATTACGTTTAAACCGGTTCTTGTTTTCGAAAAGAGACAATAACACTCCTTGCATCCGGAATGGGATCGGATGTTCACAGCACATTCGGTAAGGAGTCGGAGCCGGTAACGCTGCAACCGTTGCCGGCTTTTTCATGTAATGGCGCTATTGGGTCATAGACAGGGCGGTGGTTTAGGTTTCAACAGGATGGTCAATTGCAATTCGGGTCGGAAATCCTGATGGTCGTGCCGGTTACGGAGTACTTCGCTTCGATCGCTTCGCAGATTACATCGAGTATTTCGAACAAAGATTCTTCCCTGACCGACGTAGTCAGCCGGCATGCACCGACGGCTTCTCTATCATATTGTATTGCAACCCCGTAAGCCTTCCCTAACGAGTCGAAAATAGTGCTCACGGGCGCATTGTGGAATGTAAAACGTGCCAGTTCCGCGTTGGTGACGACCGGCTGCGGCTCCTTTACGAGCCCCGTGCTCAACCGCTCTTCTCTCCTGAAAAACGAAGCCTGCTGGTTAGGCGACAGCACCACCGACTGTCTTCTGAGCGACACCCCGGCCTCCACGGATACGCTGCCTGTGCGCACCTGTACCGAGGCAATATTTTCTTTCTCAAATGACCTGACGGTGAAGCTGGTACCCAGCACACGGGTCGTCAGTTCCCCGGCATATACGTAGAATGGCTTCGCGGGATTTTTCTTCACCTCGAAAAACGCCTCTCCCGACAGGTAAACCGAGCGTGTTCCGCCATCCATTTTGCCCTCAAAACTGATCCCGCTGCCCTTCGTGAGCGTTACCCGACTGCCATCAGGCAACTGTACGATCCTCTCACTGTCCGATCCGTTAACTTCTTCACGCGGGTTTTCGAGGATTTCGATCCGTTGCGCGTACGCAGTTTCGGGTTCGCGGGTAAGGTGCATCATCGCCCAGCAGCCCGTCAATATCACCAAAGCCGCAGCCGCATAGCGCAACCACCGCTCTCTGTAAACAGGTACCGCGCGGGGTATTTCATCCAGCCGGCTGCTGATGTCCTCCCATATCAAACCGGCTTCGCCGGGGTCAAAAGAAGGGCGTGAAAGCGCCGCAAGGTTCAATACGGTTTGCCTGGCCTGCATAATGACCTCTTCCTGATGCGGGTACAATTCCGCAATGCCCCGCCAGAAGGCGTCTCCTGCCGGGTCGGGCGACTTCGCCCAATGAATGAACGCGTCGTCCTGAATAAAGTCCGCTAATGTGTACTGCCGATATTTTTCTGTCATGTTCAAAACCCGTTCAAACCCCTAAACCGGGCGAATGCGGATTTGTACTCACCTGCCCTGGAAATTTTGTAAAGCAGGCAAAAAGACCAGCAGGCCGCCTGCTGTTTCGAAGAAAAGCCTTAGCTGACTAATAGCGCGGTGTAGAAGGTTCCGTACCGATTGGTTGTTCATCTGCATCATTTCAGCGATCTGATCTGGTGAAAACCCGTGCAGGTAACGCAGTTGAATGGCCTCCCGCTGCCTGGACGACAGGCGGTTTACGGCGTCGGCGAGCTTTTCGTAACTATCGGAAGGTCCGTCGGCCAAGCTGATCGCCGATTCGAATGCATCGTATTCGTCGGCCAGGTCGGCAAGCGCTTCGATATCGCCGCGCGGTGTTTCGTGATGCTTTTCGCTGTTGCGGATAATGCGGTTGCGCAACGACCGGAACAGATAGAATTTGATGGAATCGGTAGTGGCAAGGTTTTCGCGGCGCAGCCAGATGTGCAAAAACAAGTCCTGAATACTGTCGCGGATGAGCTGACGGTCGGAAGTAACGCGGTAACCGTAACTTAGCAGCTCGTCGATGTAATTTTTATAAATAGAGGCAAACGCGTCCCTGTCGCCACCTTGAAAGGCGTTCCATAAAAGCGTATCGGAATTCGCTTCTTTCAAAGGAGATCGTGTTTGAACGTTACGGCTTCTTGTTTACGACGGCTTCCCTACTAAGCGGCGCCCCGTCCCGGTATACTGATTTTTTACCTTGAAATACTACCAAAGCATTAATTAAGTAAAGAAAAACCACGAATGATACGATTACATGAGGCGTGGCGGGCCGGATACCTCCGACGAAATTTATAAGGCGCATATATTCCGCTCGCCCCGGCGAGACGCCGATGTTCTCCACGAAATTTGCATCGACCCTTTTTAACAAACCGAAATATTTAATTTTCGCGAATCCGCTGACCGCAAAACATTCTTTTCCTGTTTGCGGATTTGATAGGCTTGCTTGTTGCCCGATCGCTTGTTATCTTGACCTCGATTCGGGTACGTACACGTGCAATCCTAAACCGTTCAATGATGTTACCAAGAACAATCGCATTATCCGGCCTGATGCTGTTCGCCGCCGACGGCATCGCGCAAAAGCGGTATCCCGATGCCCTTCCGCCGGCCGAGTCGGCCAAAACATTCCAGCTTCGCGAAGAATTCGGTATCGAAGCCTTCGTAACCGAACCGGATGTGCTCTCGCCGGTAGACCTGGTTTTCGATGCTTCGGGGAATGCATTTGTCGTCGAAATGGGCGACTACCCCTACGACGCCCGGCCGGGTCATTTCAAGGGCCGTATCCGGCTGCTGAAAGACACGGACGGGGACGGAAAAATCGATAAATCGTATGTTTTCGCAGACGGCCTGCCCAGCGCAACCAGCGTGTTGCCTTACCGGGACGGCCTTCTCGTATGCGCGGCCCCGGATATCCTTCTGCTCCACGATACCGACGGCGACTTCAAAGCCGACACGCGTGAAGTCGTTTTTACCGGTTTTTTCGCCCGGAATTCGGAAGCGCAGATCACCAGCATGCGGTATGGCGTCGACAACTGGATTTATGCCAACAACAACGGCCAGGCAGGCATGATCACATCGCCGCTGATGCCCGACGTACCGCCGGTGAATGTCGCCGGCGGCAGTTTCAGGTTCAGATTGGACAAAAAACTTTTCGAGGCGGAATCGGGCAGTGGGCAATTCGGACTGGCGATGGATGAATGGGGCCATCGCTTTTACACCCAAAACACCCTGCATATTCAGCAAACGCCTATTGCCTGGCGGTATTTGCACCGTCATAACTACCTTCCCTCTTTCCGCAGCGATGTCAATATCTCCGATCATGAACTCGAAATGTTCCAGAAATCGGCCACGCCTTACTGGCGCCAACAGCGCTCCGACCGCCGGCAAGCCAAATACGATTCACTAAAAACCGGTTTCACCGAGTACGCCCGCGACCACTTCACCGGCGCTTCGGGCGGAACATTTTATGGCGGCAACGGCTTTCCGCAGGCATTTCAGGGTAATATTTTTACCGGTGACGTCGCCGGCAACCTCGTGCACCGTGACATAATTAGTTCTTCGAACAATTCCCCCGTATTCACTGCCAGCAGGGACAATGGCGAAAAGGACCGTGAATTTCTCGCCGCAACCGATCCGTGGTTCCGCCCGGCCAACCTGACATCGGGTCCCGACGGCTATTTGTACATTGTCGACATGTACCGCCAACATATCGAAACGCCCGTTTCTATCCCCGAGGACCTCAAAAAGGACATGGATTTTGCCAACGGTGAGCAATACGGCCGCATATGGCGCATTTTCCCCAAAGAAAGCTCAAAACGTCCTGTTCTCCTCCCCGACCTCCGTGCCAAAACCTCCGCCGAACTGGTAGCCCTGCTGGAACATCCCAACCAATGGTGGCGGCTGAATGCGCAACGGATTTTGGTTGAAAAACATGCGCCGGGGGCCGCCCCGCGGTTCAAATCGGTTGAAAAGCAGGAGGAATCGGTCCTGCCGGATCTGATCAGAATGACCGGACATGCAGATCCGCGGGCCAGGATTCATGCCATTTATACGCTGGAAGCGATCGGCGGCCTGGATGCAACGATCATCCAAAGAGCATTGAGCGACGCTCACGCGGGTGTGCGGGAACATGCGGTGATCCTGGCCGAAAAATACCCGGAATTTCTGCCTGAAATCATACGGCTGACGAACGACGCCTCGACTCAGGTAGCCTGCCAGGCCGCGCTTAGCGTAGGGCAATTTAATTCGAAAGAGAGCCTTGCCGCCCTGGCGGCCGTTGCCGAAAAACGATCGGAAGACGCGTCATGGCGGCTGGCAGTGTTAAGTTCCGATACCGGCTCATCTCCCGAGATGATGCAATTGCTGGCGAGCCGCCGCACGTTTTTCAACGCAACGACGCCGGGAAAGCTGAAATTGGTCGAGGATTTCGGCTACATAGCCGGCGCGCGGAATGCCAGGAACGATATCACCTCGCTTTTGGACCTGCTCAACACCTCCGCCGCCTTCTCCGACCCGCAATGGACGGTAGCCGCACTGACCGGACTTTCGAAAGGTGTTAAAAAATCGGCCAATAAAAAAGAAGCGGAAAAAGCGGTTTCGAAAAATCTGCGAAAGCTGGAAAACCACAGCTCCGACGCCATCCGCAGGCAAGTTTCCGAACTCAAAAAAGCACTGGATATCCATTAATTGACACATTCCTTTCCGACCATTCAACGCAACGATATGAAACAATTTGCCGATCGCAGACTTTTTCTCCGCCGGTGCCTTGCCTGGGGCGCCACCGGCAGTACGGCGTGGCTCCTTGCCTGCGCGGGGTCCAGGAAACCGCCCGTCGCCCGGACTGCAACACCGACCGCCGATCCATGCAGCGACCTCACCGGCGTAGACCCTACCGACGTTCAAAAACGCAAGTCCCTGGGTTACACGGATAAATCACCCCAACCCGACAGCCAGTGCGATAATTGTAAATTATGGGTCCCGGCCAAAGAAGGTAAGGAATGCGGCGGTTGCCTGCTTTTTACAGGGCCTGTTAATCCCGGCGGGCATTGCACCTACTGGGCACCACAAGTTTAATCATGCTAAGATGACAATGTCCCTATGTGCCAACGCATCAATTTATCGCGCCGCGAATTTTTAGCTGGCACCGGCGCAATGCTGCTGGGCAGCGCGGTTGCGTCGCCGGCTCCGGCTGCCGAACCGATCATCGATATCCACCAGCACGTCCATTACGCCGCCCGTCCGGACAACGTGCTTATAGCGCACCAGCGGGCCATGGGCATCACCAAAACCATCTTGTTGCCCGCAGGTACCCCGGCGTTCGGCGCTTCCACGCATTCGGGCAAGACCAACGGTTTGCAGGCACAATGCGCAGGTAACCAGGCCTGCTATGGCATCGCGGCGAAATATCCGGACGAATTTGCATTCGGTGCCAACGAGGTACCGGACCTCGACGGTGCCGTTGCGGAAATTGAAAAGTACCTGAAACTGGGCGGCTGCGTAATCGGGGAATTGAAATTCGGCGTGGATTGCGATTCCGGAGAAATGCAGCGAATTTACAAGCTTGCCGAGGATTACCAGGTGCCCGTGCTGATGCACTGGCAATTCCAGATGTTCAATTACAATTTCGAGCGCTTTCCCCGAATGCTCGAAAAGTACCCGAAGGTCAATTTCATCGGCCACGCACAGACCTGGTGGGCTAACATCGATCGGAACCACACCGACCAGCGTGTTTTGTACCCCAAAACAAAGGTGGCTCCCGGCGGCTTCACCGATCGCCTGTTGCGGGATTATGCAAATATGTACGGGGATATGTCCGCCGGTTCGGGCCTGCTATCCATGACCCGCGACGAAGACCACGCCCGCGAGTTCCTGAGCCGGCACCAGGACAAGCTGCTGTACGGCAGCGATTGCGACGACCATATCGGCTCCGGCACGGAATGCCAGGGTACCCAAACCATCGCTGAAATCAGGAAGCTGGCTGCATCAAAAGCAGTCGAACGGAAAATCCTGCATGACAATGCCCGGAAACTTTTCCGGTTATAACGTAAAAGAGCCCGCCTGCATCGCAGGAAGGCTCTTCGAAACAATCAATCTATCTTCGGTCAAACACCCAGGCTCCAACCTTCGCGATAGGTACGTTTTACCCATTGGTTCACTTCGTCGAAGTTGGTTACCTTCATGTTTTTGTAATCCCACAGCATTTTCAGATTCGCGCCAGGGTAATCGTAACCGTTGCCGGTTGCGCGTGGTTTAGGCATATCGGCACCACGAATGGCCAGGTTTGCCATCAATATAGCCTCGGTCAGCGGGCCAGCTTTTTCAAACGGCGAGCTAAGTTCCATATTGCCGTAACCGGCGATACAGCCTTCCACCCATTGCGCATAGTGCCCTTCGGCTGAGCCCGGTACCCGCGGGAATTTCTGTTTCACCTTCACTTCCTCCATCCTCGAAAGCGGCAACAAGCGTGGATTCGCCGCATATTCACTCGCCATCATCTTGCCTTTAGTACCCACGAAAAGGATACCGCTGTTGCCATCGCCAAACAGCTCGTTAGGCCCAAGCTCCTCCGGGCGTTCGGGTTTAATACCGCCGTCCATCCAGTGCATTGTTACATTTCCCTTCGTTTTGGAAGTTTTAGGGAAGGTAAGCGTGGCATGGCTCGATGGCGGGCAACTGTCGGGAAAAATACCCCTTTTACCAAACGCTGTAAATACGCTGCCTACGCTCGCCTGCATATCCAATGCATATTTCAGGTCCAGGATACGGAACGGTGCTTCCATCAGGTGGCAGCCGAGGTCGCCCAATGCGCCTGTCCCGTAATCCCACCAGCCACGCCAGCTGCCGGGGATCAGGTTATCGACGTAGTCCTTGTAAGGTGCCGTGCCGAGCCACAGGTTCCAGTCGAGCTCCTTCGGAACGGGCGGCTTGTCGGTAGGCCAGGGAATACCCTGCGGCCATATGGGGCGGTTGGTCCAGATATAAACCGTGTGGACATTACCGATAATACCCGCATCGTGCCACTCGTGTAGCTGGCGCACGCCGTCTCCCGATGCCCCCCTGGTTGCCCATTTGGGTTACCACTTTGTATTTGGCGGCCGCTTCGGTAAGCATCCGTGCTTCATAAATATCGTGAGTCATCGGTTTTTGCACGTACACATGCTTGCCCAGCTGCATGGCGGCCATTGCTACCACGGCATGTGTATGATCGGGCGTCGAAACCGACACTGCGTCAAAATTTTTGGATTCCTTTTCAAACATCTCCCGCCAGTCTTTATAGTACTTGGCCTGAGGAAAGTTTTTAACGGAAGTGGCTGCACGTCTGTCGTCCACATCGCACAGGTAACCGATATTGGCCTTACCGCTTTTGAAGAAATTGGCGATGTCGGACGTTCCTTTTCCGCCTACGCCAACTCCCGCGACAGTCAGTTTGTCGCTCGGCGCCACGTATCCTTTGCCCAGCACGTGGCGGGGAACGATCATCAGACCGGCTGCCGTACCCGCGGCAGCTTTAATGAAATCCCTTCGCGAAGAAGAAGGCAGCTCTTGAACGGTATTCTTTTTTTCCATGTACGTGATTTTTTGATTTAGGAAATGGACATACAGATTACAGGTTCTTTACCCAAGTTTACTACTCGTCTAAGCATTTTTTTTCAAGTATTTACTCGGAATATTGCAAAAGCGGCGAAATAGGAACGGAGCGCGCCGCCGGGAAGCCGGATAATCCATTCAACGAGCTGGTCCCGATGATATATTTTCTCACTCTTTTCGGTGATCGTCAGCGAAATTCAGCCGGCGACCTCGCGTAGCACGAAGCGTTTTAGTATCACGAAGCTATCGTAAGCCAAATAGGCCGTCAACCCTACCGGGACCAGCAAAATCTCCTTTAATCTTCCGTCAGGAAGCCTGAAGACGATGGCACTGATAGCAGTGGTGATTGTCGCTATGACTTTACTTTTGGGATAAGGTGCCGGTTGCCTTGGCCGCCCGGACATTATTCGAGCACGTCTTGAATCTCCTGGGAGAGGCCGTCCCGGTGATGCCGCCCCAAAGTGACCGATTTCCCGGTCCGGGGATTAGTGAGGACAATGTCCCCATAAAACAGATTGTAAACGAATTTTCCTGCTTTGAAGAGAACCAGAGCCGCTGTGGCTATCAGGATGGCCGTGGAAAGAAAACTTCGTAAATGTTAATCGAATCACTAATTATCCTGCGGCTTCGGTCATGCGGAATTGCCTGCGATAGCCGGCGGGTGTAAGGCCACCAAATTTGCGGAACTGCCTGAAAAAGAACGGCGGACTCTCATAGCCGCAGGCGAAGCTGATTTCGGCGACCTGCAGGTCGGTTTCAATGAGCATTTTGCAAGCCATATTGATGCGATATTCATTGAGGAATGTAAAAAGCGGCTTTTGCATCGTCCGGCTGAAAAAACGGGAGAACGCCTCCTCGCTCATGTGCACCAGCCCTGAAAGCGTCGCAAGGGTAATACGTTCGGCATAATGTTCCCGGATGTAGTTGTAAACCGTGTTGATCCGCTGGTTATCCTCATAATTAAGCGGATAGATAAAGCCCTGCTCGCAAAGGAAATGAATGTTTTTTTCGGCCGCCAATAGTTCGAGCACCTCCAGGAACTTCATCAGCCGGGGAAAAGGCTGCATTTCCAGCATGTCCGCAAGGATGGGTTTGATACGGCCGGCGACTTCCTGATCGAACCTTATCCCCTGCCCGGCCATTTGCAGTAAACGCCTGATCGATCTGAATTCCTCTACTTCCAGCCAGCCGCTTCCCAAGAACGCGCCGGGCCATTGTACGACGATCGAACTGGCCGGTCCCGCACCGTCCGGTGTGTTTTTCCAGCAATGCGGCAGGTCGGGGCCTAACAGTACGAGATCGCCGGCTTCGAAGCTTTCCATACTGTTGCCCACATAACGGATGCCTTCGCTTTTCAGGATCAGCGTCAGCTCGTATTCCGGATGGTAATGCCACGGTGCATCGAACTCGCTCACCTCGTAGCCGAAGATCCGGAACGACGAATCCGGCATGGGCTGGAATGCTTCAAATTGCGCTTTCATAGTGTCTTATTGGCATTTTTATACCCTATTTAGAGGATATTACTAATCAACCAATCAATATTAATACAAAATAAGTTATTTATTAGTCAAAATCGGCAAGCCGGTCAAAACCTGACTTCCGTCATATTTGCATTACTGAAACTAAACCCGAAATAGCAGGTATGGAAGTAGCCACCCGAGATCTTTCGCAATACCACGAGCTGGTATCCGACCTTTTCAAACAGCCCGCCACTCGGGAAGAATGGGACCAGTACCGGCTCAGTGACGAGCAGGTCGCATTCTTTCATGAAAACGGTTATTTATCCAATATCAAATTACTGGACGACTGGCAGGTCGACGTTTTAAATGAAGAGCTCGCCTCGATCACGGACCCTTCGCACCCGGGTCATCATTTATATTATGAATTCCATTCCAACGAATCGGCCGACCCGGATGCGGTGTTGCTGCATGCGTTGGGAGCGTGGCGTGTGACCGAAGGCTTTCACGACGTGCTCTGGAACCCCGCTTTCGTGATGGCGGCAAGCCAGTTGCTGGGGAACAAGGCTGTGCGGTTCTGGCACGATCAGCTTTTCTGTAAACCGGCCCGGCACGGTGGTGTGGTGGCATGGCATCAGGATTACTCCTACTGGACCCGCTCGGTACCGATGCAACATCTCACCTGCTGGACCGGCCTGGACGATTCGCTGATCGAGAACGGGTGCCTGTATTACGTACCCAAAAGCCACCGTTGGGGCCTGCTCGACAAGCCTGAGCTGGCCGGCGACATGGAGGGGCTCATGCGATACCTTTCCGAAGAACAGAAAGCCGAATTCAAGCCGGTTCCAATCGAAATGAAGCGCGGCTACGGCACATTTCACCATCCATTAATGGTACACGGTTCATACGAAAACCGGTCGGAACGTTCGCGACGGGCGTTTGTGCTGAACGTATTTGCGGACGGCACCGCATCGGATACCAACTCACCGCTGCTCGACGGCGTTCCGGTGATCCCCAAAGGCGAGAAACTGAAGGGGCAATTTTTCCCGCTGCTTTTTGATGTATAACGCTACTATTCCTAAATCCTGATCAAATGCTGCACACTTGCCAGTAAACGCCGGTCTTCCGGCGTTTTTCTTTTTTAGGTAACTTAAAATACGGTAGCCGGAACGCGGATGCCGTGTCCGCCTGTTTCGATTCTTCCTGCAAAGTGGCGCCGACAGCGATCCGCTATGCCGACCCTGACTTTACCATACGAATTTCCATAATCGCCCCAAGCCCATTCCCGGTTAACGCCCCCTATTTTCACGCAGGCCGGATTTTACGTTCCGTTAATCCGCAACAGGCTACCGTTTAAGAATTCATACAGACATAGTCGTTACCAAACCGGAAAACCGGCGTCTAAACAGGAAGAAACAGGGTAAGATGTTTACCAAATCTGTAAACTTTTTCGTATCTTCATGGGGTATTATTGTCTACCTAACTCCAAAAACACGCCTGGTGGACCACTATCGAAAATATGGTTTTCAACACACCGGCACCACCATGTTTACGGATACAGACAATTCTAACATCATAATCGACAAATACTAGTGAGAATAGCGACCAGGAAGGAATTAAAGGTTATTAAGAAGTTGTTCGAACAACACACACCGGAGGAACTGGCTGACGCTTTCGTGTTTCCAATTCATCCCGACGACGTCAAGCAAGCGAGGAAAGACCTGGAAGCGTTTCGCGTCATGCGCGAAAACGAAATTGCGAACCAGTCCCCGCAGGAAAGAACTAAAAATAAAATATACCAGATCAAATATCAGATCCGGGATTTTATCGACAGCGACGACGGTAAACCATACTGGAACTTCCCATACTTTTTGAACGAATACATCCGTGCGCAGGGAAAAAAGGACAAGGAATTCGCAGGAGACGTGGATGTGAAATCATACGTACTGAGCCAGTACCTGAACGGGCACCGCAACCCGCCGAAAGAATTTCTGATCAGGTTGGAACTGCACTCCAACGGGTTGATACCTGCCTCGTGGTGGTTCAGGCTTTTACAAAAAACGAAAGAAAAGGAATTAATGCAGGACAATGCGATCCGCGAACGCGAGCGTAACCATGTCAAAAATAAAATCGAACTCGCGCTTTAAACGGTCGTTAATGCGGATGAAACCCCTTTTCACTTTTTACAAAATCCTGCTTGTGGCTGTCCTTTGCGGCATTCTGTTTACATCACAAGCCGCCGATACGCTGCATGTAGAGGGTGGCAAAATTTCCGGAACGACGAGCGCGGATGGCCGGATCAGCATTTATAAAGGCATACCGTTTGCCGCGCCCCCGGTGGGCGACTTACGCTGGAAAGCCCCTCAACCGGTGAAGAAATGGAACGGCGTGCGGGCATGCAACCAGTTCGGGCCAAGCCCGATGCAGGGCGACCCGGTGCCGTTCAGCATGTGGAGCGCCGAGTTCCTGATCCCCAAAAGGCCGATAAGCGAAGATTGCCTCTATCTGAATGTTTGGTCTGAAAAATCGGAAAAAACTGTCAGGAAGCCGGTGCTGGTGTGGATTTACGGCGGAGGCTTTGTTAGCGGCGGTGCTGGGTGCCCCATTTACGATGGCGAAGCAACGGCCCGGAAAGGGGTGGTTTTTGTCAGCATTAATTATCGTGTAGGCGCATTCGGTTTTTTCGCGCATCCGGAACTGACAAAAGAATCAGGCAGAAATACAGCCGGCAATTATGGTTTGATGGACCAGATCGCTGCTTTGGAATGGGTTAAAAAGAACATTGCACAATTTGGCGGCGACCCCGGCAATGTGACAATCGCGGGCCAGTCGGCCGGTTCGATGAGCGTAAACTGCCTTGTCGTGAGCCCGCTCGCGAAAGGTCTTTTCAATAAAGCGATAGCGGAAAGCGGCGCCGGTTTCGGCAGGAGTTATCCGTCGCTGAAAGAGGCGGAAGAAGCCGGGCACCAGGCCGGCGAAAAGCTGAATGCGACTTCGCTCGCTGCATTACGGAAACTCCCGGCGGAAGATATCCTGAAAAACATCACGACCTATCGCGGTCCCATTATCGACGGGTTTGTTCTTCCCGACGCAATCAGCGCAATTTATCAGGCCGGAAAACAAAACCCGGTCATCCTGCTTACCGGCTGGAACCAGAACGAGAATGCGGTAGCCAAACCAAAGAGTGCCGCCGATTTCCAAACACAGTATAACCGGCAATACGGCACGGCCGCACAGACTTTCTTTCAATATTACCCCGCACAAAACGACGAACAGGCAGCACATTCGCAGAACGAGCTGGCTCGTGACGCCACCTACGGGCTGCAAAATTACTCCTGGGCAATGGCACAATCCCGGCAGGGTAAGGGCTCATACCTCTACCGGTTCACACGAAGATTGCCCGCAACAGGCATCTATGCGAATTATGGTGCATTTCACACCGGCGAGGTAGCTTATGCGTATGATAACCTCCGTTTCATCGATCGATCGCTGCGCCCACTCGATGCCGTAGATGATCAGATCTCCCGTGTGATGTCGGCGTATTGGGTAAATTTTGTCAAAACAGGTAATCCCAACGGTCCCGGACTGCCCGAATGGCCCGCATTCAATCCGAATACGCCGCAGATGATTTTACTTGGGGACGAAATAAAGGCCGGGCCGCTGACCGAGCAACCGGCACTCGATTTTTTGATCGAACAGGCCGGCAAACGGTAGAATTCACCGCTACCGGGCTTAAAGCGATTGTAACCAGTCAAAACGAACAGGCTTCCCATGCGTATCGACCGAAAGACTTTCATTCAAAAGATTTCACTTGCTGCCGGAGCGGCATTTCTCCCGGATTTTTCACAAGCCGATGCACATCCCCGGAAAAAAGTCGAAATGAAGCTCGGTTTTGTAACTTACCTCTGGGGAAAGGACTGGGATGTGCCAACGCTGATCAAAAACCTGTCCGATACGCGCATTACCGGGGTGGAGCTGCGCGTCGAACATGCGCATAAGGTAATGCCCGACCTCACGCCCGTGCAACGGCAGGAAGTCAAAAGGCGGTTCGAAGACAGTCCGGTGAAGATCGTGGGCCTCGGTACCAACCAGCAATACGATTATCCCGATCAGGAAAAACTAAAAGCGTCCATCGAGCGCACCAGGGAATTTATACGCCTCAGCGCGGATGTGGGAGGCACGGGCGTGAAAGTAAAACCCAATGCGCTGCATAAAGAGGTCCCGAAGGAGAAAACACTGGAACAAATCGGTCTGGCGCTGCGCGGGTTAGCCGGCTATGCCGCGGATTTCGGGCAACAACTACGGCTGGAAGTACACGGCGAGGAGACACAGGAACTACCCAATATCCGCAAAATCATGGATTATGCCGATCACCCGAATGCCGGGATCTGCTGGAACTGTAACAAACAGGATCTGAACGGACAGGGTTTTCAATATAATTTCGACCTCGTCAAAAAGTACTTCGGAGATACCTGCCACGTCCGCGAACTCGACCGCACCGATTATCCCTATCCCGAACTGATCGACAATCTGGCTAAAATGGATTACAAGGGCTGGGTACTGCTTGAATGCCACACCAATCCCGACGACAAAATACAGGCACTGAAACAGCAACGCCAGGTTTTCGATAAAATGACGGCTAAATATTAATCGCGTCACCAGCGCACCGCCTTGAATTTCCCGGCCGGGCACTTTTTTCTGCATTTCAATTTCGTCGTCGCGTTTTTTGAGACGCAGGTAATATAGTTCTGGTGCAATCTCGCCAATGCTTCACGGTTCAGCTCTATGCCTAGGCCGGGGCCCGTGGGCACCGCCACGCTCCCTCTTCGAATTGTATGCGTCCGCCCGCGATCACCTCGTCGTTTCGCCAGGGCTAATAGGTATGAGCGGTAGGGGACAGTCGGCAATGCGGCGCCAAGATTGTACCATTGCCGCCAGGGAATACGTACACCGACACCTTCCCGGTCTGCACCCGCACTGTAATATTCCGGTCGTTATCAAAGCGCCGCACCACGAACCGGGTGCCCAGCACTTTATAAGTAAGCTCCTTTTACCTGTCCGACAGACTGTTGAGCACTCCTTTCCGATCCCGTTCCTGTGCAGCCTCAGTCCCGAATGGAAAAGATCGGGATAGTACCCCTGCATGATATTCGTCAGCGCGTGCATGTCGCCCGAATGGGAATCGTTTCAAAGTCTAAGCTTCATTGGGCGTAATGCGTGGTCTCATCTTGTGATAGCTTTCCCTTTTTCTACATGGGACTTATTTCCGGCATACACACCTCATTATTTTCATATTTTTTATTAAATAATACAAAAAACCGACCTCTCGCTTCATATGCATACTGCCGGCACCATTGACAAGCCGTACATATCTCCGTAAATTGTGAGTAACTCCTGTAAAAATGAGCCGACATTATGAGAAAACTGACCTCGACAAATTACTACAATCAGACGTTCCTGGAAGAGAAATGCACATTGAACGAACTGATCAACCTGCTTAGCAAGCGGTGGCTGACCGAAGTGATGTTCAGTATCGAAGAAGGCAACAACCGGTTTTCGATATTAAAAGAAGACCTCAAACACATCAGCGACAATATTTTAGCGGACCGGCTGAAACTGCTCGAACAGCACAAGCTGATCATCCGCAACGACAATTTTCGCGAAGTGCCGAGCCGTGTGGAATACTCGCTGTCCGAAACGGGTTACAAACTCAGCGAACTCCTCGACGGTCTCTGCCATTTCTCGGAGACCGAAATGGAATTTCCCGAGTAGCCCTTCACAAAGACCGCCCGCCCGGTCCTTAACAATTGTTAACAGTACTTCGGAAATTGTGAGTGCGTTAGTTGAAAAAAGCGGCAAAAGAGCCTACACCGCCTAACCCGATCACCAGTACATGGGCCCGGCTGAGTTTCACAGGTTTTCCCTCCGGTCAGCAACTCCGCTCTCCGGCCGCTCATTCGAACGGATTGACGGCGTACATCAGATGCCTTGCCGATATTTCGTGGGAATCGATATGCGCTTTGCCTTTGTAGTTGCGTACCCTCAGGTTGTCCTTTCCCTGATAAACAAAGGAAAGCGTCGCCACAGGCTGCCCGATATTGAACATCTTGGAGCCCTTTTCGGTGTAGGCCCCGGCAAGTTCCCTCAACAAAGCGGCATCGGGAAATTCGAGGCATTTCAGCGTAAAACCATCGATATCGCCGTCCCAGTTCAGGTAAAGCAGATGGCGCTGACCGGGGGCTATTTCAAAGTAAAAATTGAACCGCCTCTGGCCATCGAATGCCGGTGAAAGTTGTAATTCCTTCGATTCGGGAAAATAAGTTCGGATCTCTTCGCGCAGGTAATCGAGTGAATGCATGCCGGTACGTGGGTGGTGTCTTTCAATTCGTGTATAAACAAATATATCCAGCCTTCGGTAGAATTTCAAGGTTCACCCCGGAAACAGTTTGGTTATATGCTTAAACGTTTTACCAAGCGGCAATACCTTTCCATTCAGCAGCCGGATCATGTTGCCTTCAATGTAATGCACGAATTTTTTGTTCAATATGAACGACTTGTGTATCCGGATGAACCCTTCGGCCGGCAATTGTTCCTCAAAGCTCGCCAGCGTACGCTGCGTGAGCAGAAAATGGTCCCGTGCCCACACTTTTACGTAGTTGCCCAGGCTTTCGAGATAATACACCTCGTCCAGCCGCATTTGTACGAGCTTCTTGTCCGATTTGATATACAATGGCTCGGGCTCATACGGCGCGGCCGGGGTGGTGGCTGTGGCTTGCCTTCGCATGGTGTGCTGTTCCAATGCCCGGTTCGCTGCTTTGAGGAACCGGTCGAAACGAAACGGCTTCAGCAGGTAATCCACCACTTCCAGCTCAAAACTTTCCAATGCGTGCTCTTCGTAAGCCGATGTGACCACGACCAGCGGCCTTTGATTGAGCGAACGCAGAAAATCGAGACCGCTGAGTTTGGGCATGCGGATGTCCAGGAAAATCAGGTCCACAGCGTGATGGTTCAGAAACGCGAACGCCTCCGTTGCGAGGTAGCATTGGCCGGCCCTTTGCAGAAAGGGAATGTCCTCCATATAGCGAAGGATCACATCATGGGCCAGCGGCTCGTCGTCGACAATCAGGCAGCGTAGTTTCATAGCAGGTCAATTTCGAGGCTGGCGACAAACACGCCATCCGCCGCCCGGGTAGCCAGCCGGTGCTTAGCGGGATAGAGCAGGGCCAGCCGTTTTCGCAAATTAGTCAATCCGATGCCGGTATGCGCATCCGGTGCCGGTTCGTGGGAATTTTTACATGTAAAATGCACCGAATGCCGGTCGGCTTTGAGACTGATAGCCAAAAATGAAGGCCCTTCGGCATTTTCTACGCCGTGCTTGAACGCATTCTCGACGAACACGATCAACAGCAGCGGGGCTATCGCTACCGAACCGTCTTCGATTTCCTCATCCCATTGCAGGTCAAGGCTCTTTTTGAGCCGGATTTTTTGCAATTGCAGGTAATCTCTCAGGTATTTGACTTCATCTTCCATCCGCACGAACGGTTCCCGGGCCTTGTAGATTACGTAACGCATCAGCTCCGAAAGCTGCAAAATAGTCTCCGGCGTCAGCTCCGAGCGTTGCAAGCTCAATGCGTACAGGTTATTAAGGGTATTAAAAAAGAAATGCGGGTTCAGTTGCTGTTTCAAAAGATCGAGCTCTGCCTGCGACTTCTCATGTTGCAGGGCGGTAATGAGGCTGTTTTGCCGCGCCCATTGGATCGCCAGCAGTACCGGAAGGCTTATCAGCAGCACCAGCATCGCCCCGAATGCGTTCTCGGCCACAAATGGATTGGCCGAAAACACACCTCCGAGCACTTTGCTCAACGGCAGGCTGGTCAGTAGCTGCCCCCAAAACGGATAAAAAACGCCAATCAGGGCGGCGGCATAAAGGAGGTAATGTAAAATACCCCGTTCCTTCAGAATATGCGGCACAAGCCAGCGACTGTTGATGTAAAAGAAAAAATACCCGGCTAGGTACATGGTCAATAGTTGCAGGGAATAGCCGGCAAACGTCGGAAACCGGGTCGCTATTTTCAGAAAATCCATTTCAAAGCCGATGAGCAGTTGCGTGCCCGTGTCGTACGCCGGGTTACCGAGACTCGACACCGCCATCGCGCCGAGTAGCAATGCAAGCGCGGTAATACTGATCAGCACCGCCTTTTCCAAACTGAGCCTACGTATCCATTTCATCCGGTACCAACGCCCGGAGTACCGGTTCTCCGCCACCAGTACGCACTCCATTACCGCTACGCAGAGTCCACCGGTGAATACCACCCCCCCAAAGCGGGCGTCCGGGCACCATCAGCGCACCCGACAGCATCGATAGCAACGGCAAATATCCTAGAAAGCACGCAAACCAGTACCGGCGGTTTCGGCCTGCAAAACGCCCCTCCCCGCTTCCCTCGCGCACCCAGGTGACCAGCAGCACCGGCGACCATATCATGACCAAAATCAGCAGCGACTGAAAATAGGCCGGCCATGGGTCGTTCCGTCCCATCGTACTCCCGACCGAAATCCAGCAGAACAGCCCTACGTAGAGCCACGTATCGCTCCGGCGCGCCAATGCACCACCCAATTTTCCGATTGCCACCATCCTGCAAATAAACCGGACGGCGCGCTCGCCCGCAAAAATTAATGACGACCGTCGCGATTTTGGTGATAATTGTAAAAAACCGTAAAACCAGGCGGATAAACGCCTTCATCACCGTTCTGCCTGCTTTGCTCATAATTAATTGAGTACATAACAGCCGACATCCATCTTTGGGCGGAACTTCAAAAGCCATGTCATGCAAAGATTGAGAATTCAGGAACTTTCCAAAACCTATCCTAACGGCATCCGCGCCCTGGACGGCGTTTCGCTCGAAATACCGAACGGCCTGTTCGGTTTGCTCGGTCCCAATGGAGCGGGTAAATCGACCCTCATGCGTATCCTCGCTACGCTTTCCTCGCCCGACGGCGGACGGATCACCTTCGACGGACAGGATGTCGGTCGGGAAACCGCGTGGCTGCGGGGCAGGCTCGGTTACCTGCCACAGGACTTTGGCGTATATCCGGGCGTCTCCGCAGAAAGTTTGCTGGACCATCTGGCCGTATTGAAAGGATTGACCCGCAAACCGGACCGGCGGGAACAAGTGGAAGCCCTCTTGCTACGAACCAACCTCTACCGGCACCGGAAGCAGGCGGTAAGTACGCTTTCCGGTGGAATGCGCCAGCGTTTCGGTATCGCGCAGGCATTGCTGGGCAACCCGCAACTGGTGATAGTCGATGAACCCACCGCCGGGCTGGACCCTTCGGAAAGGCACAGCTTCCACGATCTGCTGAGCGAGATCGGGGAGCAGATCGTCGTGATACTCTCGACGCACATTGTCGGCGACGTGCATGATCTTTGCCCGCGAATGGCGGTATTGGCCGGAGGAAAAGTGATTCTCGAAGGCAAGCCTGAAACCCTCACACATTCACTACAAGGCCTTTTGTGGCGCAAAACCGTGACGCCGGCAGAGCTTGCCGATTTGCAAACCGCCGTTCGTGTCATTTCCACGCGCAGGGTCGCGGGGCGCATTCAGGTGCATGTGCTGTCGGACGAGCGGCCGGGCGGCGGTTTCGAGGCGTTCCATCCCGGGCTGGAAGATGTTTACTTCGCCATATTGCAGGGCGGAGGCCGAAAGGAGGTATCGCCATGCTGACAGCCGCTTTTCGCTTTGAAATACACTACCATTTCCGGCAGACGACCTTTCGCATTGCCGCATTGCTTTTCCTGGCACTGGGGATCGTGATGCCTTTCGGTAACTTCGGCGGCGCAGAAATACACCGGAATGCACCGCATGTGACCCATTTCATCATTTGCCTTCTTTCGCTGTTCACCATTTTCGTCGGGACGCTCGCGTGTGCGGCGGTAGTCCTGCGCGACAGCCAGCATCACATGGAGCCGCTTGTATTCACCACCAGCATCGGCCGCCGTCCCTATTTCGCTGCGAGGCTGCTGGGATTAATGGGGGCGGTTTTCCTTATAATGTGCCTCGCTACGCTGGGTGCCGCTGCCGCAACCCTGATAACCCCGCCGGAATACCTCGGGCCCTTTCGTTTTTCCTATTATCTAATGCCCTTACTGACTTTCGGTCTGCCCGGCGTTGTATTTTGTTGCAGCATCGTATTTGCCACGGCAATGCTCACACGCAGCACGCGGCTTGTGTACGCGGCAGGCGTTTTCCTATTCATTATCTATCTTACGGCCTCCATTCTGGGCAATTCGCCGGTTATGGCCGGTTCCATCCCGGCGCCTGGCGGCCCGCACTGGTTCCCGGTGCTGATAGACCCATTTGGTTTCACCGCATTTTTCGGAGAAACCGCGAACTGGCCCGTATGGCGGCGCAACCAGGAACTATTCCCCTTAACTCCCATATTCATCACCAACCGGCTGCTATGGACCGGCTTCTCCCTGGCCGTGCTGGGAATTGCATACAGCCGCTTTCGGTTCAGGGTTTTACAGGAAAAAGACAACAAGGTAAACGGGACCTCGGAAACACACGCTGCGCCTTCAGTTCTCTACCGCGCTGTCAGCCCGCACATAAACCGGCCATACTATCACCGGCTGACCTTTCTGCGGATATTCGGTCTCGAAACAACAGCGCTTTTTAGTCCGGTACCAACAGCCCTGATCTTTGCATTGTGGGTATTTTTCAATGCCGTGGAGCTGTTTGAAAACCTTACCCAGGGCCCTTACGGCGTAAGGAGCTATGCTGACAGCGGAATATTGGCCGAGCAGCTCACAGCCGTACGCCCTGCCCTGCTGCTGATTGTTTTTTATGCGTCCGAATCGATATACCGCGAAAAAACAGCACGGATACAACCGCTGATTTTCGCTACACCGGTTTCCGTAACCATCTTTGCCATCGCCAAATGCTTCGCCTTGATCGCGTGGACCACGACTTTGATCACCGTCCATATTGCCACCGGTGTAGCTGTACAATGGTTCTCGGGATTCGAAACTTTTGAATGGGGCACCTATTTGTCTGTCTATTTCCACGCGGGTTTCCCGCTTGTACTCTTTACAATCCTGATCGTTTTCGTTCAGACAGCCGTGAACAACAAATACCTGGGAATGCTTTTGAGCGGTATGATAGTCGGCGTTTTTGTTTTCGGCAGGAAGTTTGGGCTCGAAAGCTACCTGGTGCGGTTCGCCGCCGCTCCGCGTTTGCGTTATTCCGGCTTTGACGGATTCGGTCATAGCGGTTCGTCGTTTCGCTGGCATATGCTGTACTGGACGTGGATCGCACTGGCGCTCGCGGGGCTCGCCACGCGCACGTGGCCTCGGCACACGGGGGAAAAGCGGCGCATCGGCCAGGGCGTCATGCCGGGCATCCGGGCCCTGGCATTCGGCGGTATTTGTCTCCTTTTGGCGATGGGTACCGGTATTTATATGGTATACAAAGGCGGCTTCTCCGCCCGTAGCCGCACCGGCGCGACGAACACGGAATGGCAGGCAGGTTATGAACGCAAATACAAGCCGCTTGCCGGCCGGTCGCAGCCGGTCGTTACGGCCGTCGATCTGCACACGGACCTTTTTCCTGCCAAACACTATTATACCGTAACAGGCGCTTTGCGCATTAAAAACAAATCGAAACAGCCAATCACAAAGCTACGGATCGGAATTGACCCCGAGGTAGAGCTGGTGGAAATGCGTGTTGAACGCTGTGCATTCATATCGTCGGACGACACCTTCGGGCAGCATTGGTACCGCCCCGAAAAACCGTTCCTGCCCGGTCAGGAGTTGACCGTCCGGTTCGCGATCCGTGCCGACCGGTCTCCATTCAAGGCTTTCAACAGTGAGCATGCCGTGTCCGAAAACGGTTCTTACATCGAATTGGAAAAATATCTCCCGTATTTTGGTTATCAGCCGGCTTACGAAATCGAAGACCCTGAGCGGCGGCGGCTAAACGGTCTGGGCTCCCGGCAAACGATCATATCCACCGATCACGACTACCATTTTATTCATTTTCAAAACATTATCTCCACCGAAGCCGACCAGCAGGTAATTACCGCCGGCACACTGGTGAGCACCCGGACGAATGCCGGCCGAAAATATTTTCACTACTGGTCCGCAGAGCCGATGCCCTACATGTTCGCATTGAGCTCCGCCCGCTATATCCTGAAAACCAGCCAATACAATGGCACCACGTTCCGGATTTACCACCATCCGCAGCATCCGCAAAATGTGCCTGCCATGATGCAAGCCATGAAGGACGCGCTGGACTATGGCCGGGCAAACTTTGGCCGTTACCCGCGCCGTGAGCTTACATTGGCCGAAATCCCGCATTATCCCGGTTCGGCAACGGCCTATCCGGGGGGTTATTTTCAGTCAGGAACGGGCCAACTTCAGAAGCAATCCAGGCAATAGCTCGGGTTTCAACTTTGCCTATGCCACGACCGCCCACGAAACGGCGCATCAGTGGTGGGCCGGGCGCGTAGCGGCACCGGCAGGACCGGGAGATGCTTTGCTGACGGAGTCGCTGGCCAAATACACCGAGGCGGTAGTGACCGAAAAGCGTTTCGGGAAGATGTACCTGCGGCCGTATCATGTGAAAGACTCGCAGCTCTATTTCGCTTACCGCAGCGCCGCGAGCGAAAAAGAGCTGCCGCTCTGGCAAACCGTGAACCAGCCTTTTGTTTACTACCAAAAGGGTGGCCTGGCATTGTTCCGCCTGAAAGAAGCCCTGGGTGAAGCGCATATGACCCGCGCCCTGCACGAACTGGTTGAGCGCTACGGTTACCCGGCCCGAAAGCCGGGCCCGCCCACCGTTGTCGATGCACTGAAACGCGGAGCGAACGCCGCCCAAATCCGGCTCATCGACGAGCTCTTCAAAAAAGTTATAGTATTTGACAATGATATTAAAATACTATCCAGCAAGCCGTTATCAAATAACAGACAATTACTGGTCCTGGAAATCAACGTCCGCAAAACCGATGAAACCTCGGGCAAACCAGTGCCGGTAACACCCGATGACGATATCGATATTGCCGTTTTCGACCGGGAAATAGTGCCTGATACCGCACCGCCCGATCCTGTTTACCTCCAACGGCATCATTTTTCCAAAAGGCGGTCGGTCGTTACCATGGCGGTACCGCGAACGGCGATGACGGTCGTGCTCGACCCGCTGTCCACTATGCCCGACATAAACTACCACGACAATAGCGCGACATTAAAATGAGTCCGGACGGAACTTTGGAAAGTATATTCCCCTTTCCAGATTATCTATATCGGGCATTTGTATGGAACTCATTTTTGAAAAAGACATTCAGGACTCGTTCCGGATCAGGCATTTCGTGCGGAACGAGCGAATCGACCACGTTCCCGAACGGCTGGCCTATCACCGGATCCTTTTGTTACAGGAAGGAGCCGGTGTGATCGAAATCGACGGTGTGCGGTTTGAACTTACCGGAAAAACGCTTTTCCTGGCCTCGAAAGGGCAACTTTGCCGGTTCCCCGAACCATGTACGGTTTCGGGCTACGAGCTGAATTTCGGAGATTGTTTCTGGCAGAAGGCCCCCCGACAGCGCGAGTAACTGTAAGGCCGTTCTGTTCAATAACGCGGCTGAGAATCAGCGATTGGCCGTCAATGACGCGTCCTTTACGGAGCTGCACTTCCTGTTTCAGACATTGCTGCAAGAATTTGAAAAGAAGGACTACGTCAACAAGCTCGACGCATTGGCGGCTTATCTCAAAATCATCATGATCAAAATCGCAAATATCCGTGCGGAGGCAGGTACGGGTTTTGACAATCATGAAAAACAATTGTACAGAAGCTTTATCGAGCTTGTCAGCCGCAGGTACCACGAAATGCATGAAGTTGCCGAATACGCCCGCGAGCTGAACATTCCCGCCCGGCGGTTGTCGGATGTCTGCAAACGCTGCGCGGGCAAAGGCGCGAAGGAGCTCATCAACGGGCAGATACTCGCCGAGGCGAAACGTTCGCTGCAATTTTCGTCCCGGCCGGTGAAGGAAATCGCCTATCACCTGCATTTCGGTACGCCGGAACAGTTCAGTCATTTTTTTAGAAAGAATGCAATGATGTCGCCCCAAGAATACCGCACACAGTTCGTCAATTTTGGCAGGTGATCTGCGGAAACTGACATTCCCCCGCGATGGATGCGGACGTAATTTTGTCGAAACAAAAAAAAACACAACATTATGTCTGTCAACGCATTGCATACCATCGCGGGTATCCGTATACCCGATAGCCGGCTGGCCAACGACGCCACGGACCTGCTGCTCGAACATGGCACGGAATTCATTTACAACCACTCTTTACGCGTTTTCCTGTTCGCCTCGCTGAATGGCCGGCGCGAGAAACGGAACTACGACCCGGAACTGCTCTATATCAGCGCGGTATTCCACGACCTCGGCCTGGTGCCGCATTACAGCAGCCCCGACAAACGTTTCGAGGTGGACGGGGCCAATGCCGCCCGCGATTTCCTGAAAAGTAACGGCCTGCCCGACAAATCGCTGCAACTTGTGTGGGACGCCATCGCATTGCACACGACGATCGGCGTGGCCGAATACAAGGAGCCGGAAGTCGCATTGCTCTATTCGGGTGTGGGGCTCGATGTAATGGGTGAAGGCTACGAACACCTGTCGGCCGCCGACCGTGAGGCCATCGTTGCCGCATTTCCGCGTAACGATTTTAAAAACAGGATCATACCTACTTTCTTCTCAGGGTTCGCGCATAAAACGGATACCACTTTCGGCAATATCAAGGCCGATGTGTGCGCCTACATGATTCCTAATTTCGAACGCAAGAACTTCTGCGATTGCATTTTGCATTCGCCGTGGAATGAATAGGAACCGCACAGGTCTGGTACCTATTTCAGGAAACCCTGCACTTCCCCGACAATCGATTCAAACAGCTTTTTCGCGCTGGTATGCTTCAATACCGGCGCGATCTGGCCGCCCCAGAACATAATGAGGTCGTATTGCTGCTTGTCGGCCGCGGCTTTGCGGAGCGGTACGACAAACTGATTTTGCAAAGGAAAAGGAAGCAGCTGATCGTTGCGGCCGGCCAGGGTTTCGGTATAACGGCTGCGGATACCGCGGCCTAAACGGCCTGTCGATACCTTGGTAAGCGTCGTGTAACGTGCCGCGTCCGAGTGGAGCAGGTTACGGTGGTATTCGCTCGCACCCGACTCTTCGGTGGCCAGAAACGCCGTTCCTATCTGCACGCCTTCGGCCCCGAGCGTCAATGCGGCCGCCACGCCACGGGCATCGGCAATGCCGCCGGCAGCCACCACGGGGGGTTTTCACTTTTTCACGGATTTGCTGCACCAGCACAAAAGTGCCCGTCAACGACGCCTCCGCCGATTCCAGGAATGACGGACGGTGCCCGCCCGCTTCGAATCCCGAGGCGATAATGACGTCGACACCCGCATTTTCGAGCGCGATCGCCTCGTCGAGGGTGGTGGCATTACCGATCAGTTTAATGTCCTTTTTCCGGAAATCGTCAAGGACCGTTTGCGAAGGCACACCGAAAATAAAGCTGAAAACCGGCGGCTTCGCAGCGAGCAATGCCTCTACCTGATTCCCGAAGCGCGACGGGTAAGCTTTTGGCTTCGCGGGAAGCGGCACTCCTACCTCATCGAAAAACGGCTTGACCAGTGCGGCCGCTTTTTCAAATACCTCATCGGGAATTTCGCCGGAAGGAAAATCGCTGTCCGAAACCCAGAGGTTGATGTTATAAGGCTTATTCGTCGCCTGTTTGAGCTCTTTGTCCAATGCAACGATTTCGTCGGGCGTGAGCATGTATGCGCCATAGCCGCCCATGCCCCCGAGATTGGAGACCGTCGAAACAAGTCTGACAGACGACAGGTTACCCCCGAAAGGGCCTTGCAATATCGGAAATTCGATTCCCAGCGTGCGGGAAACTTTGGTTTGGTTCCACATAATCCAGGCTGCGGGCGGTAAGTGAAACCCGCGTCGCAAATTAAACAGAGAAAACGATCGGTACTATGTGACCTATGTCACATTTTTAGCCTGGCTCGATGCGTGGTACAACCTGCTTAGCGTCTCGCGTGACACGCCCAGGTAAGAGGCGATCAGATGTTTCGGCACGAGCTGGAAAAGTGCGGGGTATTGCGCCAGAAGTTCTTCATAACGTTTCCGGGCATCGTTCGTCATCAGCGAAAGCAACCGTCTCTGTGCGGCGGCGTAACCCCTGTTGGTCCGCCAGCGGAAAAAATGCCCGATACCTGCGATTTCACGGCACATTCTTTCCCTGTCGTCGGACGAAATCGACAGGACCTCCGCGTGGGCCACGCAATCCACATTGACGGACGCCCTGTGATGGTTATACAGCGCGTCGTAATCCGAGGCCCACCAGGTCGGCATGGCAAATTGCAGGATCGTCATTTTCAGTTCGTCGTTCAGGAAATAGGTTTTAAGACAACCGCTGAGCACGAAATATTCCTGCGTCACCACATCTCCTTCGCGGATAAGGGCCTGTCCTTTCCGAAACGACGCGGGTTTAAAGCAAGCATAAAAAGCGTCGAACTGCGCTTCGGTCAGTTCGACGCTTTTGGTAACATGATCTTTCAGGATTTGCCGGGCGTTCATTTCCATTTTTTCAACCCTGAAATATAAAAATGTTTGCCGTAAAATGGCTCACCGGTATTCCAGCCAGGTGGTAGCCGTGCAGGCTTTGTCGGTTTTGAACCTGACCCAACGGGCCGAGAAGTCCCCGGGAAAGGTAAACGAAATCGGCTCCCCGGGCTTTACCGTAAAGGTTTTGTAAAGCATCCAGGAGCCATTCCCGACCGGATCGGCTTCCAGCGTAAACGTTACAGCCTCTTCCGCATTATGGGATAATTTCAGTTCCTTTTTGTCGTAAAAACCAATCAGATAAGGGTCCGAACTCTGGCCGGCACTCACCTGTGTATTCTTCCATGGACCGCCACGGCCGACGGGCTTACCCAATTTCCACAGGTCGTCGATCGCGCCGGCCCATACCGCCGCCCCCTTATCTGCCGAAACGATGATATGCCCGCTGTTCTGCATCGACGTCGGGTCGATTCCCGTCATCACCAGCAGGCCACGGTACGATGCGTAGTCGTGAATACGCAGGTTATGCGACGATACGGGCCGGATTTTGGCATAACCATCGGCATTCTCGGCAGGCAGCTCATAGAACGTACCATGGCAGTTGAACAGGTCCCGCTCGGTGGCTACTTCCCGGCAAATCCGCAGTGCGGCCTGATTGGTAAGGCCGGTAAATGCCTCGTTCCCAAGCGGCAGGCGCCAGCGGCGGCCCTTGTCATCGACAATCAGCACGGAGGAAGCCTCTACCGCCACCACCTGTTTCGGGATAGCGAACCTGGATTTAATCAATGCGTGCGTTGCGGCATCGGCCTGCTTTACGAGCTGCATGTTGCCGTCCAGCTCGTAATAGCCGGCGTCCTGCGCTTTGCCGTTTTTCAGGTCCATAGCCGCCACACCCAGCACGCGCCGGTTTTCGCCCAACCCATACAACAACCCGCCATGGCTTTCCGGGGACGTCACATTACTGAGCCCTTTGAAAATCAGATCCATGGTATTCGTTCGCTGGTCGTTGGAGGTGTAGGTAAAATGAACTGTGGCCCGGGTGGCATTATCAGGCCGCACGCGCACCCATTCGCCGGCCTCCGCAGCCGCGAATGCGACGTTGGAGGCCATCCCGGCACCTACTTTCACGGTTTTCAGCACCGACCATTCCCCGTTTCCTTTTTTATCCACTTCAAAAACAAAACTTGTCTCGTTCCCGCCTTCGTTCCGTATCCAAACGGCCCGGTGCGCCCAACCGGCAAAGAGGAACGGCTCGGAAAGCTGACCGGCGCTGACCGCCTCGTTCAGCCATACCGATCCCTCCGCGGCATTGGGGCCGAGCTCGTCGGGCAGGTTAAGGGGTGTAAACCAGAGATTGGAATTGGACTGTCCCGGGCCTTCTATCCCGCCCTTTGCTTTTCTTTTATTCAAAAATTCGCGCTGGGCCGAATCGTCGCACCCGAAAACAAGCTGGTTGTTCCAGCGGGTAAAATCGCCGATCACTTTCAGATAAGCCGATCGCGGGCGGATTCCGGCGCTGTTGGCCGCATTAAACTGCCCGGGAAACTTCCAGAACATGCCGTGCATGGTCATCAGGTAATCCGGTTGCTGCGCGGTACCGACGTCGCGGATGCGCGGCCATTCGGTGTTCCAGCCATGGGCGCCGTCGTAGGCGTGGCTCGCCTTGGGAAGCCTGTAAAACGTCCATTTTCCTTCGCCGCGAACACCCAGCAAAACCGACTTATCGTCCCAGCCCGTAGCCCAGATGGGGTCCGTGGCGGGATTGGAATTGCCATAAATGCCACCGGGCCCGGTAACTTCCACAAACTGGTTTCGGCGCACCACCTTCCAGTCCTTGCCATCCCATTCCGAGAGCGAGCCCGATTCGATATCGAACTGGATTTCAGCCTGCCGGCCCGGCTCGCCGTTGTTGGAATACACAGCCACGCCCTGACCCGAGTAAAAGCCTTTCCCATGGGTGCCCGGCAGCAGGCCCTTGGTTTGGTAGGTAGCCTTGTCCGCTTCCCGGTTGCGGTCTACATTGCCGTCCTCGAACAACATTTTGGGGGCAAGCGTTTTCACATCCACTTCATAAAAACCCTCTTCCATGGTACCGTAGAGGATTTTTCCTGCCGGATCTGTCAAATGGCGTGCGTTCCCGGTATGGCGGCCGGGCATCGTTTGGTAGGGAATCGTGCGTACCATACCCATTTCGTCAATCGCGTACGGGCCGATAAAAAGCTGGCGGCTTTCGCGATGGATCATGCGGTTGGCGGGCGTGCCGCCGATGCTTTCGGGCCGGATAGTCTGTTTCAGGTCGGTGCTGATCTCGTACAGCTTGTCCGACGACCCGAACGGCAAATGCGGGCCATAGGTAACCGCCCAGAGCTTCCCGGCCCAGGGCACCACGGCGCCGGTACCGCATTCGCCCTCGTTGTTATACATTGCCAAATGCGGATAAATGCCGCTGTATGAAGGATACGCTTTTTTTGGGCGATGCCCGGCTGGCTTAGAGCGATTACCGAACCAACCAGGAATGCCCACACACGGTTTCTGTTCATTGAAAACATCATTATTCTGAAATCAAAAGGATTATAACCCGCATTGCTAACGGCACCACGGAAAAATTGAAAATTAATAGCCGGTATTTTGCGTAATGTTCGGGTTCACGCGCCGCTCCACGGCCGGGATCGGCCACAGGTATTGCCGGGATTTGTCGAAACTACGCTGCGACAGCTCTTTCACATCGGCACCGAAGCCGGAGTAATCGGCTATGCCGTCGTTGTCCAGCGGGGTGACTCCCGGGAAAGGCCACTTCGCCCGGTTCTGAGCCGCGGGGTCCGGCAAACCGATCACCGGCGTCGACAATGCCTTTTCGGCCAGCCGCCAGCGGATGAGGTCCATATACCGCAGCCCTTCGCGGGGGAACTCGACCCGGCGCTCCCGGCGGATGATTTTGCGCAACGCTGCCGCATCGGTGGTAGTAATGGCAGGATAGTCGGCCGTCCTCCCGGCATCGACGCCGTATGCCCTCGCCCTTACCTGGTTAACGGCGTTCAAAACGCTTTCATCGATTTCTCCCAGCGCTATTTTGGCTTCCGCGTACGTTAAAAGCACTTCTGCGTAGCGGATGATAATGGCATCGTTGTCTTCTACCAGCCGGTCGGGCCAGGTCTGGTCGATTCCTTTTTTCCACAGCAGGCCGGTAAAACTGGCAAATGCGGCCACTGCGCGTGTGTCTTTGTTGGGGACGCGGCGGTTTTCCTTCGAGCTGAACACTGTTAGGGAATCGGGATGAGGCATATAATTGTAGCCCAGCCATTGCGTATTGAACTCGACGATCGTGGCCCTCAGCCGCGGGTCCCGGTTTTTGAACGGATTTTTGGGGTCATACAACGCCGACTCGTCGATCGGCCTGCCATCCGTGCATTCGTAGGCGTCCATCAGCTCGCGTGTAGGCAGCTGCGCGCCATATCCGCCCGCATTGCGCGAGATATTGTCCTGCACATAGGCAGCCCCATTGAATACCTGCTGTTTTTCATCGCGCGGCACGCTGACGATGATCTCTTTGCTTGTTTCACCGGCTTTCAGAAACAGCTGGGAATAGCTGGAATGCAACGCATAGGTACCCGATTCCATGATGGCCGCGGAGGCATCGCGTGCGATTTCCCACTTGCCGGCGTACAATGCGGTGCGCCCCTTGATCGCCAGTGCGGCACCTCTCGTCAGCCTTCTTGTTTCGGAGGCGCCATAGGAAACCGGCAGGTTAGCCGCAGCGAAATCGAGCTCATCGAACACAAATTGCAGGATTTCACCCTGGTTCTTCCGCGCTATTCCGTAGGATTCTTCCAATGCGACCGGCTCGGTGAGTAGTGGAACATCGCCGAAATGCGTGATCAGCCGGGAGTACTGGTATGCCCTGATCAGCCGCATTTCCGCTTCGAGCCTGAGCATTACGGCTGCCGGCGTATTCGCGGCGGCGCGGTTTTTATTCGCCAGAAAGGAGTTGACCCGGGCGATGGCTTTGTAAGAATTAAGCCAGAAGGTCTGCACGCCGGCGTCGTCGGCATTCATGGTCCCTCCGATGACGGCGTTGGTCAGTTGCCCGCGATGCCATTCGTTATCACTGAACAACTCGTTATCGTTGCCCCAGAAAGCAAGGCGGTACAAGTCGTTGACGGCCAGCTCGAGCTCGGTCTGGTTGGAATAAAATGTGCCGGTAGATGCCTCCGAAAGCGGATTCAGGTCGAGGGTGTGGCAGCCCGTCGCACCGGCGAGGAGTATGACAAACAGGGTCTTTTTCATGTGTTACAAGTCAAAAAAGGGTTTCTAAAACCGGATGGTAGCGCCGGCCATGAATGTAGCCACGATCGGGTACGAGTAACTGCCGGATTCCGGGTCGAGGTATTTGGGGAATTTGCTGAGCGAGAAAACGTCGTTGGCCGACAGGTAAAACCGCAGCGACTGCACGCCCGTCTTTTTCAGTTGATCCTGTGTCAGGGTATATCCCAGGGTGATGTTTTTGAGGCGGAAATAAGCGCCGCTCATCAGCCAGTAATCGGAAAGCGCATAATTGGCGCCGCTGGAAGTCCGCGACAGCCTTGGGTAGGCCGCTTTCAGGTTTTGCTGAGGCGTATTATTATTACTCCAGAACTTCCCGACCATTTCCGCAGGCATATTGCCGAATGCCTCGGCAAAAGGCTGCGTTACTTCCGGGCTCAGGCGCGACAGCTTTTTTGCCACGCCCTGGAATGTCAGGCCGGCATCGAAGCCCTCGTAATCGGCGCGCAGGTTGCCGCCATACAGGTACCGCGGCAATGCGCCGCCCAAAAGCACCTTGTCGTCGGTCGTGATTTTGCCATCCTTATTCACATCCACGTACCGGACATCTCCGGGCTTTGTAGTGACATTCAGCACCGGTGCTCCCTTGATTTCGTCCACTGTTTGAAATAACCCGTTTGAAATATATCCGAACCATTCGTTGTACTGGCTCCCGTTGCGGACAATCTGGTCGCCGCGGAATTCGGTACCTTTCAAATCCCCGACAGTGGATTTGGCATCGGAAAGATTGGCGGAAACGGAATAACTCAGCTTGCTGATGCGGTCGCGCCAGCCGAGTTCGAGCTCCCAGCCCTTTACGTGAAGTGTCCCGGCATTCTGGTTAGGTTTGTCGTAGCCCAGGTAAAGCGGGATATCAAGTGGAAGAAGGATGTTAGTGGTGGTCTTTTTGTAATAGTCCGCCGCCAATGTAAGGCGGTCGTTCAGGAACGAGGCATCGACTCCGATATCGGCCGTCCGGCTGGTCTCCCAGCTGATGTTTTCAACCGCGTACACCTGCTGCGCGCCGCCTGTGAGCGGTACCACACCGCCATTCTGGTAAAACAACGCCGTAGAGAAGTCGATCGTGGCCATGTAGGGATAATAAGCCGGATTGCCATCCTTGTCGAGCAGGCGCTCGTTCCCTGCCTCGCCCCATGAGCCGCGGAGTTTCAGGAACGACAGCCATGGGCTGGTTTTGAGAAACTGCTCCTCCGAAATAGTCCACCCGGCTGAAACGGAGGGATAGAGGGCCCTTCGGTAGCGGGCCGCGAACCGCGACGACAAATCGGAACGCAGGTTCCCCTGAATGAAATACCTGCTTTTGAAATTATATTGCAACCGCCCGAAAAACGAATGCAGGCCCGATTCATTGGCGCTGCCGCTATTGTCGCGCAGTTCGGTGGAGCCCGAGTTGAGGTAAGGAAAGCCTGTCAGCGCAAACCCGCTGCGGGACGCCCCGAGCGATTCGAGCGAACGATAATTTTCCTCAAAACCCGCCAGGATATCGATCGAATGCACCGAATTGAATTCCTTCACATAATTAGCCAACAACTGGCCATTAATCGTCACGCCTTCCGACCGCCCCTCGTTCAAAACGGTGCGGGCCTGGTTTACAACCGTACCCACTGTACCGTCCGGATTCCTGAAACGGATTTGTTTCGAGAAATATTTAGTCTTGTCGAAATCGAATACCGGCGCCACCAACGCGGAAAGCGTAAGACCATTCACCGGCTTGTAGTTGAACTGCATCCGCCCGCCTAGCTGGTTGTACAATGCCTTCGAAAAGCCTCCTTCGCGAAGTTGCGCAAGCGGGTTACGGCCGTCCTTCCCTACTGCGAGTTTACCGTTTTCGTATACGTCGTCATAAATCGGCGGCATCACGCGCGCCTCATAAATGGGGTTGTAAGTACTATTGGGCAGTTCGTTGGCATTGCCTTTATTGGTAGTTCTCTTATAAAAAACGTCGAGATTAACGCTGATTTTGTCATTGACCTGCAAATCGTTATTGACGCGGAAAAGGTAGCGGTCGTAAGAACGGTTATCATAGAACGCACCCGAGCTAGCGTATCCCAGCGATGCCTTCGTCCTGATTTTTCCGGTACCCATCGTAAACACGACGTCGTGGCGCTGCCGCGGTGCGCTTTTGCGCGTCAGAATGGCTTTCTGCCAATCGGTATTCGGGAAGCGGTCGGGATTCACACGGTTGCTATCGAGGTAGGACGCGATGTATTGATCTGAAAAGGGCCCGGCGCTGGCGCCGTCGTTGACGGCCTGCTCGTTGAAATACCGCATATAGTCCTGTACGCCTACATATTCGGGTGTGGCGGTGGCACGCTGCACACCATATTCATAGGTGTATTCGAGGCTTCCCTGCCCGCTTTTAGCGCGTTTGGTGGTGACGAGTATGACGCCCGCCGCTCCCCGTGAGCCGTAAATCGCCGCAGAGGCCGCATCTTTCAGCACCGTGATGTTTTCGACGTCGCCGGGGTTCACATTATCGATACTCGCCACCGGCACGCCGTCGACAATTACGAGCGGGCTATTGGTGCCGATGGTGGTAATGCCGCGGATGAGAATGCTCGACCCCGAGCCCGGGGCCCCGCTGCTACGGGTTACCGAGACGCCCGCCACGCTGCCCTGCAGAGCGTCGGATACCTGCAGCGTCTGCCGTCCGCCAACGTCACGCGCGCCTATCGACGAGATCGCGCCGGTAAGGTCTTTCTTTCTTTGGGTGCCGTAGCCTACCACCACCACTTCGGAAAGCGCATTGTCGCTTTGTTTGAGGGTGACGTTCAGTTGGGTTTGCGCACCGGGAACAACGTCCTGGCTTTGGTAACCTACAAACGAGAATGTGAGGGTAACGGCCTCGCCATCGGGCAATGCAAGCGTATAGTCGCCGCTGGCGTCCGTAACTGTACCGCGCTGGGTACCCTTGATGACGATGCTCACGCCGGGCAGGTCTTTTGCGGCCTCGTCGGTCACCTTGCCTGTTAGCTGCCGTACTTGCGCCAGCAGCGGTCCCATGGAGACAAACAGGAAAGCGCAGCCAAGTAGAATTTTTTGTCGCATATTTTTTTCCAATATTTAGGGTTTCATGCCGCCGGAGCGCCCCGGCGGCGCAAGTCAGAAATTTGAGTGAGCAAATATAAAATTGGACAATCCGGTGATTTCAAAATGCGCTTAGCCAGTTCGCTATCCAAAATTATGGACAACCTAAGAAGCTGACATACAGAAGTTTATTGTATGAGTATTATGGAGAATGGACAAGATAAGGCGAGCACTTTAGACCTCCTCGACCACTGTTGCCAGCTCGTGGCCAACACCTACGGCAAGCCTGATAGTACCGGATGGACGAACAGCGATTTTATCAGGCTCAGCCATATCCTTTACAAGAAGACGCAGGTGCAGATCAGCCCGAATACTTTAAAAAGGATTTTCGGAAAAATTAAGACCGACGCGCGCTATTATCCGCAAAAGGCGACGCGCGACGCTTTGGCGCAATATGTCGGGTTTGCGGATTGGGACAGGTTCTCGGATGCGCAGTCAAGGCAGACCGCGAGTGTGCCTCCAAGGCTTGATATTCAACTAGCAACCACATCCCGGCCGGAAGTGCCGTCAATTATTGGCCAGGCACCCAACCGAAAATCGTTGGGGCGAGCGGCATTGCTTGCTTCCTTTACATTGACTCTACTGAGCTTCACTATCTGGCGAGGCTTGGTGCTCTGGCGCAAACAGCAGACGGACGTAACCCTGTTTTGTAAAAATCCCGAGGGAGAAAACCCGCATTCGGCCGTTTTTGTACTGCGAAATTTCAGCCAGATTTCTGAGCTCACCAGCGAGTATACCATTGAATATGGCGACAGCAAAAAAACGCATCTGAACGGGAAGGACAGTGTTTACTCGCATTACTACGAAGTGCCGGGCCGCTACTTTGCGGTATTAAAAAGGGCCGGCGTTCCAATGGATACCGTGCCCGTTTTCCTCCGCACCAGCGGCTGGACGGCCACCGCGAACATGATGTACGACACCACGCGCGTGTACCCCATCGAGACGCCCGGGCTGTTCACCAACGGATATAACAGCATCAGCGCCAAAGAAATAGCCCGCGCGGGCGTTGATACCAACCGGACATTTTTTGTGAATTTCGTCAATACACACCTTACCGGTATCGACGGCGACAATTTCGAACTGTTGGTGGATGTAAAAGCCTCACCTCCTCGCCCCGGCGTGCGCTGCTCGCAGGTACGCCTGACCGTATACGGGGATTCGTCCAATCACATGGTCGATATTATGAAACCGGGTTGTGTGCATTGGAGCAAACTGCAATTTTCGGAACTGCGCAAAGACGGCCGCAACGACGGCCCCGATTTTCTGGGTGCCGACCTTACGGCCGGCGGAACCATCGGTGTGAAAGTCGTGAACCTCCGGGCTACATTGCTCGTCAACGGCAGGGAAGTTTACAAGAACACCTACAAAAAAGCCCTGAGACACATTTACGGGCTGGATATCATGTTCGCCGGCATTGGCACCGTGCGATCTGTGCAGTTGAGGGATTTAAAGACGGGCAAGCGGTTTGCCGGGAATTTTTAGCGCAAATACGCGCTGAATGTGCCATATTGCTCCCCTGTTACCTGCTCCATGAAATTGCTGTTATACAAGCCGATCCCGAGCTGTTTTTTGGATTGCTCGAAATGCTTTTTGCAAATTTCGGACACTTGTTTGAAACTGCCATCCCAGCTGAAAAGCAGGTTGATGGAATAGCCGTCCGGCTCCCAGAACGACTTCGCCAGGTGCGTCTGGCTGTTTTCAGGAAGGTGTCGATAAGGATGCAAGGGAACCGTCGCCGGTTTGAGTCCGGTTTTCGTTAAATCGTCGATTAATGCTTTCGCAAACAGCTCATTCTCTTTGCCGTAATAGCGGATCGAGCCGTAAACAATGTTTTTGGGGATCGCGTAAACGAATGGTATGCTGTTTGTGAAATAAGGGTTAACCGGGACTTTCAATTCGTACTGGTTCTGTCCTACGATCAGATCGGACGTTACCACATTATCACCCGTTTGCAGCCTGAACTGGTATGTTCCCTTCGAAAGCTCATTTTCACGAATGTAAATATCTCCCCGCGATTGACATTCATCTCCCTGCGGCATCGGATATACCGGACATTTCCCTTTGTCGATTTTTTCGACCAGCCGCACATCGATCACCTGTCCCTGAATGTTGTATTCAAACTTATATTCTGCCCTGTTTGTAGAGCGGTGGCTGTTGGTAAAGCTCATGAGCAGGTACCTCCCTCTATCGACATCGGCTACATGGTGCCAGTAGAGATTGAGCCCCTCTTTGTCCAGAATATTCAGCTCGTCATGGTTTTTGCAATGGGTACAAAAGGCTATTAATACGATCAGCAGGATGTGATAAAGTCGTTTCATAGTTCAAGAAATTGAGTCCTGTCATCGGGAGACAGTGCAACGTCCCAATTGGTTGCATTCAGAAATTCGATCTTAAGATAACTCAACCGCTTCCTGTTCCGCCCGCCTTTTCTTTTCTTTTTCCACCGACGAAGCGCCACCGCCACTCCGATAACGAGCAACCCGAACGGCCAAACCGCCACCAGCACCACCGCAAATGCACGCAGATTCCCTACTCCACCTTTGAATGCATCGGCGGGTTCGGTGAGAAATGGGTTGGATGTGTCAATGGGTTTGAAGAAGACAATATGCAGCGTTGAATATTTGATGTCGCCGTTCAGCTGCCGAAACTGTGCCTCTGTCGCCTCGATGGCCGTTCGGGTTTCCACTATACTTCGCACCTTGGCCCCGACTGGACTCTATTTCTATAAACAGGGGGCCGCGCTGCGGCTAACCGTTCTCAGGAATAAATCCCTTACCTTTGCACTCAATTATGTCAAGGTCTGAAACTACATATCGCCCCTCTGCCGACATTGCAGCCTGACGCCGGTCCTCCGAATCTACTTCTCTTCGGGACCCGCGACACTCCCCTGCTTTGATCCGTTTTTTTCCACGCTATGCGCGCGGACAGGCGATGTGCTGCCCATAGCTCAGACTTTTATAACCATGATATCTTTGACTTCATACGGGTGGAATACCCATTTCGAACAACATTTCCATACTTACCAAACACAAGGCCTCGAAGCGGCGCGCGTTGCTGCCATTGAAGGATTCAGACATAAACTGTTGACGGCCAGCGGGCATGTCGATGCGACGCTTTCGGGGGCACTAATGAATAGCGCCGAGAACCGGGACCTGCCCAAAGTAGGCGACTGGGTGGCATTCAAAGCCTATGACAATGAAGGTATCGTCATTGCCGTGTTGCCGCGAATCAACGAGCTCAGCCGCAAAATGCCCGGCCGTAGCACAGAAAAACAGGTAATTGCCGTCAATATCGATACCGCATTCATCGTGCAGGGCCTCGACCGTGACTTTAATCCCATGCGCTTGCAGCGCTACATCGTGCAGATCATGCAATGCGGCATCACGCCCGTCGTGCTCCTGAATAAGCAGGACCTCGTGGCCGACCCGGAAAGTTACCGGCGGCAAGTGATGGCGTTGGGATACGATTGCCCGGTGCTGCTGCTGAGCGCCACGGGTCGTGAAGGACTCGAAAAATGGGTAGCAGAACACCTGTTGCACGAGAAAACGTATGTCCTCATCGGCTCCTCAGGTGTGGGTAAAAGCACGCTCGTGAATGCATTGCTGGGTTACCGGTTGCAGGAAGAAGGCACGGTGAGCAGTTTAAATCATAAAGGAAAGCATACGACGGTATCGCGGAACCTGGTAATGCTGCCCTCCGGCGCAATGCTCATCGACTCGCCGGGGATGCGGGAGTTTGGGGTAACGCTCGACGCGGACGAGCAGGGAATGCATTACCACCCCTTGCTGACAGCGCTGGCCGACGAATGCCGGTTCCACGATTGCACGCACCGGCACGAACCCGGGTGTGCCGTGACAGCCGCAGTGCAGACCGGCGATCTCCCGCGCGAGGTTTATGACAGTTATCTCAAAATCAGCAAGGAGCAGGCGCATTACCAGGGTGATTCGGTGGAAAAGAGGCGCGTTGAACGGCAATTCGGGAAGATAGCCAAACAGGTGGCCCGGTACCGGAAACAGCGTAAATACTAATGCAGACGGGGCGTTCCGGCACGGGACGCTCCTTCTTTTTAATCTACCCAAAGAAAAAGAGGAACATACCGCCCCTCTCTTTACCCAAACTACAATGAAATCATGTCCGGAGACTCCACTAAAAGGTTTCCGACGTGGTTCTCTAATGACTTTTGTCCCGATCACCGATTAAACGGTATGCACAAAAAACCGTGCAAACAGTAAAAACCCCGGCACCGGAAAGCGTCGGGGTTGAACTGCCGGTTTAATAACCGGGATTTTGAATGATCTTTTTATTCTGATCCACAACCGGTTGCGGTACGGGGTTCATGTACATCTTTTTGTGAAATACGTGCGGGTGGTTCAGTCCGATGACCTCGTACACCCATTTACCTTTATTATCGTCCGGCGAGGTGTTGGTGATTTTCATACCGTGAAAATCCTTGTTCATCACGTCTTCGGCGATTACCCAGCGGATAATGTCGTAAAACCGCTTTGCTTCGAAACAAAGCTCTACCCGTCGCTCGCGGCGGATCGCCTGGCGCATGGTTTCTTTCGTCAGGCCGGCCGGAAGTTCAGGCAGATTGGAGCGTTTGCGGATCGCGTTGACAGCCGAATACACCGATGCATCGGGACCCGCCGCTTCGTTCTGCGCCTCGGCGTAGTTTAGCAAAACTTCCGCATAGCGGTAATACACATAGTTTTGCCCACTGGCGGCGCCCCCGCGCGGCTTCAACGGGTTGATCTTCTTTTTGAAATAATAACCCGTATTACCGACATCGTCCGTACCGAAATCGATCTGGTTTTTCGAAGGTCTTACTTTATCGATGCGGGTATAAATTGTGTCGGTTTTGGCCATCCAGTCCTGTTTGTAAGGGGCGCCGTCGTAAACGATGAAGTCATAGAAGCGCTTCTCCCGGTTAACATACGGGTTTTGCGGATCGTAACCCGAGGTCGGATCGGTGATTACCTTGCCGTTCGCCATCGCAAACTGGTCGACCAGCTCCTGTGTCGGGCAGTAGTTCCCCCAGGTATAATACACGCCATCGATCCACACCGGCCCGCCATATTGCTCGTAGTTCGAGCCCATGATCACAGCTACCACCTGCCGGTCCCAGATAACCTCCGAATTGTACTCGTTTTTCTCCCACCAGAATGCATTGATGTCCGGAAACAGCGCATAGGTGCCGCCATAGGTGTCGATAAACTGCTTGTTTGTGGCGGCGGCCGTAGCCCAGCGTTTGGGGTCGTAGTTGCCGAAGCCCACCAGCTTGTTCGGGTCGGGACCGGCGGCAGGAGTTGCCGCGTTGAATGCCGGGCTTGCCACGTACAGTTCCAGCCAGCCTTTCAGCGCCAGCGCCGCACCCAACGTAGCCCGACCGGCGTCGGCATCGCCATTGTTGTATTTAACGGGCAGCGCCTTGTTGGCTACGATTTCACCCAATTCTTTGGTAATGAAGTCAAATGTCTCTTCAAATGTCGCGCGCGGGCGGTATAGCTCCTCCTCGCCCATCGTGTTGCGATCGAGCACTTCGGTGATGATCGGCAGCCCGCCCAGGTGCATGAACATTTCGCTGTAATAGTAAGCGCGCAAAAATCTGACTTCGTCGATACGCTTTTTACGGTAGGCCTCCGAGAAGTTCGCCGCATTTTCGGTCACTTTCTGGATAAACAGATTGCATTTACGGATTTTCAGAAACCCTGCCGCCCACGACGCATAGTCGGTCGCATTGCCGTTGGCGTGGTCCATGGGCGTGCCGTTATTCACCGCCGGGTCCACGATCCCCTGCCGCCACGAATACGACTTCCAGTAGAAGCCCGCGTCGTTGTCGTCGGTGAAGTTGTCGAGATTGTCGGGCGAGTTCCATTTGTTGGATAATGCGGCGTAAATGTCGTTCAGAAAAAGGTCCGCATTGCCTTCCGAGGCCCATTGCATATCGTCGGTCAAACGGCTCTTGATATCGTTTTCAAGAAAATCCTCATTGCAGGAAGTCGCGCACAGGGTCAGGGCCAGCAATGCGAGCGAAATGGTATATTTTATTCTTTTCATTAGTTTAAATGTTTTCAGAATGTCACATTAAGCCCAAACACATACACTTTCTGGTTCGGATAGGCGGTTTCGCGGTCGGTGTAGCCTACTTCCGGGTCCATGAATTTCAGCTTGCTGAATGTCAGCAGGTTCTGGCCCGATGCGTAAACCCTGATGTTCTGAATGCCAATAGATCGCGTAAGGCTTTTCGGAAGCGTATAGCCGATGATCGCGTTTTTGAGGCGCAAATGGGCGGTGCTGGTCATCCAGAAATCCGAAAGTTGCGTGTTGTTCGCGTAAGGCGCCTGTGTGGCGCGCGGGTAACGGGCGTCCTGCGTCCGGGGCGTCCAGCGGTTGTCGTAGTACTCGTAACTCGAATTGCTGTTATTGTTATTGAACGGGATAGTCTGGAACTGGCGGATATCCAGACTTGCAAGCGACGATCCCTGGAAGAACAGGTTGAGGTCGAAGCCTTTCCAGTCGGCTGTGGCATTCAATCCGTAAGTCAGCAACGGGTACACCGGCTTGCCGATCACCACTTCGTCGTTCGAATCGATTTTTCCGTCGGGTACGCCCTGCGGACCACTGACGTCCACATAGCGGATATCCCCCGGGCGCAACGCCCCGAACTGGGCTACATTATAACCGTCCGCCGAATTGATCAGGCCGTCGTCGTTCTTGTCGTCGTCGGTCGTAAAAAGGCCGTCCGTCTTATAGCCGAATTGTGTGCCCAACGCACGACCTGTGCGGCTTCGGTTCGGGTTGTTGCGTGTTGCCGCGGTTTCGAACACCTTGATCATCTTATTTTTGGCATAACTCACATTGCCGTTAATGCCCAGCCGGAGGTCGTTCTGGAACCGGTAGTTGGTACCTAGGCTCAACTCGACGCCATTGTTTTCCATAATCCCGCCATTCTCATCGGCCAATGCGAGGCCATACTCCACCGGCACGCTTACAGCCGGCGGCAAAAGCATCCCGGTGCGCTTTTCGTGGAAATAGTCAGCTTCGATCGTCAGCAAGCCACGCCATAGCGACGCTTCCAGCCCGATGTCCGTTTTGGTGGAAATCTCCCAGGTAATGTTTTTATTGGGTTCGTTGGGTACCACCGCGCCCTGCACCATCGAACCCGGGCCGAACGCGTATGCATTGCCATTGAGGTTATAGCCTGTCATATATTGGAAAGCCGTACCAGCCAGGTTCCCCGATTTGCCCCACGAGCCACGGATTTTCAGGTTATCGACCCAGTTGAAGCCATTTTTAAGAAAATTTTCCTCCGAAATCACCCAGCCGGCCGAAAATGCCGGGAAATACCCCCAGCGCTTGCCCGGCGCGAAGTAATAATGCCCGTCGTAGCGTCCCGACGCTTCGAGCAGGTACTTGCCCGCGTACGCGTAGCCCACGCGGTACACATAGCCGATCTGGCTCCCGGTCGACGAGGTGCCGCCGTTGTCGAAGTCGTTTTTATTGGAACTGCCCATATTCAGCTCGTCCACATCCACCGCGAAATTGTTGCGGCGTGCCGAAAACAGCTCATAGGTGTTGTTCCGTGCTTCCGCCACGATCAGGCCGGTAAAATCATGCTTTCCGAATGTATTGTGGTAATTGAGGTAACCCTGGTAAGTAAATGTCTGCGTTTTGATAAACTGCTGCGCGAGCCAGGAGAATGCGGCGGCACCGCCTTCCGCCGTGGAGATTTCGCGTTTGTAGGTATAGGGTGTGGTCGTCAGGTCCTGGGTGTAATAGTAGAACGGTTTGTGATAACCTTTCTTCGTCCGCTGGCTCGGGTCGTAGCTGAATGTGCCTTTAATACTTAACCCTTTGATGAACGGCAATTTTTGTTCGATGGCGATCGTGGTCAGCAGCGTGTTATTGGAGTTTTTGGTATAACCCGCTTTCAATACGCCGACCGGCGAGTTACCCGCAAATTCTCCCCATAAACCATTGCTGTAATACAATGCGCGTATCGGAATGTATTTGAAGCCGTTACGAAACAAATTCCCCGCCGAAACCGCCGTATCGACCGACGAGATCCGTTCCACCGAACCGATCAGCGAAAGCGAGACCGTCGTGGTTTTGGTGGCTTCGGCCGTCAGGTTCATGTTATAGCTGTAACGCATATATTTCACCGGGTCGAACATGCCGTTTTGTTTCAGGAAGCCGAAGCCGGTCTGGTATTTGATCCTTTCCGATCCGCCGCTCAGTTGCAAGGTATAATTCTGCATAGGGGCATGCATGTTTACCAGGTCCTTTGTGTCGCTGATCGGGTATTTGTCCGGGTCTTCACGGTTCAGGTTCACATAGTTCTCGACCAGATCGGTGGCGAAGGGCAGCTGGGTGCCGGTCGGGTTTTCGTTCAGGTACGCTTCGTTTTTCAGGCGCATATAATCCTGCGCGTCGAGCAGTTTGGGATAGTAGGTCGGGGTCTGCGAACCATAGTAAGCACTGAACGACAATGTCGGCGCGCCGCTCGCTCCTTTTTTGGTGGTAATGAGCAAAACGCCGTTTGCGCCGCCCAGGCCGTAGGGCGCAACGGCCGCAGCATCTTTCAGAACCGTGACGGTTTCAATCGAACTGGGGTCGATCTGGTTGATATTGTCGCGGATTACGCCGTCGACCACCACAAGCGGCTTATTGTTGCCGGTGGTACCAATACCGCGAATGTGGATTTCCGGCGAGTCGCTGCCCGGCTGGCCGCCATTCGGGCGCATGCTCACCCCCGCCACCCGGCCCGCGATGGAATTTGAAATGTTGGGAACCGGATTTTCAGCGATCTCGCTACCTTTTACGGCAGCAATGGAGCCCGTCAATGTCGATTTTTTCTGCGTACCGTAACCCACCACCACAATCTCGTCCAGCGCCTTGGTGTCCAGCTGCAGTGCAATGCTCAGGTCGGTGCGGTTACCCACCACCACTTCCTGCGAAAGATAGCCCACGAACGAGAATATCAGCGTCGCGTTCTCGTCGGGCACATCGAGCTGGAATTTCCCCGCTGCGTCGGTAGTCGTGCCGCGCTGCGTACCTTTCAGAATAATGCTCACTCCTGGCAATGGCTCGCTGGTTTCCGGCGCGGTCACTGTTCCTTTAATCGTCCGGTCGGCGGTGGTGCCCAGGTGTTCGGCCGGTATCGTCGCGGGCGCTTCGCTGGTTTTCCTGGGCGCCCTCGAGAGGAGTATCTGGTTGTTCCTTACGCGGTAATTGATGTCCAATGGCAGTAGCAGGCGATCGAGTACCGAGAAAAGCTTTTCCCGGCGCGCGTCGATGCTGACGGTCTTTTGCAAATTCACCAGACCGCTGCTGTATGCGAATTTCACCTTTGTGCCCTGCTCGAGGCGGTTAAGCGCTTCGTTCAGCGTGACATTTTTCAGGTCCAGCGTCACGTCGCGGTTCAGCAGCTCCTGGGCCGGCGAATGGTTCGCCGCAGCCACCACCGAGCATAGGCTGATCAATAGTAACTGGTAAAAAGTCAGGCGCATGATATTGAGTAGCAATCTATGCCATGGATGAAAAGGTTTTTTCATAATTTTACATTTGACTGGGTTAAAATTCAGACAATAGTTATCCTGCCAAGCTTGCCTTCGGGCGAGCCTGTGAACCGCACGTTCCGGGATATTTTAGCCGGTTGCCATCAGGGGTGTCGCAACCACTCCTGATTTTTTTATGGGCTAAAATGGCTGGTTGGGGACGGGTTATGTTTTCATGATTTTGTTGGGGATTGTTTTTTAATTATCGATCAAAATTCCGGGTCGTTACAATTATTGCATTCATAATTCCGGCGGTGTCTACAAGTATTGCGGTGCGCTGCACCTTGGCGTCGCGCTGATTTAGCATTCATTCTAAATATCTCGGTGCCCCGCACCTCGGTGTGATTGGTGCAGCGCACTGCAACAAAACTATCGGCACCCTTGCCCTTTCAGCGTGATGCTATCGCCTTCGATCCGGTAGGTGCTTCCGAGCAGCGTGTCGATCATATCGAGGATCTCGGGCAGGCGCTGGTCGGTGAAATCCACTTTCAGGCGGCAATCGGCCAGGCCGTCGTTTGCGAAACCGATTTTTACGTGGAATGTCTGCATAAGCCGGTGGGCTACTTCGGTCATGGGCGTTTCGTCGAATACGAGCGACGCCGACTGCCATATTTCCTTGTCAGACGCTTTTTCCCGTACGGCTTGTACTTCCAAATGCTTGCTTTTCGGCTCAAAAACGGCTTCCTGTTCCGGTTTCAGCACTACACGCTCTCGCTTTTTCAGGTCGCTGACCTCCACCCTGCCCGTAGCCACCGATACTTTGAATACAGCTTCGCCGGGAATAGCCCGCACATTGAAGCTCGTGCCAAGAACTTTCGTCTGCAAATCGCCGGTATATATTATGAATGGCCGCGACGGGTCGGGCTTCACATCAAAAAAACCTTCGCCCGAGAACGTCACTTTACGGTTCAGGAATGGTTGTGCGTGGGACACTTGCGCACCCGGATGCAGCCAGAGTACCGTGCTATCCGGCAGCATATAGGGCACGATCTTCTGCTTTTTGTTGGTAAATGTAATCAAGTCGCCGTCCGGCCGGGGCTGCTGTGCGGCACCTCCCGGGCGCTGGTAAAGAAAATAGAGCAACCCGAAGCCGATCAGGAACACAGCGGCAATGCGGCCGAGGAAATTCCACAAGGCCAGTTTCCGCCCGGCCGGCGCTTCGCTTTTGCGCAGTTCCGACAGGTAGGATTCGATCCGGTTGTACAGCCTGTCTTCGTCGGCGCTGCCAAATGGTTCATTGGCCGGCAAATCCAGTTGTTGGTACCATTCATTCACCAAACGACGCTCCTCGTCGGTGCATTCGTTGGACAGGTATTTTTTCAGGGTTTCAGGAGATAACGGGGGGCGTCTTCATTAGGTGTAGTTTTTACACTTATTAATCAACTAACCATACAGTCCCGGAAAACCGGGTCCAACCCTTACTCCGATAGAAATTTTTTTTCAAAAAATTGGATGTCTCAAATAACGGGCAGCATCAGGATCGCCATGACGATGTAATCCTTCATTTCCACGCGCAGGATTTTTAATGCCTTACTGATGTGTGCTTCCACCGTTTTCTCCGAAATATCCATTTGTAGGGCTATTTCTTTCAGGCTGTACCCTTTGCGGCTGAGCGTGAATACCTCGCGGCATTTCTCGGGAAGTTTGAGCAGCGATTGTTCGTAGAATTCATTGAGGGTATTGAAATCCAGGTTCTCGGCCGTTACGTTATCGGGTAGAAAGTCCTCCTCGCCGAGCGTCGAAACCGGCTGCTTTTGCTCCTGGTGGTAGTAATTGATAATGCAGTGGCGCAATGTGCCGTTGAGGTAGGCCTGGATATTTTTCCGGATGTCGAACTTATGCCGTCCCAGCCAGAATTTCACGAAAGTTTCCTGTACCAGGTCTTCGGCGATCGCCTTCACGCCCGTTTTCCGGATTGCCGTGTGCACCAGCAACCGCACGTGGCGGCGATACAATTCCCTGAAAGCCAGTTCCTCGTCCTGCTCACAGACAAGCGCCATCAGGGCTTGTTCGGAATAATTGCTGTATGGGTGATTCACGGGAATATGGCTAATAACTGTTGACAAAAAATCCGGAATTATGGCAAAAGCGGAAGAACTTTACAATTTAATGATATAAATCATAATAATTGTCCATTCTCCAAAACCGCCACACCATTTTTGTTGCCTGTCTTTTATTCCCTATTTTTAGCCGTTCCCATTCATTCGGTCCTTCCCTGGCGATCGGAAATCCAAACCACGCCATCAACCGCCAACATCTTATGAACACCGTCGAACTGCTCATTTACCAGAATGCCAATGCCTACGAGTGGACCAATAAGCTCGTCGAAAATATTCCGTTCGAAAAGTGGGAAATCATCCCGGATACCATCGAATCCAGCATCAGCTGGCAGGTCGGGCACCTGATCGTCAGCCATTATTTTCACTCCGTCATGGTTATCCGCGGGCATCAGATGGATATTCTTCGGCAATTGCCCGTCAGGGAGTACAGCGATTATTTCACCATTGCCAGGGCTGAACAGTCCGTCGGCAAATTCACACCGGAAAAGCTGCTCGCGGATTTGAAAATCATGCAGCAAAAATCCCTCGAAATCCTTGCGACCGTGACAATGGAAGAACTCGAAAACCCGTTGGAGCCCACTCCTACCCCGCACCCGGTAGCGACCAACAAGTTCGAGGCAATCGACTGGAATATGAAGCACACGATGTACCACTGCGGACAGATCGGCGTTTTGCGGCGGGTCGTGAGCGAGCGGTTTGATTTCGGGTTGCGGGTGAGGTAGATCGATTCGAAGCACGAGGAAAGGGCTAATGAGAGAATGAGCGAATAGATTTTTAAAATTCACTCATTGACTCATTGACTCATTGACTCATTCCTGATCATACATCGCCGCGATCCTCCTCCTGAAATCCTCCGGCGCATATCCTGTCTGTTTCCCGAAAAATCGTGTAAAGTAGGATGGTTCGGAAAAGCCGAGTTCGTAACTGATTTCTTTGATGGGTTTGCGGAAGTAGCCTATCTCGCGTTTCGCTTCCAGAATGAGCCGTTCGCTGATCATCTGGCTGATGGTCTTCCCAAATGAACGGCGAGTGAGTTCGTTGAGTCTTTTTGCACTGATCGACAACTCGTTGGCATAAAAATCCGCCTTGCGTTGCCTTCGATAATTGTGCTCGATGGATTCCAGGAGCATTTGCAACCGCGGATCGGCGGAGGAAGGATCGCCCGCTTCTTTTTGAAGTTCGATGCAATGCAGAAACCAGCTCCGCAGGTAGGATTCCAGTATCGCCGGACGTTTTTCCCTGTCATACTCGATGCGGATCAAATCCATCAGGGTGTTCAGAACGCTAAGCCGGGTGCCGGAAATGGTGACCGAGAAGTTGGTGGAATACCTGAAAAGCCGGAAAATATCGTTTCCGATGAGCCGTTCGAAGAAGTCTTTTGAAATAGCCATCAGAAACCCGCATTTGCCGCGCTGCTCCATGCTGTGGACCTGATCGGGCAGCAACAGAAAAACCTGATTGGGCTCAATAAGGTATTTATTAAAATCGATGTAATGTACCTGCTGCGGCTTTACGTCGGTGAACCAGAGCACTTCATAAAAATCATGGCGGTGGATACCATTGAAAAAGTGCTCATCGCCACCTTCGATAGTCGCCATCTCAAAAAAGGCATCCCCCATGTCGTGCAGCGGGAATTCGCCGCGCCGCTGCTCGTGAAGCTGCTCCTCCAAGACCCTGCCGCCTGTGTAATCCATATCGCTTTCCTTATTCCTGCTCCGCATTCGTTGCAGCAAATATCGGCTTTTCAACACAAATCCCCGCTGGCGACGAGCGCCCGGCGGGGGTTGTAGTGCTTCTAAAACCCAAATTATTTGACCTTGACAATGGCTGTAATAGCGCCGCCTTCCACTTTGAGGCCTTGCCTGGCCGTTGCGCTGGCGATATCCACAGTGTACACCCAGCTGCCGGCATCGGTGTTGATGCCCACGAATACGCTCTTTTTGTCGTCGCTTACGGTATTGTTGTTATAGGAGGCCGACGACGACGCGATTACGTCGGGCACGCCGGTTACCCATGTAAAGGTCTGATTGTAGGCGTCAGCGATAGCGAGCTTCTTCGCGCCGGAAGCCTTGCCCAGGTCTCCGAACATATAAAGCAGGAATTTGCCGCTGCCCAGGTAGGTCTGGTTGGCAATTTTGTAGCCGCCCGATTTCTCCTGTACATTGAAGAAGTAGGTCTGGTCGAACTCGGTTGTCCCTTTTTTGATACGGACAAATGCCGAAGGCCTGGTGGAGGTAGCCACGCCGCTGTTGGTCGCCGACGCCGGAGAAAACCCGTATACATCGCCATGCTCGTCCACCGACAGGCCGTTGTTGAAATACGAACCGATGAAGCTCGTGCGGTTGTCTTTAATGACTTTTTCCAATGTCATGGCCGGGTAGGAAAACACGGCGATCCAGCTGCTATCCGGGTTGGCGGTTCCGAAAACATCCGGAGCAGCGCCTTTGATGCTCATATAAGGCGCGAAAATTTTATCACCTACCTGTGTTGCCCAGGTGAAATGCGCACGCTCGCCGTTGCCCGCGAGTTTCACGATATTCACCTGCCCTTCGCCTACGATTTTCGACTGGTCGGCATTAATCCGAAACCACGACGCGCTCTCGTTACCGCTCCTCGGCACTTTGATGGTAAGGATATCGTCGCCGGCCGGAGCGAACACCTGTACCGTTTCACTCTGAAAATCGGAAGTTTTCACCAGGCCACCTGTCTCGTCCAATGCATAGGTGGTAACGGCACCCGGGTTACCCTGGCCGTACAAGAGGCTGAAAAACTTGCCTTTGTGCGTCAGGTAATAGCGGTAGGAACCATCCTGCTCGATCCCTTGCCCTACCGTACTGATCGTTCCCTGCGACAAATCGCTGGTAGTGAGGAGGTAATCTGCAACACCCTGAGAGCCGACGGGAGCGGATGCAACCACGTAGCGCGAACCCGTGCCCGGATCAGGCGCGGGGGTAGTGTTGTCATCATCGCTGCACGCGCCGAGGGACACGCCCATTCCTGCTGCGAAAAACCATTTCAAATATGACTTTTTCATTTTCTTACTTTGATTGGATTATGGAATTGTTAGAGATTATTTACTGATGAAATAGCGTAATTTGACATAGAAACCGCGGCTTGGCTTCTGCAAGCTGAAATTGTCGTACAGCCTGGCATCCAGCATATTTTTGCATTCCAGCGAGACATTGTATTTGCCGTTCGCCATTGCGTACACCACATTCACGTCGTGGCTCAGTTGCTGCGGAATATCGAGTTTATCGGCGCCCAGGCTCGGCCAGTAGAGGTAATAAGCGTGTACATAAAGCAGATTGTAGCCCAATGTGAGCGTGTTGCCCTTTTTTCCGAGGTCCCTGATAAAAACGGCGGCATCCGTATTGCCAAAAAGGAATGGCATGTTGGGGATACGGTCGCGGTAGAGCGGGCTTTCGGTGGTGTACCCTTCCTCGAAACGGGTATTGTTACGCAGGTTCTGGTAAGTCAGGTTGATGCCGGCGGTGAAGATCTGGCGGTACGAATAGCGTACTTCCCCGTCGATACCGAAATTGGTCACGTCGGCGAGGTTATCCATCACCTGTTTGGTCTGGTTGGCGTTCAGGCGCGGACGGATAAAGCCCTGGGCGTCGCGGTAAAGCACATTCGCATCTATACTGAACCGGTGCACGCGGCTGATAGCGCCATTGTAGCTGAAACCCAGGTTATAGTTGTAGCTTGTCTCGGGATCGAGATCGATGTTGCCTTCCAGGTTCAGCAGGTCCCCAAAAAGCTCGTCGGTTTCCGGCAGACGGTAACTTTTTTCGAATGAGCCTTTTAACTGAAAATTCCTGAAAAGAAAATAGGTAGAAGCAATGCCATAGCCAAGTTTGTTAAAACTGTTTCTCTGAATTAAGAACGCCTCGTCGCCCCAGTTGCCGGTCGGGTTATAGGAGACGGAGAATTTATTGCGCTGGGAAAAATGCTTGGCGAACACGGACGTATTCCAGCGTTCGGAATAATCAAATTTATACCCTAGTCCCAGCACATTCTTCCGGTTAATGCGCGGCTGCTCGTACTTTGCCGACTCAGGGAAAAGCTCGTCTTCGCCCTTACGGTTGAAAGTGTTGAATACATTATTGACCGTAACGGAATGCCGCGGGTCGATCTGGTAAGTTATATTGGCAGTGGCCAGTCCGTTGTTGTTCCTGAATTTGTACAGCGACCTTTCGCGCTCGCTCCCCTTCCCTTCGTATTGCTTGAATTGCCGGAACCAGTTATAGCGGCGGTATACGGTATCCACATTCTGCTCCTGGCCCAGGTTGTAATTGGCTGAGATATTGACATTCAACCCCTTAACAAACAGATCTTTTTTCTGGTACTTCAAGCTGGGCATCACAATGTTACCCTTGCGGTGCCATTGCCCGAATACGCTCACCATGCGGGCGCCGGTCTGGATTTCAGCTTTGTTTTTACCCAAAGTAATGCCCAGTAAAAGCCTGTCGGCGAACCTCTTACCTACCACGCCCACATTGGCGATGACGGTTTCGTTATGGTACGTGTCGTGGAACCTGCGCAGGCGCTGGTTGCGGAAATATTCGCCCGTATTCACATCGGCGACATCCACGGTGATCCAGTAGTTATTATCCGAATAGTTCTGAAATGCATTTAGTTGCGCTGTAAAGCCGTTTTTTCCCGTGTAACCCGCGTTGATCGTCGTACGGTGGGTGTTGAACGACCCGTAGGAATAGGAAGCATCCAGGTAGCTGTTCCGGCGGGTGTTCGTTACGATGTTCACCGCTCCGCCGAGCGCGTCGGAACCGAGCCAGATGGGTACTACGCCTTTGTATACTTCCACGCGTTCGGCGAGGTTGATGGGAATGTTATTCAGCTGAAACGAAGATCCGAAGTTATCCATCGGCACGCCATCGAGGAAGAACTTCACCTGGCGGCCGGTGAAACCATTCAGTGAGAAATTCATATTCGACCCCACGCCCCCGCTTTCCCTTACACGTACGCCCGAGACACGGTCGAGCGCATGGGAAAGATCGAGCGTCGAGTTCTGGAAGCTTCCTGGCGTCGATGGCCGTCACATTATAAGCCTGGCGGTTGATTTCCTTTGTCTCAGTCCGGCCGATCACCGAAACCGATTCCAGCTCCCGGGCTTCCGGAACCAGTCGGGCATTGTGCCTGAAATGTTCGCCGGCTTTAAGGGTAATGTCCCTGGCCTGCGTTCGATAGCCCATAAAGGAAACCAGCAGCCGGTAATTTCCGGGACGGACATGTTCGAGGGTGTACTTTCCGTCGGCGCCGGTAAAAGTGCCATGCGAAGTCCCTTTCAGGCTCACGGAAGCACCTGGGAGCGCCTCGCCGTCCTCCGACCTGACGTGCCCCGACAGGCTGACACCGTCCTGTTGGGCAAGGGCGACAAACGACAAGGCACAAAGGAGCCCCGTATGCAGAATTTTCCTAATTTGCATTGCTTTAAATGTTTCAGCGTTTATAAGTAATGCGCCTCGGCGCAGCAAACCGGGTGGGTACCAGCCACCCGGTTTTATCAATAAGTAGACTTATTCTAAATAGTGCCACAAAAGTAGCCGCCCGGCGACAGTTTCGCTTATACAATTTGCCGGTTTAGCTGGACAATTTGCACATTTGCTGCCGATATCGCATGCAATGCTGACTCGATCCCGAGCATAGCGGCTTCGCGGAGCACTTCGGGATGGAGACGCAAAGTCGATGCGGATCGCCTGTACTTTGTGCACGCAGCGAGGGCCGGTTCAGAAATGAGGCGCTTTGGATTTTGGGGCCGGTATGCTTGTCATAGCCATGATCACGGAGGCGTTCACCGGGCGTTTTTCCGATTTAACCCCGGGGCCGGTTAGCCTGTGAAGGTCTGTGACAGCCGTTTGCCGACGGAAAGACGACTGTCACAGATAATATTCCCTGTAAATCAGTATTTCAAACTTTTCAGATAGGCGATCGACTGCGGCACCTGCGTGGCGTAGCTCGGACTCTCGTCCTCGATATAATAGTGCCTGACGCCCGCCTTTCTGGCCGCTTTCAGCACAGCCGGAATATCGATCTGCCCTGTCCCCAGTGCTACGTCGTTTTCTACCGGTGTGTTACCCGACATATTGCCGACCACTCCCTTCTTCAGGTCCTTCATGTGCATCAGTTTGAAGCGATCGGGATACCGGGCGATTAAGGCGGCGGGGTCCTGACCCGGGAAGAACGTCCAGAGCATATCCAGTTCGAAACTCACGTACTGCGGATCGGTATTCTGGATAATATAGTCCATGAGTGTTCCCTCGCCATACTTTTCGAATTCATAACCGTGGTTGTGGTAGCAGAACGTCAGACCGAACTCGTCTTTGAGCTGCTTACCGATCTTGTTGAAATCGGCTACGGTCTTTTGTGCCATTTCGAGCGTAAAAGGCTCCTTATGCGGTACCCATGCCACGCGCACATAGCTTGCCCCCAATGTTTTGGCGTTATTGCCCACCTCCTGCGTTTTGTTCAGGGCATCGTCATAACCGACGCCGAAAGACGAGCATTTGATCCCCCGCTCGTCGAGCAACTTGCGTAACTCCGCCGCCGTTTTACCAAACAAGCTCGAAAACTCCATGTCGGTAATTTTCAGCGCCTTGATCGTATCCAGCGTCGCCGCCGCATCTTTGGAAAGGCTCGAACGAAACGTGTAGGAAACCATCCCGGGCTGGTCAGGGAATAGCGGCTTTCCCTTTTGGGCGGAAGCGGTATATCCGCAAGCCAGTGCGGCGAGAA